>JBEBRS010000001.1:0-41646 GCA_040394705.1 Leadbetterella byssophila
TCCAGTACGTCAGTTTAGCAAACTGGTGGTTTCAGCCACTCACCCATCTCTCCGAAAAGGTTTGCAAATATAGGTCCTTTTTAGACTTCAGCAAAACTTCGCCCCTATATTTTTAAGATATTTTTCTGAAATTTTTAGCCTGTTCTGCCTAAGAATTTGGCAATAAACTATTTAATTCGTCCCGGGTTTTCAGACAAAAATGCAGACCAGCCCGATTTCTTCGAACCGTTGCCCGTTAAGGCCTTGGTGCCGGCATGCATGAAATGACATACCCCTACCGCCAGGGCATCGGTGGCATCGTAAAATTTCTTTTCCAGGGTCTGGTTGAAGAGCTTCTCCAGCATATAGGCCACCTGCTCTTTGGTGGCATTGCCGTTGCCCGTCACACTCTGCTTGACTTTCTTGGGCAGGTATTCCACAATGTTCACATCCCGCGCCAGGGCAGCGGCCATGGCTACCCCCTGTGCACGCCCCAACTTGAGCATCGACTGCACATTTTCTCCGTAAAAAGGAGCCTCAATGGCCATTTCGTCCGGCAGGTATTCGGTAATGAGCTGGGTAATCCGCTCAAAAATCCGCTTCAGCTTCAGTTCGTGCGAACCCAGCTTTTCCAGGCGCAAAACCCCGTACTGAATGATGCGAAGCTTGGAATTCTTCACTTCGATAATCCCATACCCCATCACTCTTGTTCCCGGATCTATGCCCAGTATTATTTTTTCATTTACCTTTGCTTCCAAATCTCCGCTGTTTGAAGTTAACCCTGCAAAATACCGTTCAATTTTTATCTAATCCTAATCTTCGCCGGTTTTTAAGGACGGTCTTCCTCATAGTGATGACCGGCCTCCTGGTATACCAGGTATCCCGACTCGACCTCTCTCCCGGTTTCCTGAAAGAGATAGCAAAACAAATGCACGCCATTTGGCTCCTTCCCGGTATTTTGCTGGTACTGCCCAACTATTACCTGGAAATCACCAAATGGAAAATTCTCGGCGGGCAGCTGGAAGACCGGGACTTTTCAACCTCCGCTCACGAAGTACTCCGGGGCCTGAAACTGGGTGTTATAACTCCCCTTATGGCCGGAGACTACCTGGGGCGAAGCATGGATTTCGCGCGAAAAAACCGGCTTCCCGCCGTGCTGCTGAACCTGTACAACAGCTTTACCCAAACCTGGACGGCCCTTCTCTTTGGGGGTGCCGGGCTTTTTCTGTGGTATTTCCGGGAAAATGAAGCATACCTCCTGCTGCCTGCTACGCTGATCTCGGCCACCGCCCTCCTCGGGATTGCTGTGCTTTACAGTGTGCAACCGATTGCACTGGCTCGATGGGGTTTCCTGAAAAAGTACATTGTCGCCCTCTCGTTACCCCTTTCTTTGAAAAATCGGGTCATCGGGCTATCTCTTTTACGTACGGTAATCTACAACCTCCAATATGTCTGTTTCTACCTTGCTTTCGGACTACGCCTGGAAACGGCCGTGCTTTTCATCGGTATAAATCTCCTCCTCCTGGTCAAAACCGTAGGGGGCGGACTCAACGCCTTTGGCGACCTCACCCTCAGAGAATTAGTGAGTCTCCACTTCTTCCGTTTGTACGAAGTAGACGAACGTACCGTATTAATCGCTACCTTTGCAGTCTGGTTTTTCAGCGTTTTTACACCGGTTCTGGCCGGGATTTTTTACCAGCCTCCAAAGAAATGATTCTCCTGATCTGTTATAGCCTTTTCCTGATCCTGGCCACTGTCTGGTGGCTTTCCGTTCAGGTTTCTGAGCCCGGACAGTCGGATGAGCGGGTCACCGCCATCGTGGTTACACGCAATGAAGAGCTGAATATCGTTCCTCTCCTCGAAAGTTTAAAGCGCCAGACCTACCCCCACCTGGAAGTGATCATGGTAGACGACGGTTCCACCGATAAAACCGTAGAGTACGCCGAAAAATTACAACTCGAGAACCTGCGTATACTCCATCTCGAAGAAGGGGAGCGGGGCAACGCACCTAAAAAAGCGGGAATAGAAAAGGCCATAAAGGAAGCTGAAGGCAGTATCATTTTTACTACTGACGGCGATTGTGTGCTTCCTCCCAAACTGATTGCATTCTATGCCGGAATGTTCCTTAAAAAAGAGGTAAAAATGCTGGCCGGCCCTGTGACATTTACCTGTGAAAAAGGCTTTTGGAACCAGCTGCAAACCGTAGAGTTCTCTTCGCTCATGGGCGCGGCAGCAGTAGCGTTTTTCCTTAAAAGACCTATTATGTGCAGCGCCGCAAACCTGGCTTACCGGAAATCGGTTTTCCTGGAAACCGGCGGATATGCAGATAATGGGGAAAAAGCTTCCGGAGACGACCAGTTCCTTATGAATAAAATACATGCCCTGGACCGCGACAGCCTCCTGTTTGTAAAAAACAAAGCGTGTATCGTGGAAACGCGGGCGGCCGAAACGCCGCGGCAGTTCTTCCACCAGAGAAAACGCTGGGTGGGGAAATGGCGTTCAGGGAACAATTGGGTTTCCCAACTTACCGCTATTCTTATTTTCCTTGTCAACGCCCTGACTCTCTGGTTTATCGCCACCGGAAAATGGCAGATTGCTCTTTTTCGGTTTCTCACCGAGTTTATCTTTCTCGCCTCGGTGCTGCTCTTTTTTAACCGAAGAAAAAGCCTGCTCTTTATCCCTTTCACCCAGATGATCTATCCATTTTATGCTGTATTTTTCGGACTAATTTCACTAATTCCTACTAATTATACCTGGAAAGGACGCCGACTGAAATGACCCGTATCCTGGAAATTATATACCCCCGTTTCCTCTGGCGTATGCCCGCCGAAGAGCCCTGCATTTACCTGACTTTTGATGACGGCCCGGTACCGGAAATCACCCCCGGCGTACTGGAACTCCTGCATAAGTACAACGCGAAAGCCACCTTCTTTTGTGTAGGCGATAATATCCGGAAACACCCCGCCACCTTCCAACAGGTGGTAGACGCCGGCCACAGCGTAGGAAACCACACCCACAACCACCTGAACGGATGGAAAACACCTGTAGAAGAGTATCTCCTGAACGTCCGGAAAGCGGGGGAATACTATAACACACACCTGTTCCGCCCCCCTTACGGAAGAATTAAAAAGGAACAGGCCCGGCGCATTCTGGCAGACTACTCCGTGGTCATGTGGTCTGTACTGACACGCGATTACTCCCCCGCATTGTCTCCCGAAAAATGCCTGAAAAACGCCATACAGAAAACCCGGAACGGGAGTATCGTATTGTTTCACGACAGTCTGAAAGCACAGAAAAACCTAGAGTACGTATTGCCCCGCTACCTGGAGCATTTCAGTGCGCTGGGATACCGGTTTGAAAAGCTGGAGCCTTAATTGAGACCATAGCTGAGAAAAGAGTGCCCGTCAGCTACCCTATTGCACAGGTCCCTTATCGTCCGGGAGGTTAATTTGTCAATTATCCCGGCCCGGAAAACCGAAAAGTCCTGGTGAAGCGGACAGGGATTCTCCGAAGAACATTCTTCCATACCCATAAAGCAACGGGTTCTGTAGGCATCGCCGTCAATCATCTCCACCAGCTCCACCACCCGCATATCCATCACTGTTTCTTTCACAAAAAAACCACCGTTCGGTCCCTTGGCAGAACCCACTACTTTCCGGCGAACCAGGTCCTGTAAAATTTTGGCCAGAAAATGCTGGGGAATATCCAGCTCAGTAGCAATCTCGTGAATTCCCACATTCCTGTCTTCCTCCAGCTTCGTTGCCAGGTACACCACTCCCCTTATTCCATACCCGCAGGTCTTCGATATCATTTTCTGTAGTTTTTTAAAGTAGATTTTATCGCAAAGATATAAAGACCTCTATATCTTCTTTTATGACATTTATCATTTTATTTCAAAATGTAGCTCATAGTTTTCCCGCCCTCCCAATCTCAATTTTGCCCTATAAAACCTTTAGAAACTCGTTTGATCTTTTTATCTAATTAAAACGTAAACAAAAATGAAAAAAACATTGTGGGCAGTTTTCTTTATTCTCATCCTGTGGGGGTGCGGTAAAGGAGCAAAACAAAGGGAAGACTCCCCTGAGTTCGATGAAGAAAAAATGGAAAAGCAGGAAGTAATTCACGGTACGGAAATTACGGAGGTCATCCTCTCTAACCCTCTGGATGCCGCTATGGTAAAGGAAGGCGAGGAGATCTATGACATGAAGTGTATGTCATGCCACCGCCTGGATGAAACCCGGATAGTGGGTCCCGGCTGGGCGGGCATTACCAAACGCCGCACACCGGTTTGGCTAACCAATATGATTACAAACGTAGACATCATGCTGGAAGAAGATCCTGAAGCACAAAAAATGCTGGAAGAGTGTCTCATTCGGATGCCCAACCAAAACGTAAGCCTGGACGAATCCAGAAGCATAATTGAGTTTATGCGCAAAAACGATGGTGAAATATAATTTTTTAACCTAATATGAGAACCAAGTATTATCTGATCAGCCTGGCACTAGGTGCCCTGGCGGTTTCCCAAACAGGCTGTAAACCCGGAAGCGGGGGTGCAGGCTCCTCTGAGCTGGCGGGTGACGCCGCCCAGAAAGTATATGTGGCCCCCGGCACTCACGACGAATTCTACAGCATTGTTTCCGGTGGATTTAACGGACAGGTTTCCGTGATCGGTCTGCCCTCCGGACGAACCCTGAAAAACATTGCCGTATTTTCACAGCATCCCGAAAACGGTTGGGGGTACAGCGAAGAAACCAAACCCATGCTGAACACTTCCCACGGTTTCATTCCCTGGGACGACTCCCACCACATCGCACTCTCTACCACCAACAGCGAACACGATGGCCGGTGGGCATTTATCAACGGGAACAACACGCCGAGAATCGCCCGGATCAGCCTTTCTTCTTTCAAAACGGAGGAGATTATCGAGATCCCCAACTCCGGCGGTAACCATTCCTCCCCTTTCATTACGGCTAACACAGAATACGCCGTAGCGGGAACCCGCTTCTCCGTTCCGCCGGATAATGTAGCAGATGTGCCTATCAGTTCTTTCAAGCAGAACTTCAAGGGATATATCAGCTTTATCAGCATCGATAAAGAAACCGGCAGAATGGGCATCAAATTCCAGCTGAAAACCCCCGGCGTAAGTTATGACCTGGCGCGGGCCGGAAAAGGCAAATCGGCCGACTGGTTCTTCTTTTCCACCTACAATACCGAACAGGCCAGCACACTGCTGGAAGTGAATGCGTCTCAAAAAGACAAAGACTATATCCTGGCCGTGAACTGGAAGAAAGCCGAGCAATATCTGGCACAAGGCAAGGGCAAAAAAGAACCGGGCAGCTACACCCACAATGTGTGGGACGAAGACACCCACATGGCCACTTCTACCCTTATTAAAGAAGTGATGACCCTGGACCCGAAAGATTGTCCTGACATGCTTTACTTTATCCCTTGTCCTAAGTCGCCCCACGGCTGTGATGTAGACCCCACCGGAAACTACATTGTAGGTTCTGGTAAACTGGCCGCCGTTATTCCGGTATTCTCCTTCGATAAAATGCAAAAGGCCATCACCTCAAAAGCGTATGACGGAGAATTTGACGGTATTCCTATCCTCAAATACGAAGAGGTGCTGTATGGTGAAGTTCAAAAACCAGGTTTGGGACCACTGCACACCGAATTTGACGGCAAAGGCAATGCCATTACTTCTATGTTTGTTTCTTCGGAACTGGTACGCTGGAACATCGAAAAACTGGAGATTATTGACCGGGTACCAACCTACTACTCTGTGGGTCACCTGAGCATTCCCGGCGGTCCTACTGCCAAACCTCATGGCAAATACGTAATTGCGTATAATAAGATTACGAAAGACCGTTATCTGCCTACGGGTCCGGAGCTTGCCCACTCTGCACAGTTATTTGATATTTCAGGCGACAAAATGAAGCTGCTCCTGGATTTCCCTACTACCGGCGAGCCTCACTATGCCGAAGCTATCCCGGCTTCCTTGATCAAAGACAATGTGCGTAAAATCTATGAACTGGAGAAAAACAAGCACCCGTATGCGGCAAAAAGCGAGAAGGAAACCCGCATAGAGCGAAAAGGAAAAGAGGTCCATATCTATATGACCACCATCCGTTCTCACTTTGCGCCTGACAACATTGAAGGCATCAAAATGGGAGACGAAGTGTATTTCCACGTCACTAACCTGGAGCAAGACTGGGACGTACCCCACGGTTTTGCCGTAAGAGGAGCGCAAAACGCGGAACTACTGATTATGCCGGGTGAGACCCAAACCTACAAGTGGATTCCTACAAGAGTGGGTGTAACACCGTTCTACTGTACCGACTTCTGCTCGGCCTTACACCAGGAAATGCAGGGATATATCCGGGTATCTCCCGCCAACAGCAATGTGCCCCTGAAATGGGGACTGGGCAACAGTCCTGAGGCCGCCGCCGAAAGGGCCGTAGCCGGTAAATAACTTTATCGAAGAATGAAACGCGGGAAGAATGCCCGGAGCCTCAACAGACCCGAAACGGCTTCTTCCCTGCGCTTCATACACATTCTTCAAACCCCAAAACAATGAAAAACAATACGCATATATCGGGCAAGATCTCCGGTACTTCCAGGTGGATTTTGTTACTGGGAGCATTGAGCCTGCTGGTTACCTATTTCGTGCCGATCTGGCGGATCGACCTGTGGGCTCCCCAATACCCGGAAGGGCTGACAATGAAAATCTGGCTTGATAAACTGAGCGGCCAGGTGGAGATCATTAACGGCCTGAACCATTATATCGGGATGGCTCATATTAAAGAAGAAATGTTTCCCGAATTTAAAATCCTCCCCTACTGCGTGGCTTTTTTATCGCTTACGGGTATTCTGGCCGCTTTGTGGAGGAGTAAAAAGGGGGTAGTAGCCTATTTCATCCTCCTGGTCAGCGGTGCAGTGATTGCCCTGTATGACTTCTGGAAATGGGGATACGAATACGGACACAACCTCAGCGATGACGCACCTATAAAAGTACCCGGCATGGCCTACCAACCTCCCTTACTGGGCTACAAGGAACTGCTTAATTTCGGTGCCTATTCCATTCCGGACATTGGCGGTTGGATTTTTGCCGCTTTCGGCCTATCCCTCATTTGGATTATTGTATACGAATTTAAACTCAGAAAAGATGAAAAATTTCCTTAAACTGACCATAGTTTTGGCCGTTTTGGGCGCTTGTACCCCGAAAACTGAGGCTTTCAATTATGGCGAAGACCAGTGCACTTTCTGTAAAATGTCTATTGTAGAAGATCAATACGCCGCACAAACCGTTACCTCCAAAGGCAAGGTTTTTAAATACGACGATATAAGCTGCATGATCCGTCATATCCATACCCTCGAAAATACGGAACTCGCGTTCCGCGTAGTAAATAATTTTGAGAACCCGCAGGAGCTTCTCGATGTCGAAAAGGCATTTTTTATCCAATCTGATCAGTATGCCAGCCCAATGGGCGGAAACACGGCCGCTTTTTCCTCGGTAGAACCAAACGAAACCCTTACGCTGTACACCTGGGAGCAGTTACAGGAAATATTTAATTGATTATGTGGAAGTATATCGTATTTTTTATGCTGGCCGCCGGCAGTGTTACCGCTAAGGTACTCCCTGTCTCTTCGGTGCAAGAACTTTACCGGGTACTGGAGGCGGCCTCTGACGGAGATACCGTACTGATTAAAAGCGGAAAATATGCGGTGGATAACATGGTGATCCACAAATCTATTACTTTACTGGGAGAGGGTTTCCCGGTACTGGACGGGGGATTCCGCAATGAAATCGTAACGGTAAAAGGAAAAGGGATACATATTGAGGGAATTGAGTTCCGGAATGTTCCCCATACCAGCACCATTGATTATGCCGGCGTAAAAGTCATGGAGTCTGAAAATGTAACGGTCAAGAATAACCGGTTCAGAGACTGTTACTTTGCGGTCTACTTGTCGGCTTCCAACCGTTCGGCGGTAATAGGAAATGATATCTCGGGAACTCCCAAAGAAGAGCAAACCACCGGAAACGGTGTCCATGCATGGAAGTGCGATAGTGTATACATTGAAAACAACCGCATTGCCGGCCACCGCGACGGGGTGTATTTTGAATTTGTGACCAACTCCACGGTTAAAAAGAACTACAGTTCACAAAATATCCGGTACGGACTTCACTTTATGTTCTCCCACAATAATCTCTATGAATACAACACCTTTGATAATAACGGAGCGGGAGTGGCGGTGATGTACACCCGGAAAGTGACCATGAGACACAATCACTTTATCAATAACTGGGGCGCCAGCGCTTACGGACTTCTTCTGAAAGACATATCCGAAAGCCACATGGAACATAACCTGTTTCGTTCCAACACGGTAGGCATTTATATGGACGGCTGCAGCCGCTCTACCCTGGAAAAAAACGAATTCTCAGAAAATGGCATTGCCCTGAGGTTACAGGCCAACTGCGATGCCAATACCCTGGAAGACAATAACTTTTTGCGCAATACTTTTAACATGGGGACCAGTGGAAATACCGCGTATAACACCATTGCCCATAATTACTGGGACAATTACGAGGGCTATGACCTGGACCGTAACGGTGTAGGCGATATACCTTTCCGACCCGTCAGCCTGTTTTCGGTCTTAATAGAAAGAGTGCCACAAGCCATGATGCTCTTCCGGAGTTTTACCGCTACCTTGTTGGAAAAAATAGAAAAAATAATTCCCGGTATAACCCCGGATTTATTGATCGATGAAAGCCCCCGTATGAAACCTGTAAAAACAGCAATATTCCCTCTAAATGAAATAGACGTATGATTAGCTTTGAAAATGTAAATAAGTCATTTGGGCGACTTCACGTACTTAAAGACATCAGCTTCGAACTGGAAGCAGGCCAGTCTGTGGCCCTGATTGGTCCTAACGGGTCGGGGAAAACCACCCTTATCAAAACCTTGCTGGGCATGAATGTTCCCACATCAGGAAACATCCGGGTAAAGGGTATGGATATCCGTTCTGACTACCGGTATCGCTCCCACATTGGCTACATGCCTCAAATAGGAAACTACCCTAAAAATCTCAGGATCAGCCAGCTGATAAAAATGATGCGCGACATCCGGAAGGAAAAAGGCGGGGTACAGAAAACGGATGAAGACCTGATTGACCTTTTCCGTCTCCGGGATATTTACGATAAACCCCTCGGAACCCTGTCAGGAGGTACCCGTCAGAAAGTGAGCGCTACCCTCGCCTTCCTGTTTGATCCGGAAATCCTGATTCTGGATGAACCTACGGCGGGGCTGGATCCCTTTTCCTGCGAGATTCTCAAAGAGAAAATCCTGGAAGAAAACCTGAAAGGAAAGCTCATTATTATCACCTCGCATATCCTTTCCGATCTGGAAGAACTGGCAACTCACATGATGTACCTGGAAGAGGGTAACCTGAGGTTATTTAAGAAAATGAGCGATATAAAAGCCGAAACAGGCGAGAACAGACTTTCCCGGATCATTGCTCACCTGATGTCTAAAAAAGAGCTGGTTAACGCATGAAAGAAGCCGTCTATATGGTGATTCCCCTCGGCCTTATTGCCATGATGACCGGCATATACTGTGGCATCATACGGATAGGTCAGCCTCTTCCTTCGAGTGCTTACCTGCCCGTGGGGCATCACGGACTGGTCATGACCGGCTCGTTTTTGGGCACACTTATTTGCCTGGAAAGGGCAGCGGTATACCCTGACAAACGGGCATGGCTTAGCGTTATCCTTATGGCCATGAGCCTTCCTTTCTTTATGCTTCATCAGGTATCGTACGGTGTACTTTGCCTCCTGGCAGGAAGTGCAGGCTATGCCTGGATATCTTTCAATAACTATATTAAAGGAAAACAGCGGGGTGATCTGATCATAGCTACCGGAGCCGCATTTCAGCTGATGGCCTATATTATTTTCATGCTGACTAATTCCTATCCTAATGCTTTCGCGGGGTGGTTACTTTTTCTTATCCTGACCATCATGGGGGAAAGACTCAACCTGACCCGTATTGTTCCTATGGGTAAAAAAGCGCTCTATGAAGCATATTTCTGGATCTTTCTTTTGCTTATCAGCGCTATCTTTTACCACCAGGGATCCAGGATCATACTCGGAATCAGCCTGGTAGGGCTAGCCGTTTGGATGTTACGCCACGATATTATCCGTCTTAACCTGAAAAAAGGGGGCCATGATCACTTTCTTTCCCTGGCCCTGTTGCTGGCTTACCTTTGGCTGGCCGTAAGCGGGATACTAAGTATGTTGAATATGGCCGATTCCTACCTCTATGATGCGGTACTGCATTCCTTTTTTGTTGGTTTTGTGTTATCTGTAATTCTGGCTCATGCGCCTGTAATTTTCCCGGGTTTGGTAGGAATACAGGGCACGCCTTTTCACCCGGTGATGTATATCTGGCTCGCCGGACTGCACGCCAGCCTGGTGATCCGGATTTACGGTGACCTGGGCGGAGACTTCGCCTTGCGGAAGGTAGGAGGAATATACAATGGCGTATTTTTCCTTGCCTATATATTTACAGTGATCTGGTTTATTGTTAAATTTAAACAAAGTAAGCAATGAATAAAGTTATTAAATATGTGATCTATGACATTGTGCGGAACCGCTTTGTGCTTAGTTATACACTACTGCTGTTATTCACCAGCCTGGCATTCTATGGTTTCGGTGCTGAAGGAAACAAAGGGGTTTTAAGCCTGCTGAATATTATTCTGATGGTGGTTCCTTTGGTAAGTATTGTTTTCACCACCATCCAGTTTTATAACTCGTACGAATTCCTGGAACTGTTATCTGCTCAGCCTATCAGCCGCAAAACGATATTCATGAGCCAGTTTTGGGGGATTAACATTTCCCTCTGTCTTGCATTTTTTATAGGGGTGGGTATCCCCACCTGGATTTATGACGGCACGAGCGCGGGAGGCACCCTGGTGTTGTGCGGGTTCCTGCTGTCGCTTGTTTTTGTTTCTCTTGCTCTTTTGGCTTGTACCCTCACACGTGACAGGGCCAAAGGCATAGGTATTGCCCTCGGAATCTGGTTCTATTTTTGTCTGCTGTTTGACGGATTGGCCCTGAGCCTGTTGCTGATGTTTAGTGATTATCCCCTGGATAAGGCTTCTTTGATCATGACGGCATTTAATCCGGTAGACCTCGCCCGGATCCTGATCCTAATGAAACTGGATATTTCTGCACTGCTGGGCATCACAGGAGCAATATTCCAAAAGTTTTTTGCTTCTGAACGGGGCATTATTATTTCGATTGTTTTATTGATTTTATGGATAGCCCTTCCGCTTTTTAAAGCCTACCGGACTTTCCTGAAAAAAGATCTTTAATTTTTAGGGATACTGATCCACATAACTTTATTCCTTACCCCCGTCGTCATTAATAATCTGCTTCTCTCCTTACATTGAGAATTCTCTGCAGCCAGCTTTTCATCATTTCCTTTTCTTCTTCGGGATTGACCTCCAAAACGGGGAAGACCGATAGATCCGGTTGGCCCGCATCTACCCAGGCAGTAAACCAGATATCGCTAACCATTTTCACAGAGCGCTTCATTTGTCTTTCTACCTGGTGATCCAGCATGCGATGATACTTCTCGGAAAACTCACGGGAATAATTCCTGACAGTAAGACCGTTACGCTCATCGACCGTAAACTTCCTATCGGCAGGACTTTCTTCCGTTAGTTTTTGTTCAAAAGCCAGTACGCTGTCTAGTGCGGCATGAGCCTGCAAAACGGCTTGCCAGCTTCTTTGCGGGATATTCCTCTCATAAGTGGCTTTCCCGATAAGCAGATCATAATCGGTACTAAAAAGTTCCGGTAGTCGCGATTCCCAGAATCCGTGTATACCGTGCTGATTGGTTAGCTGTCCGTTATAATTTCGGGTGGTATGAAGGGGAACATTCGCATCGGCGATATAGTGTCCAAGATCGGTTGCTATACGCAATATCCGGGCGGTTTGCTTCTGCCGGAAAGCTTCTTCCAACTGAAACTTCATGAGCTGGATCTGCCAGGGTACGATACCGTTGGCCCTCAGCACATCTTCTCCCATCATTTTCACTGCTTCGTTCCAGCTTAAGTGAGGCAGAACCGTCTGTACAGAATCCGGGTAATTGTCCAGGTCAATAAAGTGACGTTCTGCCTCCCCTGTCATGGCGTACCGACGGCGGTCGGGATTAACAGCTTTCTCGGTTACATATTCGATGTGTTCTTTAAAAAAGCCCAACATCTCCGGCGGTAGTGAATACACCGCCAGGCGGTTGATCAGACTGTGGCTATAGAAGCCCCAGGCAGGCGGTTCGTGGCGAAAAGTAGTCAATAACAGAAATAGCAACAATGCGGATTTCATATCAATATGGATTTTAGTGTGAAGTTGGGATTTCCAGCCTAGTCCAAGGTTATCTGCCCGTAAAAGTAACGAAACAACAAACCTGTACCTACGGCGATTCCGAAACTCAGAAGGGTACCAATCAGGATATATTCGGTGAGTTTATGGTCTTTTCCTGTAGTGAGATCTCCAAAACGAAAAATCGACTTGGCCGTAAGTAGAAAACCTACCCCCTCCCATCTTCCGGTCACCACAAAGAAGAAAATAAAAAGCCTTTCTAATACGCCGATATATTTTCCCGCTTCACTCATGCCCTGGTATTTTTTACCTCCGCCGATCTCCCCTGACCATTTGGAAAGCAGTACTTTCAGTATAATTCCGCTGGCATAAGTAATAAAGACCAGAGCCGTAATTGCCAACAGTACCTTGGGAGATCTCAAAACGGTAAAATCGGGTTTCACCGGAGAGTAAAAGAGGGCCACTGCCCCGATAATCAGCAAGTGAAGCACTTGATCGGTTAAAAAAAGCAACCGTTCATTGAAGCGGCCGTGAAAACGGGCTTTCAGACCATCAATGAGTAAATGAGATACCGGAATCAGTACCCACGCCGCGGCATAGCGATACTGAAAACCCGTCACCACCAGAATACAAACAGTATGAACAGCTACATGGTAGTAGAGTGCTGCGGAACGGAATTTATGTTTGTTGCGGTTCCTGATCCAGGAAGCTGGCTGGAATACGAAGTCGCCCAGAAGATGAGCGAGAAGTAGTTGTACAGATAGTTCAGTCATTGTTTTGTGATTTGGATTTTAAAATAATCTATTAAATTCTTGATCTCATCGTAGCCTCCTCTTTTGAGGCCTTCGCTTATACTGGCCTGGCTTTTTCTACCCATTAGCTGCGCCAGTTTTCTTTGTGTCATGTCCGGATACTTCAAACGGTTGTGGATAATCTCCGTAGTAACGGGTTTCCATGTATTCGTAATAAAGTCGGCCATGGAAAACATCAGGTTGAGTACTTCGTCCAGATTCGAATCAGCAGATCTGACTCTCAAAGTGTGCTTCTTAAGCTGGTCAAAGCACTCTCCTGAATAGATAAATGCCGAACCGTTTGATTCCAGTACTTTTGTGGCCCTGTAACTTATATCTCCCAGACCCAAAGCCATGCGTACATCCAGGGGAGGAATCTTCTTTATCGCCGATTTGATATAAAATACCGCATCCAGCGCCCGGGCCGCCTCCACCACCAACTGAAAACTATCTCCTCTGTACACCTCCCAATCGCAGGTTTCCCTGCCAAAATCCCTCAGTACAGCCTTCAACGTTAACAACCATTTCTCACTATCCACACTCCTCGAATTCACAATATCCCCGGTGATAACTACTTCCATTTCCCTCCTAATTTCCACCAAAACTATATCAAAAATCTGTAAAAATCAAAAATATCATAAGAAATAACGATATTCACAATTATCGTCTTTATAAATGATATATATAATTATCATATATTTAAACGATATTAAGAATTATCATCTAAAAAAACGATATATTATTATCTCCCCACACATCACATCACTATTCACACTTTTTATGTAAATTTGTACAACTGGTGCCCCACAAGAAACGCCAGGGAGCAATCACCGGAACAAAAAGAAAATAAGCAATCAGCCGGGTGGCACGCCACTATCAGAAAACCGGCACACCTACAGGTCGATGAACAAAACTTACTGCTGAGAGCTAAAATTTATACCAATGAAAGATTTCTTAAACGAACTTCACCTCCAGGAAAATAACTACGGATTCTCTACCGGAATACTGAAAAGAAACGGGAAGGGAGAACCCCTGCATTCCTACAACCCCACAGACGGGAAACGCATCGCCACTACTACCCTTTGTACCGTAGAAGACTACGAGGAGGCAGTCACCCGCGCGACCGAAGCGTTTCAACTCTGGCGAAAAGTACCGGCTCCCCGGAGAGGCGAAATTGTCCGCCAAATGGGCGACGCCTTCCGCCGCCATAAAGACGCATTAGGAAAACTGGTCTCCCTCGAAATGGGAAAAAGCCTGCAGGAAGGACTGGGGGAAGTTCAGGAAATTATTGATATCTGCGATTTTGCCGTAGGAATCTCACGACAGCTCTACGGCCTGACCCTCCACTCCGAAAGACCGGAGCACCGTATGTACGAACAATGGCACCCCCTCGGCGTAATCGCTATCATCTCTGCCTTTAACTTCCCTGTAGCCGTATGGTCATGGAACAGTATGCTCGCTTGGGTATGCGGCAATACCTGCGTGTGGAAACCCTCCGAAAAAACCCCTCTGTCGGCCATCGCCTGCCAGAATATCATCACGGAAGTATTAAAAAACAACGATCTTCCTGAGGGCATCTCCTGTTTGGTTATCGGCGACAGGCAAATAGGTGAAGCCATGGCCACCGATGAGCATATAGCCCTCGTTTCCGCCACCGGAAGTACCCGTATGGGCCGCGCAGTAGCCCAAAAAGTCTCCTCCCGCCTCGGCAAATACCTGCTGGAACTGGGAGGGAATAACGCCATCATTGTCACGGAAAACGCCGACCTTAACCTTTCCATACCGGCCATCGTCTTTGGCGCAGTAGGCACCGCCGGACAACGATGTACTTCTACCCGCCGCCTCCTGGTTCACCACTCCCGAAAAGAAGAACTCACCGCCCGGCTGGTCAAAGCATACGGACAACTCAAAACCGGTGATCCTCTCGATCCGGCCAATCACGTAGGTCCATTAATCGACTCCGATGCCGTGGAAAACTTTAAAAAAGCCATCAAAATAGCACAAGACCAGGGCGGAAAACTCCTTACCGGTGGTAAAACCCTGGGCGGAAACTTCGTTCAACCCGCCATTATAGAAGTACCGGAACAAATTCCCGTCATGAAAGAAGAAACTTTCGCTCCCATACTTTATGTGGTAGGCTACCAAACTCTCGACCAAGCCATCGCTCTCCAGAATGAAGTACCACAAGGACTATCTTCCGCCATCTTTACACAAAATCTAAGAGAATCTGAAACCTTTCTGTCTGCTTGGGGTTCTGACTGCGGCATAGCCAATGTCAATATCGGTACTTCAGGGGCAGAAATCGGTGGAGCCTTTGGAGGGGAAAAAGAAACCGGCGGAGGGAGAGAAAGCGGCTCAGACGCCTGGAAAGCCTATATGCGCAGACAAACCAATACCATTAATTACGGGAACTCCCTGCCGTTGGCCCAGGGCATTAAATTTGATCTTTAAAAAGGATTACCCATTACAGTTGATCAATCCTTTTGCGGCCAGGTAAGGTACAATTATCCATAATAAACCCTTACCCAGGAAGAAGAAGAAACCTACCCAGCCCAGTTTCTTGAAATATTTCACCACTTTTTCCTTTCGGGTCACCCCGTCACCTGTACTCTGCATAACTTCACTTATTATTCACCGCTTTGGCGCTTAAGCTTTCCTTTTCTGGATTCATTACGTATCCACTGATTCAATTTACGTGAGGCAAATGCCGTTCCAATCCCCATAGCTACCCCTGCAAACACATCACTCGGGTAATGCGCACCGAGGTGCAGCCGCGAATACCCCACCGTACACGCATACAAAGTAGATGGCAGAATGACATACCATTTAGGGTAGGAAAGCGAAAGACTCGTAGCCGTTGAGAAAGCAAGTGCGGTACTCCCTGAAGGAAACGAGCTCCCCGAAAACTCACGGTAATTCTTAATATGCGGATACGTCACATACGGACGGTCTTTATCTACCACCTTTTTCAACACAAAGCCTACCCCATACGTAGCCGCAGTAGTCAAAGCGATATTGTACCCTTCGCGCTTCAGCGCAGCGTTATCTCCCACATACCCTGCGGCCAGCATGACCGCAGGAAAACCTATCGCCAGGTAATCTGTGGAATTGCTTAGAAAATTCAAGGGCTTGTCCATCTCAAAATTCCGGGTGAGATTTATATCTTCCAGCTTCTTAAGGTCCCAGCTCTTATCTTGTGAAAAGGCGGAAAAACTACCCAGAATCAGAAAAAAAACAGCTGTTCTCATAAAAAACCTTCTTTTCGCATAGACGCTTCCATTTTTGCATAAAGTTCATCGGAGGCCTTCGCCAGGGGCAAACGCACCCGCCCGTCATAAATGCCTTTAATATCCAGTACACACTTGATACCTACCGGGTTGGATTCCACATAAAGCAGGGTGTCAAAATCAAGAAACTTCCCCTGCAGCTTCTTCGCGTTCTCAAAATCTCCGGCCAATGCCGATTGTACCAGCTCATAAAATTCCTTGGGAAAACCGTTACCTATCACAGAAATTACCCCCTTATACCCCAAACTGGCCTGAGCTGTAAAAAGATTATCGTCACCCGAAAGCAAAAGAAAATCGTCCGGAAGCGTCCGCGACAAATCAATGGCCACTTCAATACTGCTGGATGCATCTTTCAATCCGATAATATTGGGATGCGCTGCCAGCTCAGCGATGGTCTCCACACTCATAGAAATGACGGTTCTACCCGGCACATTGTACAAGATCACCGGCACCGGACTCGCGTCGGCAATGGCCTTAAAATGGAGATAAATCCCTCTCTGCGAAGGCTTATTGTAATACGGACATACCGAAAGAAGAGCAGACACCCCGGTAAAATCAGTCGCCTGAATAATATCCAGAACCCCCTGGGTATTGTTTCCTCCAATACCGTAAACTATAGGCCGCTTACCTCCATTGTATTGCTTTACGTATTCCAAGATTTCCGCACTTTCCTCCTTTCTCAAAGTAGCGGATTCACCGGTAGTTCCGTTCACTACATAATAGTCAATACCCTCCTTATTCAGATAATCCAGATGTTTCCTTAATGCCGGAAAATCTACCTGATTATCTTCAGTAAAAGGAGTGGTCAAGGCTGTTCCCAAGCCATATAGTTCTTTCATGCTCAATAAATATTTTTTACAAATTTAGAATGTTTCTATTTTCGGCCGGTAAACTATTTTTCTTTTTTATACAAAATGCATACCGCATGGGCTTCAAGACCTTCCTTCCGGCCCACAAAACCTACCGTTTCCGAAGTAGTGGCCTTAATGGAAACCGCATCTACTTCTATTCCCAGACAACCTGAAATTGCCCTTTTCATCTCCGGAATGTACTTCCCAATCTTCGGCTCTTCCAGAATCAATGTCGCATCCACATTACCTACCGCATAACCTTTGGCGTCAATCATTTTATTCACTTCCTCCAGAAAATAGATACTGGCCATCCCCTTCCAGCGTGGGTCCGTATTTTTAAAATGAGTGCCGATATCACCCAGAGACAAAGCCCCCAAAAGGGCGTCACAAAGCGCATGCAGCAGCACATCCGCATCTGAATGACCCATAGATCCTACCTTGTGCGGAATCTTCACCCCTCCCACACTTAGCTCGTAGCCTGCGCTAAGCTGATGAACATCATACCCGTGTCCGATTCTGAATTGCATAATTTACATCTTTAAAAGCCAAAATTACGTAATTTTGCACTTCAAAACCATGGTATGACAGATTTCAATTGCTTTGAACTGCAGAATGGCCTGCGGGTATACGTACATGAGGACCCCAAAAGCCTGACCGCCGCCTTTAATCTATGTTACAATGTAGGCTCAAGAGATGAGCACCCCGACAAAACCGGGTTTGCGCATCTGTTTGAACACCTCATGTTTGGCGGCTCCCGTCATATCCCCGCCTTTGATGAACCCCTCCAAAAAGCGGGAGGCAGTAACAATGCCTTCACTTCTCCCGACATCACCAATTACTATATTACCCTACCCTGTCAGAATATCGAAACTGCTTTCTGGCTGGAATCCGACCGCATGCTGGGCCTTTCCTTTGACCCTAAAGTACTCGAAGTTCAGAAAAATGTAGTCATAGAAGAATTTAAACAACGCTACCTGAATCAGCCTTACGGCGACCTCTGGCTGAAATTCAGGCCGCTGATCTATAAAAAACATCCCTACAGCTGGCCCACTATAGGCAAAGAAATCAGTCATATCCGAGAAGCTACCCTAGACGATGTGAAAGATTTTTTTTATCGCTATTACCTTCCGAATAATGCCGTACTGGCCGTTTCCGGCAATGTCACCACCTCCCAAATAGAACAACTTGCACGCAAATGGTTTGGCGATATCCCCTCCGGGAAAATTCAACCCAAAAATTTCCCTTCCGAACCGGTGCAATCCGAAGCCCGCCACCTGTTCCACGAAGCCAATGTACCTGTAAAAACCCTTTACAAAGCCTTCCATACCCCCAGAAAGCACACGCGTGAACACTATGCACTTGACCTGTTTGGCGAAATTACCGGAAAAGGCAGATCTTCTCTCCTGTATCAGCAACTTGTAAAAGAAAATCAACTCTTTACCGGAATATCTGCCCAGAATATGGCATACCTGGACGGGGGCCTTTTCCTGATTAACGGCTCTGTAAACCCGGATGTATCTCTGGAAGAAGCCGATGCCGCTATAGAATCGTGCCTGGAAAACATACTACAAAACCCCGACTACCGGGAGAAACTGGATAAGGTCAAAACCCAGGTGGCTTCGCTCGACAAATTCAATGAAACCGAAATGCTTAACCGGGCCATGAAACTGGCTTTTGCCGCCAATGCAGGTGACGTTAACCTCGCCAATGAAGCCATCCTCCAATTGGAATCTATAGAACACAACGAAATGATACGTGCGGCAAGCTCGTTTCTCACAAAAGAAAATTGCAGTACAATGTTTTATTCCCCCCTTAGGGCGTAGTCACGGAAACAGGAATCACTTTACCATTATAGAACCGGGAAGCATTTACTGCAAAATCTGCTACATAGGCACCCATTTCAAAGGCCTGTACCGGACTTTGGTAGCCCGGGAAAGCCTCTTCCAGCATTTCGGTCTGTACAGACCCCAAGGCCAGGCAATTGACTTTGATTTTATGTTCGGCCAGTTCCAGAGCCATACACTCCGTCAAAATATGCAGGGCTGCTTTACTCGAAGAATAAGCTGCCAGGCCCGGAAACTTTACACTCCCCTGCACACCTCCCATGCTCCCGATATTCACGATATGTCCGCCCCGAAGCATCAATGGTACCAGTGCTTTGGAAAGTTTAAAATGAGTCACCACGTTTACATCCAGCATGCGGGCCAGATCTTCAGCCGTAGTTTTCATAAAGGGTTTATTGACCAGCTGACCCGCGTTATTGATCAGAATATCCACCGTACCCAGCGATTTCAGCACAAAATCTTCCAGCAACTCTATATCATCGTGGGCAAGATCAAAACTGACGGGCAGCAAAGTACACTCCGGGTTCAGTCCCCGGGCTATTTCCAGTAACCTTTTCAGGTTTTCCCCGTTTCGGGAAACTGCTACTACCTTATGTTCCGTTTTCCGGATAAATTCCAGTACAATTTCGAAGCCCAGCCCACTGCCGGCTCCCGTTACTACAATATTCATACTTACAATTCTCCTGAGCGGATCACCCGTAATCCGTCCCATATTAATTTAGCATACTCCGTTTTATTGTCCTTCAGAAAGTCGAGGTAAGCCTCCACATCACGCGCCAGGTCTCCCCCGGCAATTTCCCGGATTTCCAGGGCGGCCAGCCAATCGTCAGGATATTCTTCTCTCAATATCCGGAAAATATCTGTCAAACTTCCCGAGCCACCTTCCCTTATCCTCCTGATCTCTCCGTAAATATCGTGCAATTTCAGCGTTTTTTCATCATACTCCAAGGTTTCCGTTTTTCGATTACTCACATACTGCATCTCTTCCCAGGCCGATTTGTCAGAAGGGCCGTTAAAAACACTCACAATCTTCTCTCCTACAGCCATGTCGTACCTGCCCCACTCCGGCATAAATAAAATTTTACCTTCCGGATCCCGCACCGTACACCCTCTGAAACTTAGCATCAGCAACTTCCCGTCCCGAAAAACAGACGACTCCAACACCCCTTCCACCGCAATCCCGCTTTCAAACTCCAATTCACACACCTCACCCGTTTCTATGCCGCGGCTAAGCAATTCTTCCGGAGAAAACTCTTCCAAAATGGCACCACCTTCTTTCAAGCGGCCTACCGGCGAAGAAAACCCGTCGGCATGATAAGTCCGGGAGTGCCCCTCCAGTTCTTTTCCTTTATACGCCAGCGCCGAAGAACCTTCTGTTCGAAGAAACGACAGTTCTCCCCTATCTACGCGGTAAGTGGTAAAAATACCACTTACTTCCAGGCCCGAAGAATACCTGACGGTAGCCACAT
Source organism: Leadbetterella byssophila (assembly GCA_040394705.1). Taxonomy (GTDB): domain Bacteria; phylum Bacteroidota; class Bacteroidia; order Cytophagales; family Spirosomataceae; genus Leadbetterella; species Leadbetterella byssophila_B. The sequence goes on from JBEBRS010000001.1 coordinate 20,604, forward strand.
TCTCTGAATCTACCGCTTTCTTAAGCCCGGCTTCTCCTCCGGTCCGAAAAGCCATTGTATCCGCAAAACCCTCCAGAACTTCCATTAGGTTAGCAAAATCAGGAGTCACAAACAACTGAGGCTGAGGCCGCGTGATATCAAAGGGATAATTTACTGCGTCCGCAGTATACCAGAGTTTAGGCACATCCTCCTGCATACAAGTGCTGCTCTCCCCTATAGAAGACAGCAGCCCGGCTCCGTATATCCGGGGGGCTTCCAGGGTGCCTATTAAACCATACTCCACTGTCCACCAATGCAGCCGACTGAGCAGGGCCATTTCAGAAGGCTCCCCCATATTCTCCGAAATCAGCCTTAGCGCTTCTTCGGCGTCCGCAATCTGCTCAAGAGCCGTACCGGGTGTTTCCTTTAAGATACTTAACCGGCGAATGGCTTCATACAACTCAAAATCTTTCGCCGAAAACATGGCTTTTGCACCGATACTGCCAAAATAGCTCAGGTAATGATTGTATTCGGGTTCCACAATAATGGGCGCGTGTCCGGCACTCTCATGAATAATATCGGGTGCCGGAGTGTACTCAATATGCTCCAACTGACGTATGTCTGCCGCTATCACCAATACCCGGTATTGCTGATATTCCATAAAGGCCGAAGGAGGAATGAAGCCGTCTACCGTTACCGCCCCCCACCCAATCTGCCCGAGGTGATCATTGATGGTCTGCAAGTCGGGGATACGTTCAATACTCAGACCCGCCTGCTCCAGTCCGCGGATATAAGGGTAATAGGCCACATGTTTCAGGTAACTGTAATTCTGGCGCATCACATAGCGCCACACCGCCTGATTTATCCACGTATATTTTTCATAGTGCTGATCTACCACGTACTGACGAAGATGCCGGGGAAGATTTGCTACCTGTTTATTATTAAAGGTATTCATAAGGCCAATTTAGTACAATTAATTGTTAAAACAAATAATACAATTGATTATTTCTTTTCGAAAAAAATCATCCTTTATCCTCAAAAATTCTTTTACTTTGTAACGAAACACAATGGAACCCGTATGGCCATGAGATTTTACTTTATTAGATTTACCTGGATAGCCTTTATTCTACTGGGGCTATATCTCATCCTGGATGACTTTAACGATACCTTCCAAACCGTTATCTATGCACTATGGATTTTAATAGGTATCGTATATTATCTTTTTTCCAAAGATAACTTCCGGCATTTTTGGCTTTCTCTGGTGGTTGCTCTGGCTACAGTGGGCATCATACTATACTATTTCTATTTCAAGAACTGGATACTGTAAGGCAGACAATTATACTTTTGCTGGAAATCAGCCCCATACAAATTAAATAAGGAAAAATATCCTTTTACATCCGGAAAAATATCCTTATATTTACACCCACAAAACAAAGTCCCCAATGAAACCTGTAGAATACAAAGATATTGCTCGTGATCTACCTATGGTAAATGAATCTGCTGCCATGTATCATTATACCACAAAGATGAACATTGGCACCAGCTATATCAAGGTGCTTGACAAAGTGGTCACGCTTACCGATGACGTCATTTCGAGATGGCTGAATATCACTCCCCGTACGTTCAGGAACTACAAGACCAAAGACGTGCTGCTTAAAGACAACACCCGGGAACACGTAGTTTTTTTACTGTCGCTTTACAAACACGGCATCGAGGTCTTCGAATCCAAAGACAAGTTTGAAAAATGGCTCATGCAAGAAAACTTCTTCTTAGATCAAAAGGCCCCCATGGATTTCCTCGAAACCATTTCGGGTATCCGGCTTATTGATGGCAGGCTAACGGCTATGGAATTTGGAGAAAATGCCTGAATTTTTGGTTTACAATATTCGGAAAGCAAAATACGCACATTCCCTGATAGCTTCGGGAGCGGCAAATCGATGGAACAGGGAGCAGGAATACGTTATTTATACCGGAAGTTCAAGGGCCCTGTCCGCACTTGAACTCGTGGTACACCGGTCATCCATAGATTTAGGAACCACCTATACGTTATTGGTCATAGCTATAAATGCCGAAGAAAGTGACATTCAAACCGTAGGAGATTTACGGGGCGATTGGCATAGCCTGGAAAATTACAATACTTTGCAAGCCACAGGCTCCCGCTGGTATCAGGCCAGGGAGAAACTCTTACTGAGAGTACCCTCCGCTATTATTCCTAAGGAGTTTAATTACCTGATCAATACTTCACATCCTGACTTCCTCACCAAAGTCCGAATATTGGAAAAGGAAGATTTCACCTGGGACAAGCGACTGATGTAACCCCAGACAGGCCGCTCTGCTATTTTTCCTCTGGCCAAAGAGAGCTGCTTTTACCTCAAGATACCCTTATAGCCTTTCCGGCCTTATCCACCTGATCCGTCTTTCGGCTCTACCAGCAGCGTTTTTTCCCTTTCCACGATAACCTGTCCGGGCGCCAGATTTTTCGCCTTTCGTACGTATTTTTTCTGGGTATAAATCACCGTCACCAGCTGTTCTGACTTCCGTTTGGAATACGCAGCCGCCAGCGATGCCGCGTATTCCAGCGTCTCCATTGACGGCTTGGGATCTTTGACCACCACGTGTGAACCGGGAGTGTCGCGGGCATGCAGCCACCAGTCATCCTTATGCGCATAGCGCGTCAACAAAAGATCATTGTTTTTGGCGTTGCGTCCCACCCAGATTTTAATGCCTTTGTACACGTATTCTTTAAAGGGAAAATCGTCTTTCGTATCCGCAGACAGGGAAGTCTCGCCCTTGAACATGTTGCGCAACTGCCTTACATCTTCCGTTGCTTCCACTTCCTCCAGCTTTTCTACCAAACGCATCAGCTTATTTTCTGCCGCAAGGAGATTCCGCTCCGCAGTTTCGGTTTCTATTCTTTCGTTCTTGCTCTTCCTATAATACGCCTCCGCATTTTTCTGTAATGAAAGCTCCTTTTTTAGCTTAATTTTGATAGGTTCATTGGTATAAAAGTTATACAACTCTACTTCCGTATCCCCTTCCCTGACCGCGTGCAGATTGGCCATCAGAATATTCCCGATTTCGTCATTTTTCACCCCGGATACCAACGCTTCCAATTTATTCTGTGTAGTTGTAATGTAGCTTCGGGTTTTGGCAATCTCTTTCAGGAGCTTCGCGCTCAGCCCTGCTTTCAGGCGGTCGGTAGCCGTTACTTTCTGGTAAAGCCCTACAAAAGTGCGAAGGGCCGAAACAGCATCCGGCTGTTCTTCCCCTTCCAAAAGCGATAATTTAGGAACCAACCCTCTCTGATCAATATAAAACCGGGGATTTTCAAGATAGGCAAGGAACGTAAACAGTTTCTCCCACTTTTCGGAAACCGTCAGGCCATCTAATCGCCGATCCACCGCCTCAAACAGGTCTTTCCCAAAAGTAAAAAACTGTTTCCGGTAATTCCCGTCCAGACTTTGGAAAGTAGCAAAGTCCGCTTTAAGCCCGCGGTCAAAATCCTGAAGCTTCAGGTTTTTATCGGTCAATAACCTGTTATTAAACATGGCCACCATCACATCCTCCTTGTAAACCAGAAGATTCGGACGGTTCCCAAACAGTTTAATAACCAATGTATAATCTACCCCTATCGCTATTCTAACCGCCCGTTCATTTTGAAATGTCTCGATTTCCCCCACTTCCTCCCCGTAAAGCTCCTCCCACAACGATACTGAGTTTTTCCGCGCCCTGCTGAAGTCGTCGACCACAGTAAGGGCCGAAAAATCAGGTTTGAGGATACATTTCAGGTACAAATTATTGGAAAACCCCAGCACCACTTCATCCTTTTCCTGAGAAAAACAAGTCAGAAGCCGTGTTCCCCTCCAAAGTGTGTCAAGCTCTGCGGACAGTTTCCTAAGAAAGAAATAATTATTGTGCATAACTCATCGCGCCTTCTTTCAGCGCATAGTTGGAAATCTTGATCTTTTTTATCCCAAAAGCCTGCAAGAGAAACTTAATCAATACCATTGCCCCTACAATCATGTCCACACGCAGTTCCTTCATGCCCGGAATCTGCATTCTCTCTTCCCGCGTACTAAACACCAATTGTTCGTATGCACGGCCAAATTCATCCAGGGGATAGTCAAATCCCGCTACTTCTTCCGGTGGAAAATGGCCCGTGGTACGGCAATAATACATGTCGTTTAACGTATCAAAACTACCGCTGGACCCCACCAGCACTACGGGCCGGTACTGATGAATAGCGTTCGTTAAAGGAAGCAGCACCTCTCTGAAATATTGTTCCATTTTGTCTGTTTCCGACGGCGGTAAAGGATCTTTCTTGATAAACCGCTCCAGCAGCCTTTGTCCGCCGATTTCAAAACTCCGCATCCACAACACCTTATCTGCGTCACAGATAATAAACTCCACGCTCCCTCCTCCAATGTCCACAATCATGGAAGGCTCTTCTATCCGTACAGCCTTTTTTACACCCGCGTAAATCAGAGACGCTTCTTTCTCCCCGTCGATCACCTGTACCGAAATCCCTGCTTCCTCCCTGAACCGGGCCAATACTTCCTCCCGGTTGGCCGCCGACCGTAACGCCGAGGTGCCGAAGGCAAAAACGTTTTCATCCTGTACGTTAAATTCATCCAGTTTTTGCCGGAAAGTCCGGAGTACCGCCACGCTTCTTTCTATTCCTTCCGGAGTGATCAGCCCCTGGTTAATGCCCCCCATCCCCATTTTGGTGGCAAGAGACTGTTTAAACAAAACCTGATCATGGTCAAAAATTAAGAGGTGAAATGTATTGGTTCCCAGATCCACTATGCCCGAAATCATATTTCCTTTCGTTGATTATGTATATATTTGCATTGCCAAAAGTAACGCATAATAGCGCACCTGCGGCACAACACCATCGAATAAGACATGAATTTCCTATTTTATGGCCCGCCGGCGGGCCTGTCATCTTTTTTATTACCCCCAGCACCATGGAAATCGTAGGATACATCATTGCTATAGCTATAGGGGTGTCTCTGGGAATGATCGGCGGCGGAGGTTCTATTCTCACCATCCCCCTGCTGGTCTATATTTTTGGAGTGGATCCCGTACTAGCCACACTCTATTCTTTGTTTATTGTGGGTTCTACCAGCCTCATTGGCGGTATACCGAAATATATCCAGGGGCTCGTCCATCTCAAAACAGCACTTTGGTTCGGTATTCCTTCCATTTTTTCGGTGCTGCTTACCCGAGCGTTTATTTCCCCCGCAATACCCCAACAGATCTTACGGATCGGCAATTTCCACCTGACCAAACCGGTCTTTCTGATGCTGCTTTTTTCCTCCCTCATGATTGGCGCTTCCCTCTCCATGATCAAGGGGGAAAGGGTGAAAGTCCCCAGGAGAAAAAAATCCGACTATAAAATTACCCTGATCATCCTGGAAGGGGTTTTGGTAGGTTTGCTGACCGGCCTGGTAGGGGCTGGCGGGGGCTTCCTGATTATTCCCGCCTTAATCATGTTCGGAAGGTTACCCATGAAAACGGCCGTGGGTACCTCCCTGATTATTATCGCCGCCAATTCCACTATCGGCTTCCTTGGCGGCCTGGCCCATCACCGAAACGAAATTGACTGGAAATTCATGATTATCCTTACGCTTCTCGCCATCTCAGGTATATTCATCGGACATCGTATTTCAAAAAAATGGGACGGAGAGAAGCTGAAAAAAAACTTTGGCCGCATTATTTTGGTTTTAGGTATAGCCATCCTCCTCAATGAGGGGATCAAGATTATAAAATGGTAATGAAAGTAGAACAAATCTATACGGGTTGCCTGGCCCAGGGCGCGTATTACATCAGTAGTGAAGGACAAGCCGCCATCATTGACCCCCTCCGGGAGGTAGCTCCCTACATCCGCAGGGCGGAAAAAGACGGGGCAACCATCCAATATGTCTTTGAAACGCACTTTCACGCCGACTTCGTCAGCGGCCACCTCGATCTGGCCCGCAAGACGGGAGCAGAAATTATCTACGGCCCTACCGCTCAGCCGGATTTCAAAGCAAGAATAGCGGAAGACGGGGAGATTTTTACGCTTGGAAAAGTAAAAATAAAGGCCATTCACACCCCGGGCCATACCCTGGAAAGTACCTGTTACCTGCTTATCGACGAAAACGGCAAGGAAACGGCGCTCTTTACAGGAGATACCCTTTTTATTGGCGATGTGGGCCGCCCCGACCTGGCCCAGAAAGTGGCCACCGAACTGACCCAGGAAAAACTTGCGGGCATGTTATACGACTCTCTTCGGACCAAAATAATGCCGCTTCCTGACCATATCACCGTATACCCGGCCCACGGGGCTGGAAGCGCCTGCGGCAAAAACATGAGCAAGGAAACCTCCGACTCCCTGGGGCATCAGAAAGCCACCAATTACGCACTCCAGCCCATGGATCAAGCGCAATTTATACGGGAAGTAACCGATGGTCTGCAACCACCCCCGGCGTATTTTCCCGAAAATGTGAGGATGAATGTAAAAGGATACGAAAGCATAGACACCGTACTCCACCGGGGAGCCACGCCCCTTAGTCCAGTGGCCTTCGAAACAGCGGCCAACGAAAGCGGCGCCCTTATACTCGACACCCGGAAACCCCAGGATTTCGCCCGGGGATTTATCCCGAATTCCATTAATATCGGTATCGACGGCAGCTTTGCGCCCTGGGTGGGCGCCCTGATCACCGATATACGCCAGGAGATCCTGCTCGTCACCGATCCCGGTCGGGAAGAAGAGGTCGTGACCCGCCTGGCTCGTGTGGGTTATGATCATACTTTGGGCTATCTTGAAGGCGGATTTGAAGCCTGGAAAGTGGCCGAAAAAGAAACCGATCGTATCGTTTCCATCTCCGCAGGCGAACTGGCCGACCTTCATCGCCAAAATCCGGAAATCGATATCCTCGATGTCCGAAAAACCGGAGAATTCCAAGCGGAGCATATCGATGGTGCCGAAAATTTCCCCCTTGATTTCATCAATGAGCATTTCGGTGAACTGGACAAAAACCAAAACTATTTCATACATTGTGCGGGAGGATACCGGTCTATGATTTTTGCCTCCATTCTGAAAGCGCGGGGCTTTGAACACGTCACGGATATCCAGGGTGGATTTAAAGCCATTCAGGAGACCGGCGCGTTTAAACTCACGGATTATGTTTGTCCCACCACCCTCTGACAGTACTCTTTATGGCAAATAACTGGAAAAAACTTTCCACCCACACCGTTTATGAAAACCCCTGGATCGAGGTGCAGCATCATGAAGTCATTAACCCTTCGGGGGGCGAAGGCATTTACGGGCAGGTCAACTTCAAAAACCTGGCCATTGGGGTGGTGCCCCTGGATGCGGATGAAAATACCTACCTGGTAGGACAGCACCGTTTTCCTATCGATGAATACAGCTGGGAAATTCCGGAAGGAGGGTGTCCGCACGACGAGGACATCCTGGATTGCGCCAAAAGAGAATTGCTGGAGGAAACCGGCCTGAAGGCCGAAAAATGGACACTCATTTCCCGAATTCATACCTCCAATTCGGTTTGCAATGAAACGGGCTTCATTTTCCTGGCAGAAGAGTTAACCCAGGGAAAGGCCGAGCCGGAAGAAACGGAGGATCTCACCGTAAAAAAACTACCCCTCCGCGAAGCCTACAGGATGGTGATGGAAAATAAGATTACCGACTCCTTGTCGATTGCCGGTATTCTTAAAACCATGATTCTCAAAACCCGGCCTTGACCGGTTTGTCACCGCCCTGGCGGGAAAGCTACTGAATATTTTCCAGTCCTTTTATAGACTCAATCGCCCGGTGGTGCGTGAGATCAAAATGGCAGGGAAAAACAGACACGTAATTATTTTCAAGTGCCCATACATCCGTATCCGTAGCCTGCGGTTCCGAATTGACGTAATGGCCTCCCATCCAATAGTATGGTCTTCCTCCCGGATCTTTCCGGGCATCGAATTCTTCTTTCCAGTAACCGCGTGTCTGGCGCCCTACTTTTACCCCCCGTATGGGCTCACCGGAAGCTTTCGGAAAGTTCACATTCAGCGCGGTATCGGCCGGTAGTCCATCGCTCAACACCCAGGCGGCAATATCACGCACATACTTCCGGATATGGCCAAAATCGGCGTTATAGTCAAAATCGTCAAGTGAAAAACCAATGGAGGGAATGCCTTCAATCGCCCCTTCTATAGCCGCAGACATGGTTCCCGAATAAATCACCGAGATAGAAGAGTTGGCGCCGTGGTTTATACCGCTCACCAGCAGGTCAATCTTTCTGCCTTTCAAAAACTCATGTTTTGCCAGTTTTACGCAGTCGGCAGGAGTACCTGAACACTCAAAGGAACTGATAGGACCAAAGATTGGCGACTTTTTAATGTGCAGTGTACTGGCTACCGTAATCGCATGTCCCATACCGGAATTCGGACTATCCGGGGCAAGCACAAATACTTCTCCCAGCTCCGACATTTCTTCAATCAGTACTTTTATTCCTTTCGAGGTGATTCCGTCATCGTTCGTCACTAAAATCAGAGGCTTCATGTTGAATTATATTGTAGTTTAGAGGCAAAAGTACGGAATCCTGCCAGCATTGATGTAAAGAAACTTTTATTTCTTCCCGCCCTTAAGTTATCTTTGTACACCTTTTATTAGAACACATGCATATCGCCATTACGGGCAACATTGGCGCGGGGAAGACCACGCTGGCCGAAAAGTTGGCCGAACATTACGGATGGGAAGTTTATTATGAGGCGGTAGATGGGAATCCTTACCTCGCCCCTTTTTACGACAACATGCCCCTCTGGTCTTTTCACCTCCAGATCTTTTTTCTGAACACCCGTTTTGAACAGGTAATGAAGATCAAGGAACAGGAGGAAAAAACCATTATCCAGGACCGTACCATTTACGAAGACGCGTACATCTTCGCGCAGAATCTTTACGACAGCGGTCAGATGAACGAGGTAGATTTCAACACCTACCGCAGCCTGTTCAACACCATTATGCGGGCCATTACACCGCCCGATCTGATGATCTATCTGAAAGCCGACCTTCCGCGGCTTCAGAAAGGAATCCGGAAAAGGGGGCGGGAATACGAACAAAACATGGATCCCGAATACCTCCTGGGCCTTAATCAACTTTATCAGCGCTTCGCTAACCGGTATCATCATGGGAAATTCCTGGAAATCGACGTCAATCACCTCGATTTCGTAGAAAATGCCGCTGATTTTAAAAAAATCACCGATCTGCTCGAAAAAACCATCAATATCGGTACCCAGTTGAAGATTTAACTTTATTTATAATTTTGCCTTCTTATATATTGAATGCTATTTAGTTATTTTGTCCAAATTTCTTTCGAATAATCTATTTTACTTATGAGTTTTAATAAACTGAATAACCTGGTAGGCTGGTTTGCGTTTCTTGTGTCCCTGGTTACTTTTACCCTGACGGTAGAACCTACCGCCAGTTTCTGGGACTGCGGCGAGTTCATTGCCTGTGCCTTCAAATTGCAGGTACCGCACCCAGCAGGAGCGCCCTTTTTCCTGCTAATCGGACGAATATTTTCCCTTTTGGCCGGTTCAGACGTCTCCCAGGTAGCCTTCCTGGTGAATATGGTTTCCGTGCTTGCCAGCGCCTTTACCATACTTTTCCTTTTCTGGACCATCTCCATGATTGCCCGAAAAGTGATCAACAAGCCGGATAACGAACTCGACACCACCGATACCCTCCTTGTTCTCGGTTCGGCATTGGTTGGATCGCTTGCCTATAATTTCTCCGAATCTTTCTGGTTTTCAGCCGTAGAAGCAGAAGTATACGGGATGTCGTCTTTCTTTACCGCCATCGTGGTATGGGCGGCCTTCAAATGGGAAAGAATCGAAGACTCCGCCGCGCAAAACCGCTGGCTGATCTTTCTATCCTACCTGGTAGGCGTTTCCATCGGCGTACACCTGCTGAACCTGGTTACTATTCCCGCCCTGGCCCTCCTGTATTATTTCAAGAAACAGGAAAAACCAACACTGACAGGAGGTTTTATCGCTTTTATTGTGGGTATGGTCATATTGGGCATTATCAACGTAGGCGTCATTACCGGTATTCCTTCCATCAGTTTTGCTTTTGATAAATTATTTGTCAACAGCTTCGGAATGCCTTTCGGGTCCGGGATGATCTTTTTTATCATCGTCCTCATCGCCAGCCTCGTTTACGGTATCTACTATACCCACAAGAAAGGGAAAACCATGCAGAATACCGTACTGATCGCCTTCTCCTTTATCCTGATCGGTTTTTCTTCCTATACCATCGCGTTGATCCGTTCCAATTTTAATCCTCCCTTAAACGAAAACAATCCGAGCGACGTACTGAACTTTACGTCTTACCTTAAAAGGGAGCAATACGGCTCACGGCCCCTGCTCTACGGCCCGGTGTTTTCGGCCCAGCTTACCGATATCAAACGCGGAACGCCCAATTACAAGCACGGGGAGAAAAAATACGAAATTTACGATTACAACCCGGAATATGTCTGGGACAGCAAAGGCAAAATGCTTCTGCCTCGTCTCTGGAGCCAGGATCCGGGCCACATTGCTCTTTACCGTGCCAAATTAAATCTTCCGGAAGGGAAAAACCCCAGCTTTGGCGACAACCTCCGGTTTATGTTTTCGCACCAGTTCGGCCACATGTACTGGCGTTATTTTATGTGGAATTTCTGGGGACGCTCTTCCGATATCCAGGATTCCGGCATGACCAATATTTTTGAGTCCAAAGCCTCATTGCCCGCCTCTCTGTCGGCCAACAAAGCCCGGACCAACTACTTCGGCATTCCTCTCCTCCTGGGCATAGCAGGATTCCTGTTTCTCTATTTCCGGAAAGAAAAAGATGCGATCGTCACCTTCCTGATGTTCTTCCTGACGGGACTGGCCCTGGTGGTCTACCTCAACTCCCCACCAGTAGAACCCCGGGAAAGGGATTATATCTACGCGGGATCCTTTTATTTCTATGCCATCTGGATAGGTTTGGGTGTAATGGCTATTGCCCATTATGCGTTGAAATTTTTAAAAACCGGAACCGCCCGCGCAGGTGCAGCCACGCTACTCGGATTAACCGCCCCCGTCATTATGGGCGCATCGGGATGGGAAGGCCATGACCGCACCGGCCGGGTCCACCAGATCGACTTTGCCCGGAATATGCTGGCCAGTTGTGCACAAAACGCCATTCTTTTCACCGGCGGAGATAACGACACCTTCCCGCTCTGGTATGTGCAGGAAGTAGAAGGCTTCAGAACCGATGTACGCGTATGTAACCTCAGCCTATTGGGTACCGACTGGTATATTGACCAGATGAAACGCAAAACCTACGAATCGGAAGCGTTACCCATCTCTCTGAGTTCAGAAAATTATTACAAGGGCATCAATGACCATATCCCGTATGTGGCCAATCCCAGTCCGCAGATCAAGGCGGGCATTGACCTCCGCGAATACCTGAACCTGATCCGCCGGAAAGACCCGGCCATTCAGCGGGTAGTAAGCAACGGAGACATCATCAATATCCTCCCTTCTGCCAACCTGTTTTTCTCTCAGAATGCAGAGGAAATCGCCATGCTTCCTTTTGTGCAGGAAGAACAGAAATCGCTCATCTCCGACCGCTTCGAGTGGAACTTCGGCGAACGGGATATCCTGAAAAACGACCTGATCGTTCTTGATATCATCGCGCAGAACAACTGGCAGCGTCCCGTGTATTTCGGAGGCACCCTACCCCAAAACCAATACATCGGACTAAAAGAGTTCATGCAATTGGAAGGGTACGCCTACCGCCTGATGCCTTACAAGATAGAAGGAGCCAAAGACGGTTTTGTAAATTCCACCCTGTTGAAAGAGAACCTCTTTACCAAAATGGAATGGACCAACCTCGACAATCCCGATGTGTATTACGACACGGAGTCGTTTAGAGTACCGTTTATTACGGCACGTTACGCTTTCCTTCGCCTGGCCGACGAGTTTTTAAGGGAAGGCAACAAAAAAGAGGCCGAAGAAGTATTGGACAAAGTACTGGAATTGATGCCTGACGCCTCTGTTCCTTTTGATCAGCTGGTTACTAATTTCCCTATTTTCTACTATGAAATAGGAAATACACAGAAAGCGACTGCCCTGGCAGACCAGATTGTAACCAAAGCCGATGAAGAGCTGAAATATTTTGGTGACAAGTTCCGAAGATCGGGTGACCGACAATGGGGCGATGACAATATTCGTCAAACGGTACAATCCAATATGCGCACTATTCAGCTGCTTTATTCTGCCGCAGAGCAATACGACAAACCCGCTGCGGAACGATATAAAAAGATTTACGAGGATAATCTGGCAAGAATACAATAATATCCGTCAAAAGAAGGCCTGGGCGGCCTTCTTTTGGTTTTCCATCATTCCTCCTCTATCTTTGGGAAATTTTTTCTAAATGCGGTTTCTGATCAACTCATTCGTAAAAAACAGGGATGCGGTGGCTCTGGCGATTTTCTTCGGCGGGGTACCCACCATCTATTTTTTACGCGACGGGTTGGGGCTTGCTCCCGGAAATACCCTGTTTTCCATAGGCCTCATTTTTATGCCATTTGCCCTTACCATTCCGTTCAAGGACTTCCGGTATTTTGACAGCCCGAACCGGGTGGCTTTTCCGCTCATGTGCTGGCTGCTCATGTACATGTTCGCCTACTTCTACCTGAAAGACCGGTACTATTTTACCGTGAGTCTGTACACGGAGCTCCTTACGTTTTTGATCATTGGCTTTATGGCTTTTACCCTGGTTTTTATGCGAAACCAGGCCATCGGGAAGCCTTTTATTTACTTGGCGGTTTTGGGAGTAACGGTCAGTGCGGCCTCCTTGGTCTATTATATCAGCCAGAACCCGTTTTATGTGCTGGGGCAGAGGGCTGCCTTCGGTTACGGTAGCGATATGGGCGTAGGAAACCCTCATATTAATTCCAAAGTGGCATTCTTTGGCATCATCCTGGGCGTACTTTGTCTCAAATACTACAAGACCATCAAGCTGGGGCTGATTTTTCCCCTGGCCCTGATTCTCCTCAATATCGTCATCCTTTTCCTGACCCAGACCATGCTGGCATTTCTGGCCACCTTTACCTTTGCCGCCCTGTTCCTGGTCTTTAACCTTTCCTTCTCCAGTACCGTAAGCACCTTTCGCCTGTTCTTCTCCAAATGGTATATCGTGGCCCTGGTGATCCTAGGCTTTGCCGGGCTGAGTTACCAGATGAACAAGAATCAGAAACTTCTTGACCCGGCTTTCAACTATTTTAACAGCCGCATTGAAGGAATCAAGAAATCACTTCTGGAAACTACCGAAAACAAAAATATTCGGGTGAGAGAAACGGGAGATGACTCGGCCAACACCCGGATCACCCATATCCAGGGAGTATTTGAGCGCCTGGAAGAAAGCTTCAATGAAGGTAACTACCAGTATGTCTTGTTCGGACAAGGATATAAATTCATGTATGTAGATGTGCCGCATCTCGAAATGCTGGACTCTTTCGGCATTACCGGCTTTATTTTCTTCTCCATTATTTTTTTTCGCCTGGTGCTGATGTGCATCCGGGAAATGCGTAACCCCGAAAGTATAGGTACGGAGTTCCTGGCCTACGCTTTTGTCTATTTCTTTTTTGCCAACTTTACCGCGGGCCAGATGCTGGATTATACCCGGTTTGCAACCTTGTTTATCTTTTGCCGCTTCTTGAAAAAATAGTTTGAAAACACTTGTCATTCATAATACCCTGTGGGCACATTACAAGTCGGTTCTCTTTGAAGAGATTCAGAAGCAGACCACCGCGCCCCATGAATTTCATGTGCTTCAGATTGCGCGAAGTGAGGTTTCCCGCAAAGGCATGGAGGGGGCGGAGACCCGCTACCGTTACGCTTACACCCTGCTGTTTGATGATTTTATCGAACATGTTCCGGCCATCAAAGAGATCTGGGCGGTTTTGAAGTTCATTTACCGTTACCGGCCTGACATCATCAACGTCACCGGCTATGCTTCGTCTGCCTCCACTCTTCCGGCCATCCTGTTCGGTCGCCTCCTGGGCAAAAAAGTCATCATGTCCAGCGAATCTACCCGGAAAGACAAAACACGGTCTTTTATCAAGGAATCCATCAAGCGCCTGGCGGTAAAACTTTGTTCCGGCTTTGTGGTATTCGGACGATCCTCCGAAGAATACCTCCTGGATCTGGGTGCCTCCCCGGAACAGATTCTGGTGCGGAAAGCCGCCGTGGTAGATAACCGGGCCATAGAAGAAGAATATCACCAGGCACTAAGCCAGCAGCTTTTCCCGGAAATACATACGGCAAAAAATTTTATTTATACGGGAAGACTGGCACCGGAAAAGAATATCCCTTTACTGATCAAAGCATTCCAGGAATTGAAACCCAAAGACTGGGGACTTATCCTGGTAGGAAACGGACCCGAAAGTGGTACCGTTAAAAAGAGCATAGCCGAAGCGCCTGAAAATATTTATCTGTACGACGCCGTCAGCTGGACCCAGGTACCCCGTTTCTTTTCCCGCGCCGAGTGTTTTGTACTTCCCAGCAACTCCGAACCCTGGGGACTGGTGATAAATGAGGCGATGGTTTGCGGACTCACGGTGATTGTTTCAGAGGCCTGCGGATGCGTACCTGATCTGGTCCACGGAAACGGTTACGCGGTTCCGCCCAACGACCTCCATGCACTTAAAAAAAGTATGGCGGCGCTTATCTCGGAAGAAGATCCCGGTAAAATGCGGCAACGCTCCCTGGAAATCATCCAAAACTTCACGGTGCAGTCGGTAGCGGCTTCCTATGTAGCCGCGCTTCAGCAACTTCAGGAACCGGCCTGAAACTCCGCAATCTGGCGGCACAGTACTTCATTGATTTTCCGGTAAGATTCGCGGCTCCAGCCAGCCACATGAGGCGTAAGAATTACCCGGGGGTGCGTTTTCAGAAAATCAAACGCCTCCTGCTGCTCTTCTGTCATCGTAGCCAGTTTTTCGTTTTCAAGCACATCCAGACAGGCCCCCAACACTTTGCCGGAACGAATAGCCTGTACCAGATCGGACTGGCCCATGATTTCTCCCCGTGCTACGTTGCAGAAATACACGGGATGTTGAAAACGATTAAAAAAGTCGGCATTCGCCCACCCGCGGGTTTCGGCCGTCAGGGGGATATGCAGGGATACTACCTCCGCCTCCCTGAAAATAGTATCCAGCGTCACTTCTTCAATACCATGGGAAGCCCATCCGGTCTTATACTTGTCGTACACCAGCACACGGCAGCCGAATGCCGAGAACCGCGCGGCAGAGGCGCTACCGTTGTGGCCATACCCTATAATACCTACGGTTTTTCCCTGCAATTCTTCTCCCCGGTTTGCTTCCCTTAACCATTTTCCCTGCCTGATCTCCTCCCCTGAAGTGTGGATGCGATTAAAGAGACTCAGAATCATCCCGAGTAAATGTTCGGCTACCGCTACACGATTGGCCTCGTTCGCGGCAAAAACCCGGATATTTCTCCGCTCACAGGCCACCAGGTCAATCAGGTCAAGTCCGGCGCCGGCGCGGGCGATAAACTTCAATCGCGGGGCTTTCGCCAGGAAAGCATCGTCAATAAAAAACTTACTTCGAATCAGGAGTCCGTCGTACCGGTCTATAACCGCTTCCGTTTCCTGACGGCCGAAGGTATAAAAATAGTCGGCCTCAACCCCCATTCCGGCCAGTAGAGGCAGGAGGGAGTCATGCATTTCGTCTACGATAAGTACTTTCATCTGTATAAAATTTTTGCTTTCAGCCTTCAGCTTTCAGCAGTCAGCCGGGCGACGCTTCGCTTATACATTGGCCGGTTGGTGTGCCGGTTTTCTGATAGCTGAAGGCTCATGGCTATTTCATGTGTATCGAATTAGCTGTGAGCTGTGAGCTGAACTTAGTCCTTTAATTGCGTGTGAGCAGGGCCATGTAGAAGCCGTCAAATCCCGTTTCGGAAGGCCAGATCTGGTGATCTTTTACCAGGGTAAACGCCCGGTTTTCTTCCAGAAATGCATCTACCTGCTTCCTGTTTTCAGAGGGCAGAAGAGAGCAGGTGGCATAAACCATCTTTCCCCCGGGTTTCAGCATACCGCTATATTCCTTTAGAATCTTTTGCTGCACTTCCCGGATTTCCCGGATAAAATCTACCGTTAAGCGCTCTTTCGCATCCGGGTTCCGTTTAATCACGCCCGTTCCGGAGCAGGGCACATCCAGCAGCAAATAATCGGCCTCCCCGGCATACTTTTGAAGCAGGGCTTCACTCACCAGGCCGGTTTCCACGATACTCACCTTGTTTCTTTCGGCGCGGCGCAGCAGTTCTTTCAATTTCGGCTCCTCCACATCCATGGCCAGAATCCGCCCTTTATTCCCCATTAAATCGGCCAGGTGCAGGGTTTTCCCGCCCGCGCCCGCGCAGGCGTCCACCACCAATGCCCCCGGCTCAGGATGAAGAAACTCCGCGATCTGCTGACTGCCCGCGTCCTGGATCTCAAACCCACCCCTTCTGAATTCTTCCGTAAGGGTCAGGTTGGCTCTTTTCAACAGGCGAAGCCCCGCCCGCGCCGTCTCCACCCGCTCCGTTTCTATCTCTTTTTTCTTCAGTGCTTCCTGCAATTTTTCCCTGGAAAATATCCGGAGATTTACCCTAAGGTACACTTCCGCTGGCACACTCATGGCCTCCAGTTCCCTGTACCACCGTTCAGGTCCCAGCTCGGAAAGCATCCCCTCATTCAAAGCATCCGGTACAGAAAACCGGATCGCAGGCTCCGTCACCTCTGCCCTCTCCCTGATCCGGTCGGGGTCCAGGCCGGCAAAATAAACGGATTCGTCATGATGCCCCTTTATAATCAGCCAGGCACCTATCAGCGCACTGATCTCCGTCCTCCCTTCCAGGCAATAGACCAACAAACGCTTATTGCGTACAATCTCGTACGTGTTTTCAGCCACAAAATTCCGGTCGCGGCTTCCCCATTTCGGATGCGCTTTCAAGAGAGCCGGAACCACCTGGTCCGATTTCTTCCCCTCTTCAAAGATCAGGCTCAGTGCGTCTTCCATTCCGCGCAGCAGGGGGAGGTGTAATTTTATTTTTTTCAAAACCGTTCACTCAATCAATTCGCAATTTAAACAACCTAACCGTTTTTTATCTTGTTAAAACCAACTAATTTTGTAATAACCGTCTGGCGAAAGAAAAACGAAATTTATGATTTCCAAAAAGGCAAAATACGCGTTAAAAGCACTCACTAAGCTGGCTTTGAATTACGAGACCCGTAAACCTCTGCTTATAAGTGAGATATCGGAATCCGAACATATACCCAAGAAATTCCTGGAAGCCATCTTGCTGGAACTCAGAAATAACGGAATCCTGCAAAGTCAGAAAGGAAAAGGCGGCGGCTACCTGCTGAAACTTCCGCCCCAGGATGTGAAGATAGCCCGGATTATCCGGGTTATTGACGGCCCCATTGCGCCGTTACTGTGTGTATCACTGAATTTTTACGACAGATGCGAAGACTGTATCAGTGAGGAAATTTGTAGAATACGGCCCCTGATGCAGCAAATCAGGGATGCCAACCTGAAAGTGTATGACAACACCACATTAGAAGATTTAACACGAAATGTTTAAGAGTATCAATCCCTACCTGCAAGAGGTAGTGGCTGAATTTGAGCCGGAGAGCCACCCCGGCGCCCGGGTTGAACGGGCCTCCGCCGCGTTTATTTCCTGGTCGGATGCCCCTTTAAGCGAACGAAAAAACCGCATGCTCGCTTTTGCAGACGTATTGGAAAAGCACAAGGAAGAATATGCCCGGACCATCACCGCGGAGATGGGAAAGTTGCTGCGGGAAGCCGTGGCAGAAGTGGAAAAATGTATCGTAACCACCCGCTTTTACGTAGAAGAGGCCGACACTTACCTGTCGCCGGTCACCGTACATTCTTCCCACGAGAAGGCCTGGTATGCCCCCGAACCTATTGGACCGGTGCTGGCCATCATGCCCTGGAATTTTCCTTTCTGGCAGGCCCTCCGCTTCGCCGTTCCTAATCTCCTCCTCGGAAATACGGTCATCCTCAAACACGCTTCCAACGTGTTGGGGTCTGCCGCAGATATAGACAAGGCCTTCCGCGAAGCCGGTTTTCCCGAAGGTGTATTTCAGTCGATCAACCTTCACTCTTCCCGTATAGAAACGCTGATTGGCCATACCGGCATCAAAGGCGTTACCCTCACCGGTAGCGGACCCGCCGGCGCCAGTGTAGCCGCCCTGTCCGGGAAATACCTGAAAAAGTCGGTTCTGGAGCTGGGCGGCTCAGACCCCTTTGTCGTCTTGCGCGACGCCGACCTCGATGCCGCCGCCGAAAAAGCCGTAAAATCACGCTTTCAGAATGCAGGCCAAACCTGTATTGCGGCCAAAAGATGGATTGTAGAAGACGCTATATACCACGAGTTCCGGGAAAATGTGCTACAAAGGGTGGCCGCGCTGGAGCCGGGAGATCCGCTCCTGCCCGCTACTACCCTGGCGCCTCTAGCCCGCTTAGACCTCGCCGAAACCCTGGAAGCACAGGTAAAAGACCTGGTCAGGCAGGGGGCTGTTTCCCTCACGCGCTGGGGGCGCGACCGCTGCCTGCTGGCACCCCAGGTGCTGGAAGTACCGCGCGCACTTGCCGCATCGTATACCGAAGAAGTATTCGGCCCCGTGGGTTTCCTTATCCGGGCATCCGACGCCCAAGAAGCCATCGCCATCGCCAATGAAACGCCATTCGGACTCGGTGCCTCACTCTGGACGCGCGACCGGGAGAAAGGAGTGGAATGGATGCAAAAAATCAGGTCCGGCTCCGTATTCCTAAACGGAATGGTCAAATCAGAAGGACCCGTACCCTTCGGCGGCACGGGCGAAAGCGGCTACGGCCGGGAATTGGGTCTCTTTGGAATACAGGAATTTGCCAATATCAAATCGTACGTTATCAAACAGTAAACTATCATAATCTATGGAAAACATCAGACCCACCTTTTTAACTGTGCTCTGTATCCTTACTTTTATTGGCAGCGGATGGAGTATTTACAGCGGTATCAACAATTATTACACCGCCGATGTCTCGTACGGCATAGTGAATGAACAATTTGAACGGGTACAGGAAGAAATTGGCGACCAGGAGGGCGCGGAAATAGCCGGCCAGCTATTGCAGTCTATCGGTGACTCCATGACGCCCGAAAAGATCAAAGACAGTGGCATAGCCACCGCCATCACCAGCCTGATCACCCTGATAGGCGCTATTCTCATGTGGGGATTGAGAAAAACAGGTTTTTACGTATACGTGACTGGTGCCGTGGCCGCCATTATTGCTCCGATCACCATATTCGGTGGATTCGCGGGGGCAATGGCTTCGGGCGGCGCCGCCTTCGCAGGTATCCTGTTTATCATTTTGTACGCCCTGAACCTGAAACACTTGCGATAAACCTTGAATTTTTTTGAAGAGCAACTGCTCGGCTACTTTCATCTCCCCCCCACTTCCGGACAAAAAGCGCTGTTCCGGAAGTGGGGGCATTTTATGGAAGATGAGAGCGAACGGTCCGTCTTCATCCTCAGGGGCTATGCCGGAACGGGAAAGACTTCCGTGCTTGACGCCTTCATAAAAGCCGCGCCCTCCCTGGGTTTTGCGGTCTTCCTGATGGCCCCTACCGGTCGCGCAGCCAAGGTCATGAACCATTACACCGGTCGTTATGCCTCCACCATTCACCGTAAAATTTATACCCAAAATGAAGATCCGGGTACCGGCTCACTGGCTTTCAAACTTCAAAAAAACAAAGAAGAAGACACCGTTTATATCGTAGACGAGGCCTCCATGATCTCCGAACTCGGAGAAATGGGATCCAACGGGTTACTTCGCGACCTCGTATCGTATGTTTTTTCAGGGAAGAACAACAAACTCCTGCTGATAGGCGACGAAGCCCAGCTCCCCCCCGTCAATCTGCCCCTCAGCCCTGCCCTGGATATACGGCACATGGAAGGGTACTATCACGCCCGGGTATTCGGCCACACACTGACCGAAGTCATGCGCCAGAACGCCGGATCGGGCATCCTGAAAAACGCCACAGACCTGAGAGGCCTGCTCGGAAAAGAAGAAATCCGCGTACAGCTCCATACCCGCGGTTTCCCCGATATATTCCGCATGACCAGCGAACGCATTGAAGACGGTATCCGCTACGCATACGACAAATACGGACAGGAAAATACCATCGTACTGACCCAATCCAACAAAAATGCCGTTCTCTACAACCAGTTTATCCGCAACAGGATCAATTATTCCGACTCGGAAATTGACAATGCCGATATCCTGATGGTGGTCAAAAACAATTACAACACCCTCAGCCCCGAGTCTCAGGCCGGTTTCCTGGCCAACGGAGAATTTGTAAAAGTAAAACGCCTTGGCCGTGAAGAAGAAATGCACGGTTTCCGCTTTCTGAATGTCACTTTATCCCTCGTCGATTATCCTGACGATCCCGAATTCGACACCCTCATCCTTCTGGACACCCTCTATTCCCCTACACCGAGCCTGACTCAGGAACAAAACCAACATCTTTACGAAAGCGTTACAAATGACTATCAATGGGTAAAATCTGCCCGGGAACGCAAAAAAATGGTACGCGAAGACAAGTACATGAACGCCCTCCAGGTAAAGTTTGCGTATGCCCTCACCTGCCATAAAGCCCAGGGCGGACAATGGGATGCGGTATTCATCGACCAGTTTTACCTGCGGGAAGATGCACAAACTCCGGAATTTGTACGCTGGCTGTACACCGCCCTCACCCGAGGCATTAAAGAAGTGTTCCTGATCAATTTTCAGGACAAGTTTTTTGCATAAGACCCACTCACTACTCACTACTAACTACTCGCTACTCGGCACTCAGCACTCGGAACTAAATTTACACACGAAAAACGACTAAATCCATTGGACAACCACGCTTCTGTATTATCTTTGCACTTCGATAAACAAATCGAAATCTCTTCGCATTAAAATGCCAAAAAATCCAAGTA
>JBEBRS010000002.1:0-40564 GCA_040394705.1 Leadbetterella byssophila
GATTTTCCCTCCACTATCCCCAGATATTATATTGGGTATTAGGAACATGAAGGATCGGTCCCTGCCGTATATTTCGGACCCTTACACAAATGCGCTAAACCCGGTAATGGATCGGCCCACGATGAGCGTATTGATCTCCTTGGTGCCTTCATACGAGTAGATGGCTTCGGCATCGGCCACGAAGCGGGCTACATTGTAATCGAGAAGGATACCGTTTCCGCCCATGACCTCACGGGCGCCCCGCACGATGTCGCGGGTCCTTAATGTACAAAAAACCTTGGCCAGGGAAGCGTGTTCGTCTTTTAACTGCCCGAGGTCTTGTAACTCCGACAAGCGAAAAACCAGGGTCTGCATAGCGGTAAGGTTGGAGATCATTTCGACCAGATGATTCTGAATCAGCTGGAAGGAGGCAATGGGTTTACCGAACTGTTTACGGGTTTGGGTATAGGCCAACGCATTTTCGTAGGCTCCGCGCGCGCATCCTACGGCCATCCAGGCTACGCCGGCACGGGTCATCCGCAATACATTGGCTGTATCTTTAAAAGAATTGGCCTTGGGCAAACGGTCTTTTTCTTCCACTACACAATGAGTAAGTGTAATCAGTCCGTTTTGTACCACCCGCAATGCCATCTTTCCTTTGATCTTTTCTACTTTAAAACCGGGGTTATCTTTCCGAACCAGGAAACCTTTTACCTCCCCGTCGGCCTCATCCCGCGCCCAGGTGACCACCACATCGGCGAAGGTGGCGTTGCCAATCCATTTTTTCTGCCCGTTCAGCACCCACCCTTCGGCCGTTTGCCGGCACGTGGTGGTGAGTCCGCCCGCGGCGCCTGATCCCACCTCCGGTTCCGTCAGTCCGAATGCTCCGATTTTTTCCATCCGGTTCATCGCCGGCAGCCATTCCTGCTTTTGTTCTTCGGAGCCGCACAAATAAATGGAACCCATCGTAAGCCCGCTCTGCACCCCGAAAAAAGTAGCGATAGAAGAGTCCACCCTCGCCATTTCCATGGCCAGTACTCCTTCCATCAGGTAGGGCAGGTTCGGACAATCGTAGCCTTCAAAGGTGATTCCGGCCAGCCGGAGCTCTCCCATCTTCGGAATAAGGTCATAAGGAAACTCGTCTCTCAACCAATAATCGTTGATGATGGGGGCGACTTCGGTTTCCATAAAGTCACGTACTTTTAATTGTAAAGCGCGTTGGTCGGGGGTGAGTTTATCGCTTAATTCATAAAAATCGGGGTTAATTTCCGGCAACTCTTTCTTCCTGCCCGGGCTATTTAACATTTTCATCAGACCCTGAAGCTGTTTTTCGTCCATTCGGGCGAGTTGCTTCATGGCCGCGGGCAGATCTACTTTCCTGCTTAAAGCGCTCAATTGTTTAAAGTCTACCTGTTTCAGGAGTTCCACAGCTCCCCGGATATCCTTAAAAATGCTCATACGATTCGGTGTTAATAAAGGTCAATATCTGACTATTCCCCGGAATATCCAAGTCCCGTTTCTTTTTTTACGCACCCTCTTTTGTTCATTTCTTGCCTGTAGATAAATTCTTTCTTATTTGGGTGGAAGAAAAGCGGGCTGAGGGGTGCCTAACTTTGTGGAAACGGAAAAATTATGCGATCAGGAAGAAAAACCATGAGGCCCCGGTTATCCCCTGCCTGTGAAAACGGGCCTGACCTGGGGTCACGTTATTCGTATAACGAGTATAAGCAGTGGGCATTCAAAGAAAAGGTGGAACTGGCAGACGGGTTTATTCATAAAATGAATGCAGTCACTGCACCGGGCTACTCCCAGATTTCAGCGTCATTTTTCTATCATCTGAGTCACTTTTTTAAACCGGGCCAGGTATTTTTATCACCCTTTGAGGTCAGGTTACCCGATACACCCATACTAATTCGTGACGAAGAAGTTTTTTGGGTGGTCAGGCCGGCGCTCTGTGTGATCACCTCCCCTCTTCAAACGGATGCAGACGGCAGTACGGGCATCCCTGACCTGATCGTGGAAATAACGGGCAGTTCCCGGCCGGAAATGGAGTACAAATTTCGCCTTTACGAAGCAAAGGGGGTAAAGGAATACTGGGTAGTTGTTCCCGGGGAAAACCGGGTATATGTCCATGCCCTTGAGGGGGGCCGCTACCGGAGTCTTCCCCCTTTCCACCAGGAGGAGGTCCTGCAATCTCCCGCCTTCCCTGGCCTGGAAATTCCTCTCCGGGAAATATTTCGCCCTTCCGGCGATATTCCCGCGGTGGGCGAGCCTGTGATCTCTTATGCCCCTGACGTCACCTCGCTAGACCTATTGGATTTCAGCAAAATATACTCTTACGCCGATTATCTCCGTTGGAAATTTCAGGAAAGGGTGGAGCTGATCAGAGGGGCTGTTTCCAAAATGTGTCCTGCACCCACGTTTCTGCATCAGAAAACCGCCCTCAGACTGGTCAGGCAGTTGGATCCATATTTCGCGCGTAAGCATTGCGAGCTGCTTTTTGCTCCGTTTGATGTGCGCCTCCACCCCCTGGAGACCCGTGACCACGCCCTATTTACCGTAGTACAGCCGGACATCTGTGTCATTTGCAACGCATCGGCGATTGATGAGCGCGGGGCTGTGGGGGTCCCTGACCTGATCGTGGAAATTCTATCTCCGGGAAATCCCCGCCATGATACGGCGGTCAAATACGAATTGTACGAAGAAAACCGGGTAAAAGAATACTGGATCGCGGATCCGGCATCCGCCACCGTTTGCATCCACACTTTATCCGGCAATAAATACGCCCCGGCAAAATTCTTTTCGGGCCCAGATGAAGTGCATTCCATATTGTTTCCGGACTTAAGGTTTAGCCTCGGGGAGGTGTTTCCCGGCCCAGGGGTCTTTTAAGGTAAGGGCGGTTTCATACTGTTTTATTGCCGCCCTCTTGTCTCCCAGCGCCGCGTAGGCCTGTCCCAGATAGTAGTAAAGATGATCGGTTTCCGGGCGGTCTGCCTCTATCTTCTGTAACAGGGCCAAAGCCTCCCCGGCTTTCCCTTCCCTGAGCAGGAGAATCGCCTGATTCCGCTGTGTAAACTCATTCTCTTCGCCCAACTTCCGGCTCCGCAGAAGTTTCTCCCGGCCTTCGGCCAGCTTTCCGCTTTCCAGGTAATAAAGGGTGAGGTTATTGACCACCAACTGGTTAGTGGGTTCCGCCTGTTCGGCTTTCAATAACAAAGAAAGGGCCGGATCCCACTGCCGTTGGAGTCCGTACAATACCGCCCGGTTGTTCAAAGCAAAAACAAAAGAGGGCGAAAGCTCCAGGGCCTTTTCCAAGAGTTTCTCGGCCTCACTGTATTGATGATTAACGGTTTTGACATAGGCCAGGTTTGTGAGGGCCTCCACGTTGCCGCCATCAATCTCCAATGCCCGGCCGAAATGCTGTTCGCCTTCCGGGTAGCGGTTCCGCATCACGAAGTTTTGTCCGTACGCGTTATGAAAAGCGCTGGAAGTGTCCAGGCGCGTGGCAAGGTCTTCGAGCAGCTGCGCGCCCTCCTCCACCCTGCCGGTTTCGGTATAGAATCGGGCCAGGTTAAAACGGGCATCGATAAAGGTTTTATCCAGCCTGACCGCTTCTTCAAAGTCGGCT
Organism: Leadbetterella byssophila; assembly: GCA_040394705.1. Taxonomy (GTDB): domain Bacteria; phylum Bacteroidota; class Bacteroidia; order Cytophagales; family Spirosomataceae; genus Leadbetterella; species Leadbetterella byssophila_B. Next base: position 3,608 of record JBEBRS010000002.1, read on the forward strand.
TCCGCCTTTTCCCACTCGCCCCGGTTCAGGTAAATAATGCCCCGGTTATTGTAGGCGTCTGCCAGCTTGGGATTCTTTCGTATGGCTTCCGAAAAAAAGTGTTCGGCCCGGTCATATTCCTTCTTTTTGAAATGAAAATTCCCCCTGGTAAAAAACTCAGCGGATTCTTTTTTACTTTTGCAAGACAAGCTGGTCAGACATATACCAATAACAATTAAAATTATTCTCATGAGATTAGTCAAAAACATAGAAAACGATTTTTGCGTAGTCAATCTGTACTCCTTCAACAACAAATACATTATCAAATTCGAAGCAGGAAACCTGGAACAAATCTACAAAGTATCTGAATTGGATGTATCCGGAGAAGACGACATCGATGAAATGTTGGGCGACACTTTTATGAAAAAAGTGATGCAAAGGTTTAAAGAAATGAACGAAGACTTCGAAGAAATATTGGATTCTATTGATTAAAACGTATTCTCTTTTAAATATTTTATAGGAAGTATTGAGGAATTTAGTACAATCTTCACCGTTTAATTTCTTTGTTACTTATTTTTACTGAAATGACATTTTAATTATACCGTGATAACCGATCAGAAAAAATATTTCCTTATTGATTTCGACAGCACCATTACCCGCGTGGAAGGGCTGGATGAATTAGCCGCAATAGCCCTGAAAGGCGATGCCGAAGGGGAAAACAAAGTAGCTCAAATCAGAGAACTTACTGACAAAGGGATGTCGGGAGAACTGACCTTCTCGGAGTCTCTCACCCAAAGACTGGCCCTGCTGAACGCCAACCGGAGCCACATGGATATCCTGGTGGATTTCCTGAAAGAAAATATCACCGAATCGTTTCTGCGTAACCGGGCCTTTCTGTCTGAATATGCCGACCAAATCCTGGTGATCTCCAGCGGATTTAAAGATTTTATCCTGCCCGTAGCCGAATATCTGGGCCTGAAACCTGAAAATGTGTATGCCAACACCTTTGTGTACAATGAACAGGGGGATATTGCGGGGGTGGATACGGAAAACCCGCTCTCCCGAACAGGAGGCAAATTAGAGGTGGTGAAGCTCCTTCAACTGGACGGACACGTTTCGGTGATCGGAGACGGATTCACCGATTACGAGATCCGCAAAAACGGACTCGCCCAGCGTTTTTACGCTTTTGTAGAAAACGTGGAGCGACCTTCGGTGACAGAAGTGGCCGATTTCGTGATCAAAAGCCTGGACGAATTTCTTTTCTACAATCAGCTGCCGCGGGGGTACTCCTACCCCAAGAGCATGATCAAGGTACTGCTCCTGGAAAACGTACACCCTGACGCCATCGCCGCATTTGAAGAGCAGGGATTCGACGTGGAGTTTCATAAAGGCGCCATGGACGAAGACGAACTTTGTGAGAAAATAAAAGATGTATCCATCATCGGTATACGTTCTAAGACCCACCTTACAGAAAAAGTGCTGAGCCATGCCGACAAACTCCTGGCCATTGGCGCGTTTTGTATCGGCACCAACCAGATAGCCCTCAAAGAAGCCGAAAAAAGAGGCATAGCGGTCTTTAACGCTCCTTACAGCAACACCCGTTCGGTAGTAGAGCTGGTGATCGGGGAAATGATTATGCTCATACGCAAAGTGTTTGTAAAAAGCGAAGGCATGCACAAAGGCTCCTGGGACAAATCGGCGGTGAACAGTTTTGAAGTAAGAGGAAAGAAACTGGGCATGATAGGTTACGGGCATATCGGCACCCAGCTTTCGGTGATCGGTGAAGCCATGGGCATGGAAGTTTATTTTTACGATATCGTGGATAAAATGCCCATCGGTAATGCCAAGAAATGCAGAACCATGGAGGATGTCTTCCGGGTGGCAGACATTGTCAGCCTGCATATTGACGGGCGGCCCGAAAACACCAACCTGATCGGAGCCCGCCAGTTTGAGCAAATGAAAGACGGGGTTATTTTCATGAACCTGGCCCGGGGCCACGTGGTAGACATCCCCGCCCTGGTAGAAGCGCTGAAATCGGGCAAGGTGGCCGGTGCCGGGGTAGATGTATTCCCCAAAGAGCCCAAGACCAACAAAGACGCTTTCTCTTCCGAACTGATGGGCCTGGATAACGTGATCCTGACGCCCCATATCGGTGGAAGTACGGAAGAAGCACAGCAGAGCATCGGCAACTATGTACCCGAAAGGCTTCTGAGCTACATCAATAACGGCAGCACTACGGGAACGGTCAACTTCCCCGAGCTGAGCCTGCCCCTGCTGCATGATTCGCATCGTCTGCTGCATATTCACCGGAATGTGCCGGGTATCCTGGCCAAACTGAACAATATATTCGCCAAGCACAATATCAATATCCGGGGGCAATACCTCAAAACCAACCCGGAAATCGGTTATGTGATTGTAGATATCGAAAAATCATATTCCAGAGAGTTTGTGCAGGAAATTCGTGGAATTGAGGAGACCATCCGCTTCCGGATGTTGTTTTAGAATAGACCTATTTGAAGTTTTGGAATACGTCTGACAGGCAAGGCGGTTCCAAAACTTTTGTGTTTTCCTTTTTCGTTTCACTTTCATTGTGGTTATATTTGTTGTCATAAAACAACCGATCACCAATGAAAACGCTTCTTATAATCGCCGCATTGCTGGCAGCCGGTCTGCTGGTATTTTTCAATTTTGATTTAGTCAAACATATTTTTTCAAAAAACGATACCATCTCCATGATTGACAGTACCCAGGAACACAAGGGATCCCTTTATGATTTCACGGTAAACGACCTTCAGGAAAACCCGGTAAAGCTTGCTGATTATAAAGGAAAACCGGTGGTCATTATCAATGTGGCCTCAAAGTGCGGTTTCACCCCTCAGTATGCCGACTGGCAGAAGTTTCACGAGGAGTACGGCGACAAAATAGCGGTATTGGGCTTTCCCGCCAATAATTTCAAAAGCCAGGAACCGGGATCCAACGAGGAAATTGCAGAATTCTGCCAGAAAAACTACGGGGTTACCTTCAAAATGTTCTCTAAAGTGGAGGTAACAGGAAAGGATAAGGCGCCCCTGTACAAATGGCTTACGGAAAAGGAACTGAACGGCTGGAACGACCAGGAACCTACCTGGAATTTCTGCAAATACGTGATAGACAAAGACGGCAATCTCACCCATTTCTTTGAGTCGAAGATTACCCCCGACAATGAAGAATTCCGGAAAGCAGTAGGCATCTAAACGGCTCTTCAGGAACGGAAACTCTACTTCATCAAGACGGTTGAGGTTGGAGAACGGCTAATTTTCAGACGAATGAAGAAATGGATTTCAGCGGCCAGGCTCAGAACATTGCCTCTGGCGCTTTCAAGTATCATTATGGGGGCCTTTCTCGCGGGAAGCGTTTTTATGTTTCGCTGGAATGTTTTTGGCTGGGCCATACTGACCACGGTACTGCTGCAGGTGCTTTCGAACTTTGCGAACGATTACGGAGACACGAAGAACGGTGCGGACTCGGAAGACCGGATAGGCCCGACAAGGGCGGTGCAAAGCGGGGAAATCACGCCAAAGCAGATGCTAAACGCGATTCTGCTGACAGGTCTGGCGGCTTTTTTATCCGGAATTTACCTGCTTTACCTTTCGTTTGGTGGTTTTTCTTCCCTCTATTTCCGTATCTTCCTGGTCCTCGGCCTGCTGTCTATCCTTGCTGCCTATACCTATACTGCGGGAAAGCGGCCATACGGTTATATGGGACTGGGCGATATTTCCGTCTTCCTCTTTTTCGGGATTACCGGCGTAGTGGCAAGCTATTTTCTGTATACCCTGCATTTTGAGTGGGCTTTGCTGCTTCCGGGAACGGCCTGCGGAGCCCTGGCCACCGCGGTATTGAACATTAACAATATACGGGACATGGAATCGGACCAAAAAACAGGAAAGATTACGATACCTGTTCGGCTGGGCAGAAAAAAAGCCTTAATTTACCATTGGATTCTCCTTCTCCTGGCTATGCTGAGTGCTGCGGCCTATATGGGTTTGAAAAGCGGCAATTGGTATTACCTCCTGAGTTTCCCCCTGATCTTTTTGAACGGTGTGCAGGTAAGTAAGCGCGGCAATCCCGACCCTTACCTGAGAACTTTGTCACTGACCTCGCTGGCATTTGTTATAGTATTCGGCCTTAGCCTCCTGTTTCGATGAAAATTCAAGACCTCCCTTTCCTTCCCCAGTATTTTGACCGGTACATCGCCCGGATTCCGGAGCACCTGGAACTTACCGAAGCGTTTCTACTCTTCTCCCCGGAAAATACCTTTACCGACCGGGCCAAACTCACCGCTTTGGGCGACCAGGTGTATGCCCCTGGAAAATGGCCGGTGAAAGAGGTAATTCAGCACTGTATCGATACGGAAAGGATAATGGCGTATCGTGCGCTTTGCATTTCCAGGGGGGAACGCATTTCCCTGCCGGGATTTGATGAGGAACTCTATGCCGAAAACACAATTGCTTCTGCCCGGAGTATAGACGACCTGTTGGCGGAATACAAGGTGGTGCGGGAAGCTACAGAACTGCTATTTCATCACATGAGTTCTGCCATGGCTTTGCGCGAAGGCAGCGGAAACGGCATCCGGATCACTCCGCTGGCACTGGGTTTTATGGTGCTGGGCCACGGCATTCACCATTACGAAGTATTGGAGAAGCGATATTTCCCCTTGCTTTCATGAAGAAACACGCACCCGACTATTTTAAGATCAGAAATACGGCCGAGATGATCACCATGGTAACAATGATCTGACGGAATCTTTTTTCCGGCAAAACTTTCAGAATTTTTATACCCAGGAAGCCGCCTAACAAGATAAACGGCAAGGCCATCAGGTTTAGAATAAAACCCTCCCGGGTGAGGTTGTGCCAGAAAAAGAGCTGAAGAGGGATCTTCGTAAAGTTCAGGATCATGATGAACCACGCCGCCGTAGCGGTAAAGGTTATCTTATCGAGCTTTTTGGAGAGCATATACACCGAGAGGGCAGGACCGGCTGCATTCCCTATCATGGTGGAAAAGCCCATGATAAATCCAAATACCGGTGAGTACCATCGTTGATTTACCCACCCGCTCCACTTTGTACTGTTTTCTGTCAAGAGCATAATGCCCACGCCCAGAAGAATACAAGAACTGATCAATATCTTAAAAGCACGGTCATCGACATACCGGCCCAGCACCAGCCCCGCGAGCAGCCCCGTCAAGGCCATGGGAAGCAGTTTCTTTACCTCGCTCCAGAGAAAGGCCTTCCGGTAATACACCACCGCTACCACATCGGCGAAACAAAGCAGGATCAGCACAATACCGGTAGAATACCGGGCGCCGAAAAGCAGGGCAAAAAAAGGAATCGCCAGGGTTCCGATATTGAGGATACCGGTTTTGGACATCCCGATAAACATGGCGCAAAGAAAGTACAATGCCCAAGCAGACGGGGAAGAAATGAGCGAAAATGCCGTCATACCTCTTTCATGCTGAGTCCTATTCTTTTCCGGGCTTCGTCTACTTCCAGCACCTTAACGGTCACCTTCTGATGCACTTTTACTACTTCGTTGGGGTCTTTCACAAAACGGTTGGCCAGGTGGGAAAGGTGTACCAGGCCATCCTGGTGTACGCCAATATCCACAAAACACCCGAAAGCGGTAATGTTGGTCACCACTCCCGGCAGTACCATGCCCGTTCTCAAATCGCGGATGGAATTTACATCCGCAAACTCCACGCTTTCAAAAGGCTCCCTCGGGTCTCTTCCCGGCTTCTTAATTTCCTCCAGAATATCCCTTAAGGTGGGCAGCCCTACTGCTCCCGAAACATAACGCTGCACCTCTACCTGCTTCTGCAGATCTTCAGCGGCAAGAAAGGTGGTCAGGTCTGTTTTCAGGTCCTTTGCCATCTGCTCTACCAGGGCGTACGATTCGGGGTGTACGGCCGAATTGTCCAGGGGATTTTTCGCTCCGTGAATGCGAAGAAACCCCGCCGCCTGTTCAAATACTTTTTCGCCCAGCCGGGGTACTTTTTTCAGGTCTTTGCGGCTTTTAAACTTCCCGTTTGCGGCCCTGTAATCCACAATATTCCGGGCAATGGAAGGCCCGATACCCGACACGTAGCTCAGCAAATGCTGGCTGGCCGTATTCAGCTCCACCCCTACCAGGTTGACGCAGGATTCCACCACGGTATCCAGCGATTCCTTCAGTTCCTTCTGGTTTACATCGTGCTGGTATTGTCCTACGCCTATTGACTTGGGGTCAATCTTCACCAGCTCCGCGAGGGGGTCCATCAGGCGGCGGGCAATGGATACGGCACCCCGTACGGTGATATCTTTGTCGGGAAATTCCTCCCGGGCCACGTCGGAAGCAGAATACACGGAAGCACCCTGTTCGGAAACCATCACTACTTTTATTCCCTTTAACTCGGGTTTTCTGCGGATCACATCTTTGACAAACTGCTCCGTTTCCCGCCCGGCCGTGCCGTTCCCGATGGCAATGACTTCCGTTTGGTATTTGTTCAAAAGATACACCAGTTTCGCCTCGGCTTCCTGGCTTTTCGCCTGGGGATATACCACCTCATCTTCTTTCAGATTTCCCTGTTCATCCAATACCACCACTTTGCAACCGGTACGAAAGCCGGGGTCAATACCCATTACCCGCTTCTGCCCCATAGGCGGCGACAGCAAAAGCTGGCGCAGGTTGGTGGTAAAAATGCCGATGGCAGCCTGATCGGCTTTTTCTTTCAGGGCATTTCCGTACTCTTTCTCCAGGGCGGGCAACATCAGCCTTTTCAGGGAGTCGGCCAGGGCCAGCTCTACCTGTTCTTTCGGCTCGGGCATTCCACGCAGCAGCCCCCTTCCCAGTTTTTCCAGGGCCTCTTCCGTGTCTATGCCGATTCCTACTTTCAAGAACCCTTCTTCCTCTCCGCGGCGAAGTGCCAGGTAGCGGTGTGAGGGAATTTTCCCTGCGGTTTCGGCATACTCAAAGTAATCTCTGAATTTCTGTCCTTCTGCCTCTTTGCCTTTTTTGACCTTTGCCTCCAGTACGCCGCTTCTTTCGAAAATGCTTCTCACCTTCCGGCGGCAATCCGCATCTTCGGCGATCCATTCTGCCATAATGTCGCGGGCCCCGGCCAGCGCCTCTTCCACGGTGGATATCTTGTCGTTCAGGAAACGCAGTGCCAGGGGCTCTACCGAGCGCTCTTTCTGCTCAAAAAGCAGCCTGGCCAGGGGCTCAAGGCCCGCTTCCACGGCCACAGATGCCCGCGTTTTCTTGCGGGGCCGGTACGGCAGGTAAATTTCCTCCAGCTCCGACACAAAAAGGGCGTCTTCCAGCTTTTTTTTCAGTTCGGGGGTCAGTTTTCCCTGACTCTCAATGGATTCCAGAATAGCCTCCCGCCTTTTATCTGCTTCTTTCAGACGGTCATGTATTTTACGAATTTCGAGCAGCACCACCTCGTCCAGGCTACCGGTGGCTTCTTTCCGGTAGCGGGCGATAAAGGGTACAGTGGCGCCCGATTCAAACAATGCGACGGTTCTGGATACCTGTGACGGAGAAATTTTTAGTGCTTCTGCAATATAATTTAAGGACCTCATTCCAACCTTTTTACTATAAATAATGTTTTAGAACCAACTACAAGTGTTTGAGGAATAAAATTTTAAGGCTTTATTCCAACCATTTCCATGTAAAAAATGTCTTACTTCTGAATACAAAAGTAATTATGAAAAAACTATTCATTGCTTTTCCCGTCATAATTATGATGGCATTTTCATGCGGAGAAAATACTACGGCAATCCCGCTCAATGCGGACATCGTCCGTGTTAAATCCGGGGAGTCATTCGGAATGTGTATAGGCAAATGCTACAATGAGCTGATCCTGGAAAACAACTCCTTAGTATTAAAACAGGTAGAAAGAAAAATGAACGGCGGTGATCCGGAAACCACTGAACAACTCGACAATACGCGCTTGAACCAGATCAAGGCCGACCTGAATAATTTCCCCCAAGAAAAATTTCTTAAGCTGAAAAACACTTACGGATGCCCTGACTGCGCCGATGGCGGTGAAGAATGGCTGGACGTTCAGTTCAGCGACGGCACGGTCAAGAAGGTGAGGTTCGAATACGGGTCTTCCGTGGAGGGTTTTGAGGAAATCATTTCCTCGCTTCGCGCTCACCGCCTGGCTTTGATCGAAAAATATAGATAAGCAGATGCTGTTTAGATTTTGTTTTTGAGACTTATTTTGCAGATATTTTAAAAGATAAAATTTAAACAGACTCGCTATGTATGACTTCCTTGTTATAGGAGGAGGTGCAGCCGGTTTCTTCGCGGCTATCAATGTAAAAAATAAATCGCCGGAATTAAAGGTGGCGATCCTGGAAAAACAAGGGAAGGTACTGCAGAAAGTGAAAGTCTCCGGCGGAGGAAGGTGCAATGTCACCAATATACTCTCCGACCCGGAAGAACTTGCACGAAATTACCCCCGGGGAGAAGATTTCCTGAGAAATGCATTCGCCCTGTTCAGTTCCCGCGATACCCAAAAGTGGTTTACCTCCCGGAAGATTCCACTAAAAACGGAAAAAGACGGGCGTGTATTTCCCGTTTCCGACTCCTCCCAAACCGTCATAGACTGTTTCCTTTCCGAAGCCCGCGGGGTGGAGTTGATCCTGAACTGCCGGGTGGAGAAGATTGTTCCCCTCCTGCCCGGCTGGGAAATCACCACGGCAGAAGGCCGGGTTTTTAAGACCCGCAACCTGATGATTGCAACGGGTAGCGACCACCGCCTCTGGACTACGGTGAGGGAACTGGGCCTGGCCGTTTCCGAAGCTGTCCCCTCGCTTTTTACCTTTAATATCCAGGACGAAGCCCTTACCGCCCTACAGGGAATAAGTTTCGAAAAAGCGGAAGTATCGGTCAGAAATTCCTCCCTAAAACAAAGCGGCCCCCTCTTGATTACGCACTGGGGGTTGTCGGGTCCGGCCATCCTGAAACTGTCGGCCTGGGGGGCCTATTTCCTGAAAGAATGCCAATATACCTTTGACATTGAAGTAAACTGGCTTTCAGACCGGGCGAAAAAAACCCTCGAAGATGATATAAAGCGAAATTTTCTCGAAAATCCTAAAAAAAACATAAGAATGCTGCCTGTTTCGGGCGTTTCTCAACGATTCTGGAACTATATTTGTGGGAAATCGGGTATATCCGAATTCCAGAAAGGAGCTGAGGGAGGAAAGAAGCAGATTGCCGCCCTACTGGAAAACCTGACAGCTGCTAAATTCAAGGTTAACGGTAAAAGTACCTTCAAAGAGGAATTTGTTACCGCCGGCGGTGTGAGGCTCTCCGAACTACATCATGACAGCTTTGTAACCCACAGGTATCCCGATCTGTATCTCGGTGGAGAAATACTGGATATTGACGCGGTAACCGGTGGTTTTAATTTCCAGGCGGCCTGGACCGCGGGATGGTTGATATCGGAACATATTGGCCACAAATTCGGGGGAAACAGGCGCTAAAGTTGCTATTTTTTTGTAAAAGACCTAACTTTGAATAACTTATAACCATATAGAAAACTGTGACTCATTTAATTGAACGATTTACCGAATTACTTAAAAAAGGTAAGTATAACTCAGCAACCATTGCCGCCTACCGTAACGCCATTTTTGTATTTTATAACAATTTCAGGGACTATCCTCAAAATAAATTTACCGAAGAGCTGATATCCGAATATATCCTGGGCCTGAGCAAGAAGAGTTCTCCCCAGGTAGCAGCCCAGACCGGAAAAGCCATTATCCTGTTTTTCGATAAGATCTATAACCGGAAACTCAACATTAAGGCTACCGGTAAAATCAAAGACGACCAGTCGGTTGAAATCTTATCAAGAGACGAGCTCCACCTCCTCTTTTCGGGAATAAAAAACCTGAAACACAGGCTTTTACTTATCCTTATTTACAATAACGGCCTGAAGGTAAATGAAGCTATCAACCTGAAAACAGACGATATTGACACGGAGAACCATACCATACGTGTCGATTCGGAACATCCGAAAAAGACGCGGCTACTGCGTCTCAGCCCGGCGCTCACCCCTCTGATTGACGAGTACCGGAACAAATACCGGCCCAGTGATGTGTTTTTCCCGGGTTCGGGCGGAGTAGGTCATTATTCTGCGAGAAATATCCAGCTGGTATTCCAGAAAGCGTTAAAGGAGTCTAAAATCACGAAACCGGCCAAACTGACTACCCTGAGGCACAGTTTCGCTGTCCATTCCCTGGAAAACGGTATAGCCATTAACCATTTGCAGAAAATACTGGGGCATAGTAATATTCAAACCACTTCTTTTTACGCCCCTTTTGCCAAAACAGAGCTACAGCGAATCCGTTCACCGTACGAAGACCTGATCAGCTGAACAGGTCGGGCCGTTGAGGAACGGGTAAGTCTGTACCCAGCTCCCGGTTCAGATTCTGAATGAAGTGAGCGGCCAGAAGAGGAGATTCCTTTTCCACATTCTGATGAATGAAAAAATAGAGCTTCTGTAGCCCGGCTTCTTTCCATTTTTTCAGGGTGGAGACCCACTCTTCCAGGCGGGAATAATCGGAGGAATGATTGGCGCCTACGTACCGTACAAAAGCTACGGGAGTGGTCAGGCGCATGTGCATCATGTCTCGCCGGCCCGCGGTATCTACCAGCACGTTGGTCACCCCGTTTTCTTCCAGCAGGCGGTAGAGGTTCCGGCTGACTTCCGGATCGGAGAACCACTCCTGATTTCTAACTTCCAGGGCCAGGGGATAGCTCTTAGGGAACCCCAGAAGAAAGTCTTCCAGGCGCCTGAAATCTTTGGGCTTATAATTGTCATGCATTTGCAGGAAAGCCATGCCCAGTTTTTCTTCAAACTGAAGCGTGGCCTCTACGAAATCCTTTACTTTCTCTTCGGTATTCAGCAGGCGGCTGAAATGGCTGATGCTTTGGGGCAGCTTGGGAAAGAACCTGAACCCTGAGGGTGTCTTCTCTTTCCAGGTCAGCACCTGAGCCGGAGAGGGCGAATTGTAAAAGGTGGCGTTCAGCTCAATGGAATTAAACTGCCCTGAGTAATAGGCCAGTTCGTCTTTGACACCTTTCGGATAGAAACCTTTCAGGTCGGTCTTATTCCATTTTGCGCATCCCACATATACTTCAAGGGGCTGATCCGTCTTGTAATGGTTCAGCAAATCGTAGGTGACTTCCGGAGTTTCGGGAATCCGGAAGTCAACGGTGGAGGGGTCAGGTACCTGGCCAAATTTCATAGCTTTGCGTTAAGAGGTTTGAGCCGGTTCTTCCAGCATCATGGTTCCTTTGTTTTTCAGATTAATATGCCAGCTAAAAGCTTCTTCCAGGAGATGAGGCGTATGCCCTCCCTTTTCTTTGGCCCGGTCGAAATAAGACTGCAGCTGTTCACGGTAATCCGGATGTACACAGTTGTCAATAATGGCCTGGGCTCTCTCCCGGGGTGCAAGGCCACGGAGGTCGGCCAGCCCTACGTCAGTCACGATAATGTCTACATCGTGTTCTGTATGATCCACGTGAGAAACCATAGGCAGCACGTGCGAAATGGTATTGTTTTTTGAAGCGGCCTGGGTCACAAAAATACTGAGGTAGGCATTCCGGGCAAAGTCACCTGACCCCCCTATCCCGTTCATGATATTGGTACCGGAGATATGGGTAGAGTTTACATTGCCGTAGATATCGAACTCAATGGCCGTATTGATGGCGATAATCCCGAGGCGGCGGATCAAACCGGGCGTATTGGAGATATTCTGAGGGCGAAGCACAATCTTATCCCTGTAGTTTTGAAGATTGTCGAAAACCCGGTTATAGCATTCTTCGGAAACCGTAATGGAAGAGGCGGAAGCTACCGAGAGTTTACCGGCATCAATCAGGTCAAAAGTACTGTCTTGCAGCACTTCCGAAAACATGGTGAGATCATAAAACGCGCTGTCTTTAAAACCGGTCAGTACGGCGTTCGCCACTTTACCAATCCCCGCCTGTATCGGAAGCAATCGTTCGGTCAGATGCCCCAACCTTACTTCGTTTTCAAAAAAGCGCAAAATATGGTGGGCGATGGCCGTGGTTTTGGTATCGGGTTCGGCCACTTCCGCCGGGCTGTCTTTGATATCCGTAAAGACAATGCCGATGATCTTGGAAGGATCAAGGGGGATGGTCCGGCGACCGATCTTGTTTTCCACCGCTACAATCGGGATCACGTTACGGTGGGGATAGTTTTCGGCCTGGTAGATATCGTGAATACCGAAAATACTCAGGGGAACGGCCGTATTGATCTCCACAATCACCCGTTTGGCCAGGGCCGCGAAAGTGGCGGAGTTGCCCACAGAGGTAGTGGGAATCAGGCTACCGTCGCGCTCAATGCCGGCGGCTTCAATCACCGCGATGTCTACCGGCGGGAGGTTTTTATTGTGTAAAAGTTCGGCACTCTCGCTCAGGTGCTGGTCGATAAACAATACCTCTCCGGCATTGATCTTCTGGCGCAGTACCCGGTCTACCTGGAAAGGCATACGCTTCTTGAGGGCGCCGGCGGCCGCCAGTTTCCCGTCGGTATCGTGGCCCAGAGAAGCGCCCGTCATCAGGGTGATTTTTATTTTTTCCTGCCTGGCCCTTTCTGCAAAGGCCGGAAGTACTACTTTGCTGTCTCCCGCTTTGGTAAAGCCGCTGGCTCCTACCACCATGTTGTCTTCAATAAAGGCCGCGGCGGTGGAGGCGTCCATTATTTTCGCGTGCAGTTCGGGAATTTTGATTCTTTCTTTCGGCATATTTCGTAATTTGAAGCTGCAAATTTCGGACGATTCACACAACTTTCATAGGATCCGCTCCATGATCGTACTCAGGTTTATCTCCCTACAAGCCTGATTGTGGTCATAAGAAATTTGGCCTGAAAGATATTCAAAAATCGGCTCCTTTTTAAATATCTTCATTTTTTTATCCGCATCCGCAGTCAGAACCGCAGCCCGGCTTTTTGGTTTTCCGGGGCCAGAACCACTTCCATCCCAGGAAGAGTACTGCCGCTAATACGGCGCCGTACATTAGGATATTCTGCATTTTTTAGATGTTAGATGTTAGATGTTAGAGATTAGAGATTAGATGTTAGATATTAGATGTTAGATATTAGATGTTAGATGTTAGATGTTAGATGTTAGAAATGGCTGGTGCCTCTAACGGCTACTTTAACCAATTATACGCCAGCATGGCCGAAACATAGGCCAGGCCTGTCATAAACACCATCTGGATAAGGGTCCATTTCCACGAATTGGTTTCCCTCCGCATAATGGCCACCGTAGAAATACACTGCATGGCAAAAGCATAGAAGAGCAGCAGGGAAATGCCCGTGGCCAGGTCAAACATGGGGCTGCCGTCCGGCCGCCGTTCCTTCGCCATTCTTTCCACAATACGGGTTTCTTCTTCTCCCTGACTTCCTATATTGTATAACGTGGCCAGGTTCCCTACAAATACTTCCCGGGCCGCGAATGAAGTAAGCACCGCAATACTGACTTTCCAGTCGTAACCCAAAGGACGAAATACGGGTTCAATACCGCTTCCCAGCATTCCAATGTACGAGGTCCGTAACTTATACCCTTCTACTTCATCCTGCAATTCTTCTTCTGAAAGATGCTGCACTTCCATGTTCTGCGCCACCATTTCTTCTGCGTTGCCAAAAGTATCGGCAGGGCCGTGCGATCCCAGGAACCACAAGAGTATGGAGAGTGCCAAAATGATTTTACCGGCACCTTCTACAAACGCGCGGGTTTTCTCTACCATGGTGTTCAGCACGTTTCCGATCTGGGGCCTGCGGTAAGGCGGCATTTCAATCAGCAGGTAACTCCGGGTGGTAGCGGAAATCACCTTCTTCAGGAGCCATGCACCCAGAAGCGCCGCCAGAAACCCAAGAAAATACATGACCGTCATCACCAGCCCTTGTAGCCCGATAAAACCCAAAACGGTCTGTTCGGGAATCACGAGGGAAATGATAATCACGTATACGGGAATTCTCGCGGAACAGGTGGCAAAAGGGGTCACAAGCATGGTAATCAGCCTCTCCCTGGGGTTTTCAATATTGCGGGCCGACATGATGGCCGGAATGGCACAGGCCACGCCCGAAACCAGGGGAACCACCGATTTCCCGCTCAGTCCGAACGGACGCATGATCTTGTCCATCAGGAACACCACCCGGCTCATGTACCCGCTTTCTTCGAGGATAGCGATAAACATGAAAAGAATAGCGATCTGGGGAATAAAGATCACCACGCCACCGATACCGGGCACTACTCCCTCGGCCAGAAGTTCGGTAAATTTCCCCTCGGGTAAGGCGGCGCCTACCCAGGCCGACAGCCGCGCAAACTGCCCGTCTATCCAATCCATCGGGATGGCCGACCAGGAAAAAATAGCTTGAAAAACCAACAGCATGATGACAAAAAAGATGAGGTATCCCCATACCCGGTGGGTAAGAATCCGGTCTGCCCTGGCCTGCCAGCCTGTAGCTTTGGAAGCGTCTTTGCTATAGGTTTCCTTGAGTATATTCTGGATTACCTGGTATCTTTTTACCGTCTCTTTTTGCTGGAGGCGCTTAATATCCGAAGGGGTAAGTTCATCTTCTTTCACAGTCACCCCCTCAAAATGGGCGCCCTGTGAGCGACTTAACCAGGTTTTATAGTCGACCGAGCGAAAATAATCCGCATCTACGGAGGTCAGATCCAACACAGGCCGGGTATCGGCCTGGGCATAGCGTGAAATAGCCTGTTTCAGTTCGGGCAGCCCCTGGCCGGTACGGGTAGACACCAACACCACTTCAGCCCCCAGTTTTTCTGACAGCATCCGGGGATGGATGTCAATGCCTTGTACCGTTAGCTGATCTGCCATATTAATGGCCAGTACCACAGGAAATCCCAGGTCTTTAATCTGGGTAAACAGCAGAAGATTCCGCTTCAGGTTTTCCACTTCCGCGACCACCACCACCAGGTCAGGAAAATACTTATTGTCCGGATCAAAGAGGGTTTCGAGCACTACCTCCTCGTCTTTGGAAGCGGGTTGAAGGGAATAGATACCGGGCAGGTCTATAAGCGTTGCCTTGAGGGTATCGTTGATTTTGGTGTGGCCGGTTTTCCGGTCTACGGTAATGCCGGGATAATTGCCTACTTTCTGATTCAGGCCGGTCAGTTTATTGAACACCGAGGTCTTGCCTACGTTGGGATTCCCTACCAGGGCAATCTTAATTTCCATGTATTCCATAATTTAAGAGTTCCACATGCACCTGCATGGCCATGTCTTTCCGCATACAAAGCGGCATGCCGTCTATCCGCAGATAATACGGATCGCCCAGGGGGGCTTTGAGGATCAGTTCCACCTCACTTCCGGGAAAACACCCCATTTCAATGAGCTTCATAGGCAGGTGGTCCATGTCGAGGTGGCGGACCACCGCTTTCTGGCCGGGTTTCAATTCGTGTAATTTCATATCTTTACTAAGACCAATTCCAGGTAAATAGTTCCGGACACTCCGGTATTCAGGGTACATTAAACGTGGTTTGAAGGCGGATATCGGAAGAAGCCGCTCCGATCATCACGGTAAAGGCTCCCGGCTCTACTATACGCCGCATATCTTTATTGACTATTTCCAGGTCATGCGTGCCCAGTACAAAACGCACCTCCCGGGTTTCGCCCGGCTTCAGTTCAATTTTTTGAAACTGTCTGAGTTGCATCAGGGGCTGCACCACCGAGGCTACTTCATCTCTCAAGTAGAGCTGTACGACCTCTTTCCCTGCCCGCTTTCCGGTATTTTCCAGGCGAAAACTCACCTCGTATTTTCCGTCTCCGGCCGGGCTTACGCCCAGGTCACGGTAGGCAAATGTGGTATAACTTTTACCGTAGCCAAAAGCATAGAGGGGGGTGCGGGGCATCTCCACATAATCGTGTCCGCTGGGGTGCTTCCGGTTATAATACACCGGGAGTTGTCCTACCGACCGCGGAACGGAAATCGGCAGGCGGCCCGACGGGTCGACGTCTCCGGCCAGTACGTCGGCCAGGGCGTTTCCACCCTCCTGGCCCGGGTACCAGGCGGTGAGGAGGGCGTCTGCGTTTTCGGCCGCCCAGTTCATCTCCATGGGTCTTCCCTGGATGTAAATTACCACCAGGGGTGTTCCGGTGGCGCGCACGGCCTCCAGCAGGGCCTGCTGTTTCCCGAGCAGTTGGAGGGTAGCGCGGTCGAATCCTTCCCCGTTTTCCATGTCCTGCACCGATTCGCTGCGGGTCACAGCGGCGCCGGTCTCTTTGTATTCGGTCTGAAAATCACGGGCGCTGGAGCCGCCTACCACCACTACGGCCACGTCGGCTTCCCGGGCGGCCTGTACTGCCGCCGGGATATCGGTATCCACGGTATCGCGGACGGCCACTCCTTTCACGTACGTGACCTCCGCCGATGCAAAGCGTCGCTTTATCCCTTCGTACACGGTTACTATGTTACGGTCTTCCTGGGGTGCGGTATAGTCGCCCAGCTGGTTGTACCGGTTGTGGGCGTTGGGGCCGATCACGGCAATGCGTCTGGCCGACAGGGGCAAGGTGTGTTTCCTGTTTTCCAGCAGCACTACCGATTCCCGGGCTACTTCACGCGCAAGGGAGATATGCGCGGGGGAGCGCACGGCGCGGCCGGCCTCTTCCGGGCTAACGTAAGGGTTTTCGAATAGGCCCATAGCGAACTTGAGTTTCAACACCCGCCCTACGGCTTCATCGAGTTGGGCCGCGGTGACCCGCCCCTCTTCCAGCGATTTTTTCAGGCCCGCGAAGCCGCTCGCGCCCAGGTCCATGTCTACACCTGCCGCCAGCGCCATCTCCCCGGCTTCGGCCAGGCTTCCGGCCACCCGGTGGCTACCGGAAAGGCCGTTAATACTGAACAAGTCAGATACCACAAAACCCTCAAACCCCCACTCCCTTTTCAAAAGATCGCGGTACAACACGGGATTCGCCGTACAAGGAACCCCGTCTATGGAATTATAAGCCGTCATTACCGACAGCGCTCCCGCCTCTACCGCCGCTCTGAAGGGCGGAAAAAAATTTTCGTACAATTCCCTTTCCCCGACCAATGCCGTATTCCCGTTATGCCCGCCCTCCGGTATGCCGTATGCAATAAAATGCTTGAGGGTAGATATGACACTGTACGGGAGAGAAAGGTCGCCGCCGCCCCCGCCCTGCACCGCCGCTACGCCCATGGCGGAGGTAAGTACCGGGTCTTCCCCGAAACTCTCATCTACCCAAGACCAGCGCGGATCACTAGAGAGATCCATTAACGAACCATAGCTGATGTGCGCTCCCTGTAGCCTTACTTCTTTGGCCATGGCCCCCGCCGCTTTCCGAATCAGCTCCGGGTTCCAGGTAGCCGCCTGCCCAATGCCCGTAGGGAAAACCGTGGTGCCTATGGCCATGTGGCCGTGGGGCGACTCCTCCGCCAGGAACAGCGGAATACCCAGACGGGTATTTTCCATGACATACTGCTGAAGGGCATTTCCCGCCCGGGCAGCCAGTTCGGGGTTCAACCCGTTTTCCAGAGTTTTCCGCGTCCACGGATCTGCCCGGTACACTCCCCAGAAAGTACCCGCATGAAGCGTATCTATCCATTTCCGAAAAGCCGAAGAAACCTCCACAGACGAATCGTCTTTCGCATACATTTCCCAACCCATAGGACACAGCAGCTGCCCGATTTTTTCCTCCACGGTCATCCGGGAGAGCAGATCTCGGGTACGTACCTCCGGTGTCAGGCGCGGATTTTTATAGGCCGGAGCCTGTCCCGACGACATAAAAGGCAGGAAAGCCAATAAAAGGACTAAAATTCTGTGAAACATGAAGTAGGTATCAACATCCAAAAATAGGCAAAAAAAATGAAATAGCGCTGAGCTGAACTACCCCTACGCATACGAATCCCTCCTGGCACATAATTTATACAGGAAAATGAACCCTTACAGAATATCCTCCTGCCAAGCCGGATTATCGTACAGATAAAATTTGGATTTTTTGAAAAAATCGAAAGAGAAAGCGATGAAAACAGAACAATAACAAGATAGAATTTCATTATTCCATTCAAAATAAAAATTTAATAAAATAAAAAAAGCCTAAATAATATATCGTATTTATATTTGAACACAATATACAATATAGGAAAGTCTTGAATATACTTACAACTATCCGGGATAGAAATTCCGGTGAACCCGAATTTTTGCAGGCAGTACACGAAGTAGCCGAATACATTATACCGTTTCTTGAGGAGAATCCCCGCTACAAAACCTTTAAGGTGTTTGAGCGTCTGGCTGAACCTGAGCGGGTCATCATTTTCAGAGTACCCTGGGTAGACGACAAAGGCGAAATCCAGATCAACCGGGGCTACCGGGTGCAGATGAGTTCGGCCATTGGCCCCTACAAGGGCGGCCTCCGCTTTCACCCTTCGGTTAACCTGAGTGTACTGAAGTTCCTGGCTTTTGAGCAAACGTTCAAAAACAGCCTGACCGGACTGCCTATGGGAGGCGGGAAAGGAGGCGCAGACTTTGATCCGAAAGGCAAGTCAGACGCGGAAGTGATGCGGTTTTGCCAAAGTTTCATGACCGAGTTATACCGCCATATCGGGCCTGACCTCGATGTGCCTGCCGGCGATATCGGTGTAGGAAAAAGGGAAATCGGTTACCTGTTCGGACAATACAAAAGAATCAAAAACGAATTTACCGGTGTATTGACCGGCAAAGGATTTGAATGGGGAGGTAGCCGAATACGCCCCGAAGCCACGGGTTACGGACTGATTTATTTCGTACAGGAAATCTTCAAAACCATTGGCGAAAGCTGGGAAGGCAAACGAATCACCATTTCCGGCTCGGGCAATGTAGCCCAGTTCGCAGCGGAAAAGTCGATTCAGTGTGGGGCAAAAGTACTGACCATGTCCGACTCCGGCGGGTTTATCTATGATCAGAAAGGCATTACACCCGAAAAACTGGCTTTTATCACGGAGCTGAAAGAAATAAGAAGAGGCCGTATTAAAGAATATGTAGAGCATTATCCGGAGGCCCGCTATTTCGAAAACGAAAAACCGTGGGGCATTCCCTGCGATATTGCGCTTCCCTGCGCCACGCAAAATGAACTGAACGGAGACGACGCCCGTAAGCTGATCGATAACGGTTGCCGCTTTGTAGCAGAAGGCGCCAACATGCCGAGTACTACCGAAGCTATTGCTTTATTCAACAAAGAAAAGGTATACTACGTACCCGGCAAGGCGGCTAACGCGGGCGGTGTAGCGGTATCCGGACTGGAAATGACCCAAAACTCACTCAGGTACGCGTGGTTCAAAGAAAAAGTAGACGACCGCCTGAGGATCATTATGCGGGGCATACACGACACCTGTGTAAAATACGGAAGGGAAGATTGCGGACACATCAATTATGAAAGAGGCGCCAATATCGGAGGTTTTGTGAAGGTGGCCGATGCCATGATAGACCAGGGCGTAGTTTAACTTTCAAGGATAAACCGGATATTCCGCTTTAAACCGTCGAGTTTGGTACGTTTCAGGGGGGAGTTTTTAAACAACACGTTAAATAGTTCCTGTGTGATCTCCTCCCAGTCTTTGAATTCTTTCAGGCTTTCAGAAGGGGCGAATTCCGGTGTCTGATGGGGTTGTGCGAAGGAATTCCAGGGACAAACATCCTGACAGATGTCGCACCCAAATGCCCAGTTTTCCATTTTTCCTTTAAATTCTTCCGGGATCTGGTCTTTCAGTTCAATGGTGAGGTAACTGATGCACTTGCTTCCGTCTACCTGGTAAGGGTCTGTGATGGCATCGGTAGGGCAAGCGTCGATACAAGCTGTACAGGTACCGCAATAATCTTTGATAGGGCCGTCCGGCTCCAGTTCCAGGTCGGTAATCAGTTCTCCTATAAAAAAGAAACTCCCGATGTTCCGGTTAATCACATTGCTGTGTTTTCCTACCCATCCCAGGCCCGAGCGCTTCGCCCAGGCTTTGTCCATCACCGGCGCCGAATCTACAAATGCTCTGCCGTTTACCTCCCCTATTTCCTCCCGTATGCGATCGGTTAGCGTTCTCAACTTGTCTTTAATCACAAAATGGTAGTCGGTTCCGTACGCGTATTTGGAAATCTTATACGCCGATTCACTCAGGGGCTCCGGTGGGTAATAATTCAGTATGACGGTAATGACCGACCTGGCACCTTCTACCAGCAACCTGGGGTCCAGGCGTTTATCAAAGTAATTGGCCATATACGCCATTTTACCGTGGTAATTGCGGTTCAGCCATTTTTCAAGACGCGGCGCCTCCTCCTCCAGGAATTCCGCCCTGGAAATACCGCAAAAATCAAAGCCCACTTCCGTGGCCAGCTGCTTGATCAGAGCTGAATTTCTTCTGACATAGTTTATGCTTCCCATTCCGCCATTCCGCCCGAAAAGTTTTTGACGTTTTCAAATCCATGTGCTGCCAGAAAAGAATACGCGATGGCCGAACGGTCACCCGCCTGACAGTGGATAACCACTTCTTTATCTCTGCTGATTTTATCCAAATTATCCGGCAAAGTTCCCACAAAAACATGGTCTGCACCTTCAATATGCCCTGCTTCGTATTCGGTTACACCCCGCACATCTACTACCTGCACGTTCTCTTGTCTTGCACAGGCTCTGAATTCGTCTAAAGCAATCACATCTGCTACTTGCAGTTCAATACCCAGATCATTGACGTCTGAAATATATCCGTAAATATTATCCAATCCTATACGCATCAGTTTTCGGGTCAAATCTTCCATTTGTTCGCTATCGGCCACCAGTATAAACTGTTCCTGGTAGTTCAGCAGCCAGCCGCACCAGGTAGAAAAGGAGTTATTGCCCTGTATGTTCAGACTTCCGGGAATAAAACCATCGGCGAAATCCATCTTATGGCGGGTGTCAATTACCCGGATGCCTTTTTCGTAGGCGGAAAGAAACTGCTCCCTGGACAATTTCGGGTGTTTCGGAACTTCAATCAATAAGGGACGAGGCACTTTATTGAGGTGCTTCATCATCGCAAAATATTTCGGTGGTTCGGGCTGGTCGGCCAACAGATAATCGGTAAATCCTTTTTCATCTCCGCCATATTGGAAGGCCCAGTTCCGTACTATTTCATAACCCACGGTAGAACCGGGCACCGCCCCCAAAGCCTTTCCGCAAGCCGACCCCGCACCGTGTGCGGGCCACAACTGAACATAACCGGGAAGTGCGGCAAACTTCTTCAAAGACTGAAACATTTGTTTTGCACCCACTTCTTTTGTTCCCATAAGTCCGGCGGCTTTTTCCAGCAAATCAGGACGACCGATATCGCCCACAAATACAAAATCGCCGGTGAAAACCATTACAGGCTTATCCGTTGCGGGGAGATCGGTTAGCAAAAAGCTGATGCTTTCGGGCGTGTGTCCGGGCGTATGCATCACTTCCAGCGTAAGGTTACCTACGTGAATCACATCGCCGTCTTTCAATCCGTGGTGCGGAAACAGGTATTGCCAGTCTTCCCCGCCCTCGTCCGAAAGATACATCGTTCCACCTGTTACCGCGGCCAGTTCCCTCGACCCGCACAGGTAGTCTGCATGTATATGGGTTTCGGCAATGTGTGTAATCCGGAGATTATTCTGCCTGGCGATATCGAGATACACGTCAATATCTCTCTGGGCATCTATAACGATGGCTTCGCCTGTAGCCTGACAGCCGATTACGTAGCTGCCCTGTGCTAAACTTTTATCATAAACATGTTGGAAAAACATACAGCATTCTTTTTACGGTGACCATGATGACCGCAAATATCCGCCACTTATTTCTTCTGTACAGCTACTTTGGTTACACAGCAGTACTTTTCGGGCCATGTTCAAGCGCTTTTCCCTTTGAAACCTCCAAAATGCTGCCTCTGCTACTGGATAAGCGCTATGGATACGCGGTCTTTATTTTTTCTTGAGCGCTGCGTTGTAGTTCTTTTCTGCCTGGTCCCAGTTCACCAGGTTCCAGAAGGCGTTGACGTAATCGGCCCGCTTATTCTGGTACTTGAGGTAGTACGCGTGTTCCCACACATCGATGCCGAGAATCGGGCAGCCCTGTACCTCGGCGAGATCCATGTAGGGATTATCCTGGTTCGGTGTGGAAACCACTTTCATTACGCCGTCTTTCTGAAGTATCAGCCAGGCCCAGCCTGAACCGAAACGGGTAGCTGCGGCCGAATTGAAGGTTTCCTTCATTTTCTCCACACTCCCGAACGTATCGTTAATTTTTTTCAGGAGCTTGCCGGAAGGGGTAGTTTTTGAAGGACTGAGTATTTCCCAGAAAAAGGAGTGGTTCCAGTGGCCGCCTCCGTTATTCCGCACCGCCGTACCGTATTTGGAAATATTTTTAACGATATCTTCCAGGCTAAGTCCTGACACATCGGTACCGGCCAGGGCCTTATTCAGGTTATCTACATAGGCCTTGTGATGACGGGAGTGGTGAATCTCCATAGTGGCAGCATCTATATGAGGCTCTAGGGCATTAAAAGCGTAAGGCAATGCAGGCAAAGTAAATTTACCTTCTGTAGTCACCGGGGCAAATTTTGCCCAGGAAGTGCGTGTGGCGGCGAGCCCCAAGGCAAGCGTAGCCAGAAAATTTTTTCTTTTCATAACGATTAATATATTGTTTTACCCTTTACAGGTACTGACCTGAATTAAAAATCTATCCGGCTGAGAATGCTTCTTCCCAGGGTAATCTCGTCGGTGTATTCTAAATCTCCTCCTACCGGAATACCCCTGGCTATGGTACTTACCCTGAGGTCGAAGCCGCTCAGCTTCTTCTTGATATAAAACGCCGTGGTATCTCCTTCCATTGTAGGGCTAAGGGCCAATATTACTTCCCGCACCTCGGAGTCGGCGGCAATACGGCTTACCAGGGCCTCAATATTCAGCTGGTTGGGGCCTATTCCCTGCACGGGAGAAATCACCCCCCCCAATACGTGGTATTTCCCGGTAAACTGGCCTGTATTTTCAATGGCCAGCACATCCTGGGTGTCTTGCACTACGGCCAGTATGGCGCTATCACGCCGGTGAGAACTACAGATCTGGCAAATTTCGCTGTCGGAAATATTAAAGCATTCCTTGCAATACGCTGTTTTTTCAATCAGGTTCACCAGGGAGCGGCTCAGGCCATAGGCCAGTGAAGTATCCGCTTTGAGCAGGTGAAGTGCTATTCTCAGGGCAGATTTTTTCCCGATACCCGGAAGCCTGGCGATTTCCTGCACTGCTTCTTCTATGGTTCTCGACGGATAATTCAAGGTCTTATTTCAATAATATTTCTGCAGAGATGCCTCTGCCGGTAATGGCCTTGCGGATAGGTGCCAATTCTTCAAAATCTCCGTTTTTTACCGCACATTTCCCTTTGAAATGGATAATCACGGTACACTGTTCGGCCTGTTCGTAGGTATGATCGCAATATTCAATCAGGGTATTGATCACGTGGTCAAACGTATTGACATCATCATTAAAAACCACCAAAGAGTATAGTTTAACATCATCCAGAATCACTTCTTCATCTACAATTACCTCCGGCGACGGCGCTTGTCTCATAGTTTACTTCTCTAACTCAATCCAAAAATAGAAAAATATCTTCTTAATTTTAACTAAAAACACGCCAAAATAGTTTCAGCACGACGGTTTCCGGTGACTTTGTTTAAAATTCAGGAAAACTACGGGTGGGTATGATATATTTTCAGATATTTGTTTCCTGTAATCAAACCCTGATCTATGAGTCCGTATTTAGCCCTGGGCATACTCTTTGTTTATTTCGCCATACTTATTCTCATTTCCATCCGTACTTCGCGAAATGCTGATTCAGGCTCTTTTTTCCTGGCCAACAAAGCTGCGCCCTGGTATCTGGTGGCTTTTGGCATGATAGGAACCAGTATTTCGGGCGTTACCTTTGTTTCTGTGCCGGGGAAAGTAGGAGCCGAATCTTTCGGTTATTTCCAGATGGTGCTGGGGTTTGTTCTGGGCTATCTTTTTATCGGCACCGTACTGATGCCCCTGTACTACCGCCTGAACCTTATTTCCATTTACCAGTTTTTCAATACCCGTTTTGGCTATTGGTCGTACAAGACTGGGTCGGCCATTTTCCTGATTTCCAGAACTATCGGTTCGGCGGTAAGGCTCTACGTGGCGGTAAGTGTACTGCAAATGGCTATTTTTACCCCCATCGGTATTCCTTTTGAACTTTCGGTGGTCTTTACCATCCTCCTCATTTGGGTCTATACCTTCAAGGGCGGGGTAAAAACCATTCTGATCACGGATACCCTCCAAACGTTTTTCCTGATTGCTGCCCTGGTTACCACCATTTTCCTGATCAAAGGCCAGATGGGCTGGGACGTAGGCGAAATGGTGAAGCAGGTTTCCGAGTCCGACTATTCCCGCATATTTCACTTTGATGAAGGCTGGGGCGATAAACAGAATTTCTTTAAACTGTTTATCAGCGGAATTTTTATTACCATTGTGATGACCGGGATGGACCAGGACCTGATGCAGAAAAACCTTTCCTGCAAAAACATTGGCGAAGCCCAGAAAAACATGATGTGGTTTACCGTCACTCTGGTCTTGGTGAACCTCCTTTTCCTGAGCCTGGGCGCTATGCTTTTCATGTACGCCCACAAAGCGGGGGTACAGGTACCGGCCAACAGCGATGACTTTTATCCCATGATGGCCCTGGATATCTTCAATCAACCGGAGTTCGGACTGGCCGGCACCCTGGTCGGAATCACGTTCCTGGTGGGAATCACCGCCGCCACCTACGCCAGCTCCGACTCGGCGCTCACCGCGCTGACCACCTCGTTTTCGGTAGATTTCATGAATGTACAAAGTAAAACCGAAGAAGAAACGATCCGGATCAAGAACCGCGTACATATCGGTTTTTCCGCGGTATTTGTGGTGGTGATCCTGATTTTTCACGCCCTGAACAGCACCGATCTCATTACGGCTATCTACAAAATTGCCAGTTACACCTACGGACCGCTCCTTGGACTCTTTGCATACGGTATATTTACTAAAAGGAGTGTGATAGACAAAGCCGTACCGTACATCTGCCTGGCCGCGCCGGCCATCACCTACCTGTTGGAGCAGGTAATTCAAAATACCACAGGATACAAATTCGGTTTTGAGAATCTTTTGTTAAACGGACTCGTGACCATTATCGGACTGGCCCTGTTCCATAAGAAAAACTAAGTGCTTATAGTAAAAACAATATGTTAATGAAGTTTATTTCAGGTTTCGGGATGTGTCTTTCCCTGGCGGTCGGCTTACCCCTTTCGGCTCAACAAGACTTTACATCCTACCGGCAAAATGTGGAGGGTACTCCCCTTTCTTTTGACATGGCCGCGGTGCCCGGAGGCACATTTACCATGGGCAATAACCAGGGTTTTGAGGATGAAAAACCGGAACATACGGTCACGGTGAGTCCGTTCTGGATGAGTGCGCATGAAGTCACCTGGGACCTTTTTGAACTGTTTGTATACAAAGACCTGGAACTCACCCAAAGTACGGATTCCAAGGCCCTCTCCCGGGTAGATGCGGTGAGTCGCCCCAGCAAACCTTACCTCGACATGACCTTTGGTATGGGAAAACAGGGGTATCCGGCCCTGGCCATGACCCAATACAATGCCATCCAGTTTTGCAAGTGGCTCTATGCCCGTACGGGTGTATTTTACCGGCTTCCTACCGAAGCCGAATGGGAATTTGCCGCTAAAGTGGGGCAGACGGAGGGCAACCTGGAGGATTATGCCTGGAGTATCCATAACAGCCAGAATACCACCCAGAAAGTAGGCACCCTACAACCCAATAAATTCGGCATCTACGATCTGCTGGGCAACGTGGCGGAATGGACGTACGACCAGTACAGCCCGGACTTTTACGCCTCCCTCTCCGGAAATACGGCCCAAGACCCGGTCAACGTACCGGAAAGCCTGTATCCGCACGTGGTGAGGGGAGGTTCGTACATGAGCGACCTCCGGTACCTCAGTCCCACCGCCCGCGACTACTCCGACCCCTCCTGGAAGCAGATCGACCCCCAGGTACCCAAAAGCAACTGGTGGCTGCCCGACGCCCCCTTTGTGGGCATACGGCTGGTTCGCCCCGTGCAGCCGCCCTCCCAAGAAGAAATTTCCTTGTATTACGATAAAGCACCAATAAAAGACTATTAAACTATGAATGGACGTAGAGAATTTCTGAAGGCCTCCGCCGTATTGTCCGGGGCCGCATTGATCAACAGCCTGCCTTTTCAGCAGGCGTATGCCGGTGGAAGTGACGTGATCCGTGTAGCCGTGGTAGGCTGCGGCGGCCGCGGCACGGGCGCCGCCTTTGACGCCATGAGGTCAGGCTATAACCTCCAGATCGTGGCCCTGTGTGACGCTTTCCGGGATAACCTCGACAAAGCCTACACTTCCCTCAAAGAAGCGTTTAAAGAAAAGGTAGATGTGCCTGACAGCCGCAAATATGTAGGATTTGAAGGCTACAAAAGCGCCATCGCAGAAGCGGATGTCGTGATTCTGGCTACTTCTCCGGGTTTCCGCCCCATTCACTTTGAAGAGGCGGTACGCCAGGGCAAACATATTTTCATGGAAAAACCGGTGGCGGTAGATATCCCCGGAATACGGAAAGTACTGGCCGCCGCGGAAATCGCCAAACAAAAGAAACTCAATGTGGTGGTAGGCCTGCAAAGAAGATACCAGACCAACTACCGGGAGGCCATCCAACGTATTCAGGACGGAGCCATCGGCGATGTGGTGGCCGGCCAGGTATACTGGAACTCCGGAGGTGTTTGGGTAAGACCGCGTCAGCCCCAGCAAACCGAAATGGAATACCAGATGCGGAACTGGTACTACTTTAACTGGCTCTGCGGAGACCATATTGTAGAACAGCACGTGCATCAGCTGGATGTAGCCAACTGGGTGAAAGACGCCTACCCGGTTTCTATACAGGGTACCGGCAGCCGGGCCCACCGCACCGGCAAAGAATACGGGGAAATCTACGATAATTTCTCTATTGAGCTGACCTATGCCGACGGCTCTGTGATCTCCAGCCAGTGCGCCCATTTTGAAGGAGCTGCCTCACGGGTAGACGAGACCTTCCAGGCCACCAAAGGCCGCACCTACCTTTCCGCTAACGGACAGGCCGTCTTGTACGACTGGAAAGGCAACGTCATTTACCGTCACGATCCCAAAGGCAACCCCAACCCTTACCAGCAAGAACACAAGGAGCTGTTTGGGGCCATTTCCAAAGGGGAATATAAGTTTTCGAATGCCGAATACGGAGCGTACAGTACACTCACAGGAATTATCGGACGCCTCGCCTGCTATACCGGGAAGGTGATCAAGTGGGACAAAGCCCTGAAGTCGGAAATCAGCCTGATGCCGGACCGTTTCGCGTGGGATGCACAACCCAAATCCCAGCCCAATGCAGACGGCTTCTACCCTGTGGCGGTTCCGGGTGTGAATACCACCCAGTTTATCGAGTCGTAAAAAGCAGTTTATACCGTACCCAAACTGCGGCATATCCGGCCTCATACCTATCCGTATGCTGCTTAGGCCTCCTCCTTAAGCTGCCTGAAAACCTCAGGCAGCTTTTTTATTCCAGGATAAAAATACCCCATTTGCGGTATTTTCCTGTCTTTCTCTTCCCTCTACCTTTGTCATGAGTTTTAATCAAACCTCTGAAACAACCATGGCACAGATTCCTATTCCTCTGAATGAAATAATTTTCCTGAAAGCCGATGCGAACTATACGGAATTTCATCTGTTGGGAGGGAAGAAACGACTATCTCCACGCACTTTAAAGCATCATGAAAATATGCCGTCCATGCGCCATTTTTTACGCGTTAGCAACTCTTTTTTGCTGAACCCCACCTACATTGATAGTATCAGCAAATCAAGGAATGCTTCCGTAGTACACCTGGCAGACGGTACGGAAGTGCTGGTGTCACGCCGGCGTAAGAACGTGCTGAAAGCCCTGAGGGCCGATCAGCCTCCCCTCCATTGCTGTTAAATCCAAATATACCCTGAGGCCTGTGAAGATGACGGAAAGTGTTAAGGTTCTCCCCTGAAAATCAGGTGGAGTCTTGCCAAACCGCACTTTTTCGTCATCTTCCCTCATCATCGGCATTGTGTATTGAATATCCCTGATTATTTTTGAGAAATTAATTTTTCCCTAATGAAAGAGATATTTACCGGATCCCTCCTCTGCCTCCTGTTAGTGAGTTGCAATTCCGGTCAGCAAAATGATACCGTCATTGATCACCTTACCGTACTTACAGACAGTACAGGGGTAGCCACAGAAGACAGCCTCCTGAACGCCGATTACGCGCCTTATGGCAAAGCGAAAGCGGATGAGCTATCCGAAAACCGTAAAACCACCCTGGAAGCCATCCTGACCACCCGCGGTGTAGCCCCCGAACAGGTACCTGCCCTGGCCATCAGCCTTCGCGATAAAATCGGTTTCAACGAATGGGATGTGGTAGAAGAAGGCGAGAATGTGCAGGCAAGCGGTTCCAACCAGGAGCCTTTGGTCCTCACCTCCCTTATTTTCGGTCCTTTTGATGGAAACGGCAGAGGGTACAGTGTGCTGGCAATTGCCGGAAACCGCATATACCTTTCCGAAGATTATTGGCGCTATACCACTTCTGATTCCGCGTACCTAATCCAGATGGCAGGGGATAAAAAGATAGAAGTGAGCGAAGAAACCGTTTCCATCACCTCTCCTTCCCGGGGAAAAATGCAATTAAAAAACATACGGTAATTTCGCTATGGATTACGCCTCTCTCAAAAAAACGGTGATGGAGCGCCTCCGAAATGAATTACACCTGCCTTATCACAATGCGGAACACGTCCGGGATGTGATCCGGAGGGTGGGAGAAATCGCCGCAGGAGAGGGTATACGGGGAAGAGACCTGCGGCTTCTGAAGACCGCTGCTTTGCTTCATGACGCGGGCTTCCTGCTTTCCGCAGAGGGGCATGAGGAACATTCCTGTACCATAGCAGCCGATATCCTGCCCCGCTACGGTTATTCTCCGGAGGCCATTTCCCAGGTGCAGGCCATGATCCGGGCCACCCGGCTGCCCCAGAAGCCTGAATCGCTTTCCGGGGAAATTCTGGCCGACGCAGATTTGGATTATTTGGGAAGAGATGATTTCTTTACGGTCGGAAACCGTCTTTACCGGGAATTATCCGACTCCGGCACCGTGAAAAACGAAAAAGAATGGAACATACTCCAGGAAAAATTCCTGGAAAGTCACCGGTATTTCACCAAAACTTCCCGGGAAAAAAGGGCCGAAAAAAAAGCCGAAAATCTAAAAAACATCCGATCCAAATTAAACTGAACCAACTATGTCAACCCCGCATCAGGGCCGCCTATTTACCCTTTCCGACATCATCTTCCTGATCCTGGGAGTGTTGTCGGCCAGTTTTGCCCTGAAAAGTTTTCTGGTGCCTAACCACTTCCTTGACGGAGGCGTGACCGGCATCTCCATACTCCTGTATGAAATCTATGGCTGGGACCTCGGCCTGGTGCTGATCCTCCTGAATATTCCCTTTATCGCATTGTCTTTCTCCAAAGTAGGGCGGAATTTTGCCCTGAGAAGCATACTTACGGTAGTACTCATTGCCCTTACCATGCAGTTCGTGCAATTTCCCGAACTCACCCACGACAAACTGCTGGTGGCCATGTTTGGTGGTTTTTTTATGGGCATTGCCGTAGGGCTGTGCATGCGCGGCGGAGGTACATTTGACGGCATGGAGGTACTGGTGCTGATGACCACCAAAAAAAGCAGCTTTTCCATTACGGAGGTTATTCTGGGCATGAATATCGTGATTTTCATTATTGCGGCCATCTTCATGAAAGTGGAAACCGCTCTGTATGCCATCCTGACCTATATCATTGCCGGGCAAACCACCAAATACGTAATTGAAGGCATTGAAGCCTATACCGGGGTAACCATTGTTTCAGCCAAAAGTGAGGAAATCAAAAAGGCGCTGGTAATGGAACTTGACCGCGGTATCACCATTTATAAGGGAGAAAGAGGTTTTATGAAGGAATCTTTTGAAAAAAGTACCGAAGTAGACATT
Organism: Leadbetterella byssophila; assembly: GCA_040394705.1. Lineage (GTDB taxonomy): Bacteria > Bacteroidota > Bacteroidia > Cytophagales > Spirosomataceae > Leadbetterella > Leadbetterella byssophila_B. The sequence goes on from JBEBRS010000002.1 coordinate 33,731, forward strand.
ATCTTTACCGTAGTGACCCGCCTGGAGATCAGAAGACTTCGGGATACGGTGTATGAGATAGACCCCAAAGCGTTTATCTTTACCCAAACCGTGCGCGAACCCCAGGGCGGTATTGTGAAAGAGATTGTAAAGCACGGATGAGTGGTGAGCTAGGAGTAGTGAGTAGTGAGTAGTGAGTAGTGAGTAGTGAGTTATGAGCCATGAGTTATGAGCTATGAGCGGTCGCCCGGCTAAAATTTTATACCTGTGAAATAGCTATGAGCAATGAGTTGGCATCCGAGTGGCGCACTAACCGGTACACGAACCGGCAGCCAGGCGCCTCCAATGAATAAGTCTAATAGCTAACAGCTAATTTCTAATAGCTAAATTTTTTATACCTAATGAAAAAACTCCTCTTACTTCTCCTCTCTTTCTCTGTTTCCGCCCAAACGGTAGAGCACCTGAAGACGGAATATTCGGAAAACCCGCTGGGCATGGATGTAACCGATCCCCGCTTCTCCTGGGAGCTGAAAAACAGCGCCCGAGGCAGTCGCCAAACGGCCTACCAGGTATTGGTGAGCGACAAAGCGGAAAATCTGGCCCGTAATGTGGGCAATATCTGGAATTCAGGCAGGGTAAGATCCGCTCAAAGTACCTGGATAGACTACAAAGGGAAAGCCCTGGAATCACGGAAAAGATACTATTGGAAAGTAAGAGTGTGGGATGAAAAAAATAAGGAAAGTCACGAAACCGCCTGGTTTGAGACCGGTTTTCTGAGCCCGGACGAATGGAAAGCCCACTGGATAGGCATGAAAGGCACCGAAGGCAAACCGCCCAAATCGGTAGAACTGCAAAAAGAATTCTCCGTACGGAAAAGGGTGGTCAACGCCCGGATTTATGTGACTGGCCTGGGGGCTTACCACCTGAGTTTTAACGGAAGCAAGGTGGGGAACGACATCCTGGCGCCGGGCTGGACCGACTACCTCAAAACCCTGCATTACCAAACGTACGAGATCCCTGCAGAAGAGGTTACTTCCGGCACCAATTTCATTACCGTCACCCTGGGAAATGCCTGGTGGAGCAGCGGTCTGGGCTGGGGAGGGGGTAAATTTTCCTATAGCCAGGGCCCCTGCCGCCTGCTCTTCCAGATGGAACTGGAATTCCACGACGGCACAAGACAGACCCTGGTTTCCGACGAAAGCTGGCAGGTCCGCCTGTCGCCTACTGTAGCCAATACCCTGTACGACGGGGAAACCTATGACGCCCGCCTGGAAAACAACCCCCAATGGGCAAAAGCCGATGTACTGGACGACGCCTCCAACCCTACCACCCTTTTTGGAGAAAAGGAGGAAACCAACCGAAATGAAGAAGCCGGGGTTTTCAGTACCCGTAACCTTCGCCTGAAAGCTTCGCCCTCCGCCCCTATCCGGGTAACCCGGGAGCTCCGTCCCGTAGCCATTACCGAACCCCGAAAAGGACGGTATGTGTTGGACTTCGGACAAAACCTGGTAGGCTACCTCCATCTCCGGGCAGAAGGAAAAACAGGAAAAGAAGTGACCATGAAATTTGCGGAACTGCTGACCGACAAAGGGCTGGCCGACCAGGCCAACCTGAGAAGCATACGGCCCACAGACAAGTACATTTTCAAAGGCTATGGCGTGGAAGAGTGGGAACCCAAGTTTACGTACCACGGATTCCGGTATGTAGAAGTGGAAGGGCTGGCAAAAAAACCCGACCTGAATACGTTTACCGCGAAGGTAATTCACTCTGACCTCCCCGAAGCAGGCAGTTTCTCCTGCTCGGAAGACCTCCTGAACCAAATCTACAAAATCACGACCTGGAGCCTCCGCGGCAACCTGATGGATGTACCGACCGACTGCCCTCAGCGTGATGAGCGCCTGGGATGGATGGGAGACGCCCAGATTTTTGCTCCTACCGCCGCTTACATCAAAAATGTGAACAGCTTCTTTGCCAAATGGCAGAAGGATATCACTGACAGCCAGCACTCCTCCGGTTACGTATACGATGTGAATCCCAAAATTGTAGTGGCAGGTCCGTCTAAACCGGCCTGGGGCGACGCTGTGGTGATCGTTCCCTACCAGATGTACCGGTTTTACGGCGATAAGCGCATCCTTGAGGAGAATTACACGGCCATGCAGGCTTGGGTAGAATATATGAACGGACATGCCTCCACCCGGGAACACGGCATTTACCATTTCCAGGTCGGTGAAGGAGAAAAAGCCTGGTACGGCTATGGCGACTGGGTGCCGGTAGAAGCCTCCCCTACCAAACCCATTGGCGGGGCGTACCAGTATTATTCCAATCGCCTCCTCTCGGAAATCGCGGGAATTCTGAAGAAAAAAGGAGATGCGGACAAATATGCCGCGGTAGCCCGCAAGACCGCCGAACGCTACAACGAACTGTATTACGATAAAAATACGGGAAATTACCTGGGCGCTACCCAGGGTGCCAACCTGATTCCGCTCAGCCTCGGCATTGCCACGGAGAAAAGTACCGTAGCGGAAAATATTGCGAAGAACGTCAGGGAAAAGGGAGACCACCTGAGTACGGGCTTCATTGCCACGCAGATGCTGTTGCCGGCACTTAGCGAAAGCGGGGAGCACGAGCTGGCCTACCGTGTAGCTACCCAGAAAACCTACCCCTCCTGGGGCTACATGATTGAACATGATGCCACGACCATGTGGGAGCTGTGGAATTCCGACAAAGAAAAACCCGAAGGCATGAACTCCCGCAACCACTTTGCCTACGGCTCCCTGGGCGAATGGTTCTATGAATACCTGGCGGGCATACGCCGTGACCCTGCCAGCGAGGGCTTCCGGCATTTCCTTCTGGCGCCTATGCCGGCCGGTAACCTGACCTGGGCGGAGGCATCGCATAATTCCCCCTACGGGAAGATTTTCAGTCGTTGGGAAAAGACAGCGGAACAGTTTACCCTACGCTGTACTGTACCGGCCAACAGCACCGCGCAGGTTCGCCTGCCGCTGGAGGGAAAACCCACCGCGGTGATCAAAGAATCCGGCAAGTTGGTCTACAACGGTAAAACAGTTCCAAAAACAAAAGTAGCCGGAGTAACCTTTGTGAAAAAGGAGGGGGACAGCCTGGTGCTGGAGGTGGCCAGCGGAGAATACGTTTTCACTATGACGTACTGATTATCTCCTGTGATATGAACTCCGGATGAAGCTATTTTGCTTATTTCTCCCGCCGCCGTTTATATGCCTTTACGGCCCAAAACAGAAGGCCTCCGAAAACGATGATACCGGCAAAAAGTTTCATAAAATCCAGGAGATCGCGCATCACCGCCAACAGTACAATGGCCACCAGGAAAAGGGTGGGCAGTTCATTTAGTAATCGGTAATGGAAAGAGGTTTTCCGGTCTTGATCCTGTTCCTGCACCCGGATGATATGCCGGCAATAAAAATGATAGGCCGTGAGCAGAACCAGTAAAGTCAACTTCACATGGAGCCACCCCTGCTGTAAGAGAGCAGGGTTAATGAGCAGCATGGAAATACCGCACCCCCAGGTAATCACCATCGCCGGCGTAGCAATCATTTGGTAGACACGCCATTGCATCAGGGTAAACTGCTTTTTCCAGTCGGCTCTCAGCGCCTCCGGCTTGCTGTCTGCCTCCGCATGGTACACAAACATTCGAACCAGGTAAAACAGGCCTGCGAACCAGGACACGAACCCTACTATATGAAAAGCCTTAAAATATCCGTAATACTCCGCCATAATTTCTCTGCTGCCTTACTATATTTGATTTCCAAAATTAATAGATTCCGGTCTCTTTTGCGCGTATTTGATCACAGAATATACTTGACAAGGCCCCGGGACGTTATGACTAGTAAAACTTTTTGTTCTTATGGCGCGACAGGTTTGGGTATTTTTATGTCTCTCCCTTACTTTTACCCCCGCTTTCACACAGGATAAAAGAGCTTTATTCTATCTCGACCAGGGGGAAAAGGAATTTAAGCTGCGGAAATACAGCGAAGCCCTGAACAATTTTGAACGCTATTTCCAGCGCGACAGCTCCCGGCAGCTGGCCTTTTACCGCACCGGTCAGATCTATGAGTCTTTTCGGAATACAGCCAAAGCCACCGAATTTTATGTCAAAACCATTCGCTTTGACACCACAAAAGTGGCCTACCCCTCCGCCTATATGTACCTGGGGTCAAGAGCCCTTGAAGACAGCCGGTACGAGGAAGCCCGGCAATACCTGAGTACCGCCCTCGAAAATACCAATAAAAATGCGCTGGCTTACCAACAGATTCAGAAGCAGATCCGCCGGGCTGACCTCGGCATAAAAGCCATGGCCAATCCCTTGAATATCACACCGGAAAAGTTACCCCCCGTAGTCAACGCCAGGCAAAAGCAATACTTCCCCGTACTCACTGCAGACGGTAACACACTGATCTTTACCGCCATTACGGAGAACGAAGACGAAGATCTTTACCTGTCCCGAAAAATAGACGGTATCTGGGAAGCGCCCCAGCCTATCGCTCAAAATATCAACACCCCCAATAACGAAGGCACATGCAGCATTTCGGCCGACGGGAAAATCATGGTCTTCACTTCCTGTGAAGGGAGGAAGTCGTACGGCAGCTGCGACCTCTTCATTACCCGGCGCGAAGGCGATCAATGGACGGAACCGGAGAATATGGGACCGTTTGTGAATTCGCCATATTGGGACTCCCAACCCTCTCTCTCCCCAGACGGTTCGCGGCTCTTCTTTTCTTCCGACAGGCCCTACGGCATAGGGAAAAAAGACTTGTGGATGAGTACTCTACAGGAAGACGGGAAATGGTCGCGGGCGGTTAACCTGGGTTCAGGCATCAATACGCCCGACAACGAAGTTTCGCCTTTCGTGCATGCCAACGGCTCTTCGCTCTTCTATTCCTCCAACGGAAAAGACGGCCTCGGCAACCACGATATATACATGACCAATATCGCCAAAAACTTCAGTGCGGAATCCGTAAACCTGGGTTACCCCATCAACACACCGGGAGATGAATCCGGGCTCTTCATCTCCGCCGACGGTACCTCTGCCCTGTATTCCAAGCAGGAAGGCGACCAGACTTTCATCTATGAATTCCAGGTACCGCGGGAACTCGCTTCCCAGTTCGACCGGATTTACTATATCAAAGGATACATTAAGGACGGCAAAACCGGGAAGCCCCTGTATTCTTCTATCGAGTTGGTAGACAGCGGCACCGGGGAACGGGTCTCCCGCTTCCTCTCTGATCCGGTCACGGGCGACTACATGTCGGTTCTTCCCGGAGAGGGCCGGTATATCCTGTATATCGAAACTCCGGGCTATTTCTTCAAGAGCATCAAGTTCGATTTCAAAGGAGGAAACGAAAACCAGGAGCTGGACATTCCCCTCACCCGGATTGAAAAAGAAACCAGGGAAACCCTGGAAAATATCTTCTTTGACACCGGCTCGTCTGACCTTCGGGCCGAGTCAGGTATCGAGCTAAAGAAACTGACTGAAATGTTGCAGAAAAACCCTCAGCTTACTGTAGAAATTTCAGGCCATACTGACGATGTGGGCAATGACAAAGCCAACCTTGACCTCTCCAACCGCCGCGCCGCGGCCGTAGTTGACTACCTCAAAACCAAAGGAATCTCCCCCGACCGCCTCGTCGCCCGCGGCTATGGTGAAAGCCAACCCAAAGTAAAAAACGACTCCGACGCCAACCGCCAATTGAACCGCCGAATCGAACTGAAAGTCCTCTAAGCATTTTCTTGAGATTTGCCGAACTTTGGCGGCCAAAAAATCCTTATCCTTTATAGAAGAAAATAATAAATGACACCAGAACACGTAGAAGTTTTAATATTAGGATCCGGACCTGCCGGATATACCGCCGCCATTTACGCCTCAAGAGCAGGACTTAAGCCTGTCATGTACCAGGGAATGCAACCCGGCGGACAATTAACCATCACCAATGACGTAGAGAACTTCCCGGGATACCCCGACGGCATACAAGGGCCCGCCATGATGGAAGACCTGAGAAAGCAGGCGGAACGCTTCGGACTCGACAACCGCTTCGGACTGGCCACTTCCGTAGACTTCTCTACCCCCCTCGCCCACAAGGTCATCATCGATGAAAACAAGGAGATCATAGCCAAAACGGTCATCATTGCCACCGGCGCTTCGGCCAAATGGCTGGGACTGGAATCGGAAACCCGCCTCAACGGACTAGGCGTTTCGGCCTGCGCTGTGTGCGACGGATTCTTTTACCGGGGCAAAGACGTGGCCATCGTAGGCGCCGGAGATACCGCCTGCGAAGAAGCCCACTACCTTTCCAAACTCTGTAAAAAAGTAATCATGCTGGTGAGAAGAAACGAATTCAGAGCCTCCCAGATCATGCAGGAAAGAGTGAAGAATACCCCCAACATCGAAATCCTCTTCAATACGGAAACACTGGAAGTACTGGGAGATAACGGGGTAACCGGCATACGGGTGAAAAACAATGTCAGCGGAGAAGAATCGGTACTCGACGTACACGGCTTCTTTGTGGCCATCGGACACCAGCCCAACACCTCCATTTTTTCCGATTACCTCCACATGGACGAAACCGGTTATATCCTGGTGGAAAAAGGAACCAGCAAAACCAATGTACCCGGCGTATTTGCCTGCGGCGACGCCCAGGATAACGTATACCGTCAGGCCATCACGGCCGCCGGTACCGGCTGTATGGCCGCCTTGGATGCCGAGCGCTATCTGGCAGCGTCGGGCGGACATTGAGGGATTAGATATGGGGTTTATTGACAAGTGCGGTTCTCGACTACGCTCGAACTGACTAGTGGTGATCATTCCTGTCAGTTCGAGCGTAG
>JBEBRS010000003.1:0-40168 GCA_040394705.1 Leadbetterella byssophila
CCACACAATTTCACGGATGCCGTCAGATACCTTATCAGAAAGCTCTGCGATGCGCGTTACCGATTCCCGGAGGTACTCGTTTCCCTTGCATTGCATGATTGCCATATTGCTGATAATTTGTATGCTGGAAAGGGTAGAACCAATGTCGTCATGCAGATCACCCGCAATGGTACTGCGCATGTTTTCCAGTTCCTGCTTCCGCCTGGCCGCCTGGAGTACCCGGCTTCGGTTAAACAGCAGGTAGCTGGATAATAAGGTCATCAATATCAACCCAACTGAAGCATAGATTAGAATTTTATGTTGATGCAGACGGGCGGCATCCAACTGTAAATCTTTCTCCAGAAGGCGGATCGCATTTTCTTTTTTTTCCAACTCATACCGCGATTCTATATTCTTCAGCTGCTTCAAGATATCGACACCCGACGTCCTTTTTTGCAGCTCCAGGTATTTTTCACGGTAGTCGTAAGCTGTTTTATACTGACCGTCGCGATACGCAAATGCAGCCAAAAAATCCAGGTTGTTGATGAGGGCAAGGGTATCGCCCGATTTTTGGGCCTGTTCCAGATCATGCAGCGCCTTCCGTTTATTTTTTTTCGAAGCTTCAGAAGCGCCAAAAAACTTCGCCTTTTCTTTCTCAAGATTACTGATCAAAGTGGGTGCATCAAGCTTTACCGCCTCTCCCAGGGCCAGGTCATAGAATTTAACGGCGTTAAGCGTATCCTTCATCTGGTGGTAGATGCGGGCTTTCAGATGTAAATTATTCACCACATCAAAAGAAAGGTTTTGTTCCTGGGAAAAAACTAAACTCTTGTTCAGGTAAGCCAGCGCCCTTTGCGGCTGCTTCAGATCGTAATAATTCTCCGCTATCAGCTGCCAGCTGGCTGCCATTCCTTTCTCATTCCCTATTTTTTCTTTCAATTCCAATGATCGCCCGGCATTTTTTAGTGATTCCGGGTAGAGCCCGAGTTCCCTCTGAATAATCGCCAGGTTATTGTAACAGAAAGACTGCCCCTCCCTATGTTCTATTTCATCAAAAAGAGACAAGGCGTTGTAATAATGCTGTATAGCCTGCTCAAGCTGCCCCATCTCTTTGTAAGCACTCGCCAGATTCATGTACGCACCGGCAATATTGTCTTTTGTCTTGCCGCCTTTCCGGGTGTACTCTACCGCTTTCTGAGCGAATGCGATCGCTTCCTGCATTTTTTTTCTTTTCTTGTAAATAAGGGTTGCGGCCTGATAGTAAGAAGCCCAGTATTCATCTTCATTGGCTTTCTCTGCCATTTTTCGCGTTTCTTCCAGGTAAAAATCAGAGCGGCGCATATCGCCCAAATTGTTATACAGAATGGCCAGTTGCGAATAGCTGCTCACTACATATTTGTTCTCGTTGAGCTGCTCTCCCAATGCTATGGCCTGTTTCAGGTAGTCGAGGGCTTTGTCCGAATTTTTTTTGGAGTAATTATATCCTATATCGCGCAGCAAACGTACTTTTTCTACGCCGACAGGCACTAGCTTTTCCTGTGCCAAAAGGCTGTCCAGGTTATACGATACCTGGGCCGCTGCTCCGCAGCCAAAAAACCAGAACAATATAAACAACGGTAATATGCGATTCATAGCATCCATCCCTAAGGTTGAAAGGCGCATGCATGTCTGCCCGGCACCCAGGAGGTTCTATTGCAAATTTATTATTCCCGGATGTTGAGAGAAAAGAAAAAAAGGACAAACGGAGGCCTTCATGGCACGCCTCCCTATTCCCTGAAGTGGGCATTTTTCAATCGCTCCGCTTTGATGGTTTCCATGTAATCGGTAGGAGTAAGCCCTGAGAACCGTTTGAAACTGGATGCCAGGTGGGAGTTGTCGTAGTATTCAAGACCAAACGCGATATCTGAAACAGACATCTCCGGTGCATTGTCCATCATTTGTTTTATGGCATTGAAACGCACAATCTCGGAATAAAACTTGGGCATCAGTCCCAGGTACTGCAGAAAGGCCCGTTCCAGCGTTTTACGCGAAGTATTGGTCTGATACTGAAGTGTACTGACCGGAAGAGTCCCACTGGATTTTTCAATCAGTTCTATCGCTTTTTGCACGCTGCCTGCCCGGTAATGCAGCGATGTACTCAGGTATTTTCGGGTAAGAAACTTTTCCAATACACCTACAGTCTGCCGGGGGGTAGGCGCCGATTGCATTTCATCGCAAAGCAGTTCCAGTTCATTGCCCCAGATATCTTCAGCCGCGATGATCCGGTCTGCCATACAGGCCATGGAAATACCAGTGATGCGTGCAATACCGAGAGGTTTGAATTTTACGCCCCACAGGTCTACACCCTTCTCATTGGTGGTAATTACCCTTGGGCTGACGGGCTGTCCGAAAAGGTAGGCCTGCCGGTCTAAATACTGAATTTTATTATTATAGGTGTGTTGTTCCGACTGTTTCTTGAAATTGAATGCTATTCCCTGTAAAACGGGAGTGGGGTAATGTTGAATTGCGGGTGCAGTCAGTTCTACTTTAGAATACCAGTAGTGGTCTACGATATCGCATAAATGGGAAGCGGGTAGAAATACGCTGTAAATCATGGTAACGGAACATAGTACAAGTTCGGTTAAATGTAGACAAATATCCAATGAAATACAATGAAAATCCCATTTATAACGGAACTACCCTTCATATATTCTACCGGTTCCCATCCGGCTCACCACACTCACCCCTCCACCAGCTCCGCTTTATAGCCCTTCTTCCGGAGTATAGCGACCACCTCTTCTTCCGTGACCCCTCCGGATTTCACGGTGAGGAGTTTGTCGCTGTGGCCGATATCCACATTCCATTCTACAATGCCTTCCGCCTGGTCCAGGTCAGTTTGTACCTTAGATACGCAGCCTCCGCAATTGAGGTTGGTTTTGAATTGTAGCTTTCCCATTTTTCTCTGTTTTAATTGTTTGTAAATTGAAGACGTATTCTGTTATCCTGAAGGTCCGGGGCCGCTTCACTTCTTCCACTTGAGCCTCAGGCTGTTGCTGACCACGCTCACACTGCTGAGGGCCATGGCCGCACCGGCGATCATGGGATTCAGGAGGAAACCGTTCAGAGGGTACAATACCCCCGCCGCTACCGGAATCCCGATCACGTTATAAATAAACGCCCAAAAGAGGTTTTGCCGGATAGTGGCCACTGTTTGCCTGGATAACTGGATGGCCTGAGGAATTTTAGCCAGGTCGGAAGAAATGATGGTCATTTTCGCTACATCCATCGCGATGTCTGAGCCTTTTCCCATGGCAATGCTCACATCGGCCATAGCCAGGGCCGTACTGTCATTGATGCCGTCACCCACCATGGCCACTGTTTTTCCCTTTGCCTGGAGTTCCCTGACAAAACCGGCTTTCTCCTGGGGCAATACCTCGGCCTTGTAATGCGGAATGCCCGTTTGCTCCGCAATGGCTTTCGCCGTAGCTTCGTTATCTCCTGTGAGCATATACAGGTCAATGCCCAGGTCTTTCAACTCTTGGATGGCCTTGACCGAGGTTTCCTTGATTTTATCCGATATTGCCAAAACCGCAAGGGCCTCCCGGCTGTCGGAAAACCAGATAACCGTCTGCGCCGTCTCCCCCCACTTCCCGGCTTGCTCCACCAGGGCCTCGTCTACCCGGATGTCATTATCCTCCAGCAGCTTCCTGTTTCCTACATAATACGTTTCCCCCTCATGCTCCGCCCTGGCACCCTTACCCGTAATACTACTGAACCCGGACAGCGCCACGGCGCCCGCGGACTGAAAATACTTCACTACTGCCCCGGCCAATGGATGCTCCGATTGTTTTTCGAGGCCGACCAACACATCCCTGGCCGCCTCCACCCCATTCCGCCACAACACTCCTGTCACCTCCGGTCTCCCTTCCGTGATGGTGCCGGTTTTATCTAAAATAATGGCATCTACCTTTTTCGCCAGCTCCAGGCTTTCCGCGTCCTTGATCAGGATACCGTTTTCCGCGCCCTTGCCTACCCCCACCATAATGGCGGTAGGCGTGGCCAGGCCCAAAGCACAGGGACATGCAATCACCAGCACCGTCACGGCCGCCAGAAGCCCCTGTACCCCGGCATTTTCTCCTCCCAGAATCATCCACAGAATGAACGTAAGCACCGCGACACCCATCACCACCGGCACAAAAATGCCCGCAATCTTATCCACCAGCTTTTGCACCGGTGCTTTACTGCCCTGGGCGTCCTGTACCGTTTTGATAATCTGGGCCAGCAGGGTCTCCTTTCCTACCTTCAGGGCCTTAAACGTAAAACTTCCCTTCTGGTTAATGGTACCCGCAAATACGTTTTCGTTCTCTTCTTTTAAGACCGGCACGGGTTCTCCACTCAGCATACTCTCATCTACATAAGAAGCCCCTGATACCACCGTACCGTCTACCGCGATCTTCTCTCCCGGCTTAACCAGGAGGATGTCTCCCGGATTCACCTCCTCAATGGTTTTCTGCCTTTCGGTGCCGTCTGCTTCCACTACCACTACTGCATTCGGCTGCAAGCCCATCAGTTTTTTTATGGCGGAAGAGGTATTTCCCTTGGCTTTTTCTTCCAGGAGTTTCCCCAAAAGAATGAAAGCGATAATCACCGCCGCGGCCTCAAAATACACGTGGGCATGCAAGCCCCGCTGATGCCAAAAGCGGGGAAAAAGCATGGTAAAAACACTGAAAATATAAGCGATACCCGTACTGAGCGCCACCAGGGTATCCATGTTGGCCGAACGGTGCCGGGCCTGCTTCCATGCGTTGACAAAAAAATCTTTTCCTAACCATAACACCACCGGCGTAGAGAAAAGCCACATGATGGGATTCACATACGGCATGTCCATAAAAAACATACCGATCACCACTACGGGGAGCGACAATACAATGGCCCACACCGTCTTGTTTTTCAACTGCCTGAATTTCTCCGCATGCAGAGTCTCCAGGGTCTCCTGGCGGCGGCCCTCGTCTTCCAGCAGCAAGTCATAGCCCACCCCCTGCAACGCCTTCTGCAAGGAGGCCGGGTTCGTGGTTTCGGGCAGGTATTCTACGGTGAGGTTGCCTGTACCGAAGTTTACAGACGCGTCTACCACCCCCGGTTCGTAACCTACAATACTTTCCGCGCTGGAAGCACAGGAAGCACAACTCATTCCCAATACGGGAAACGTATGTTTTACCGTGGTTACGCCATAGCCCAGATCCTTAATGGCCTTGACCGCCTCCCCCACCGCTTCATTGTCTTTCACCGTAATGGCGGCCCTGCGGTTATTGAGTTCCACCTTATGGGTTTCTACGCCCTTTACCCGGGACAGCCCCTTGTCTACGATCATCGCGCAATGCTCGCTGTCTACGTTTTCCAGGGGAAGATAGATCGTTGGTTTCGTTGTTGTCATCACGGTACAAATTTCGGAATAAAAAAGGGGCTCCGGTTACGGAATTTCCGGATGGACTTGTAACTTTTACGGAACCCCGCACCGAACCGAAGCCGTACACTTCGGCATGATTATATTCTCCCCATTCCCTCATTCTTTATACTATGCAATTTTTTTAAACTGCACTTCCCATCAAAAAATTAATCCCCCGTTGGGTAATTCTATACTGTTGGTTAGGGTCATTCGCTTGTTCTAAGGTGTATGCTATCAAATCGTTGTCCTTTAGCGGTTTCACGTAATCATCACGGTATCGGTCTTTGCTCCTATAACCTAAAACGGAAGCCAACTCTTCCAAAGAAGCAGGCAGAAGTGTCAGGAGAAGTGTACTCAACAACACCTTTCCCCGCTTCTTCAGGAACTCCCCACTTTTTTCTTCCCAACTCCCTACTTTTTTTAATTCATCTAACGTTATACCACTGTTTATCAGGAACCTGATATTTTCTAACTCCCTACTTTTTTCTTCCCAACTCCCCACTAATTGCAAAACAAGCTCATCCCAATCCGTTAATTCTTTCAGGTTGAGGTCAAGTGGTAAAGATTGTAATTGTTCGATTCTTTCCGCTCCAAGTTCGTCTTCTGTCAATTGGCTGAGCGAAACATATAAACGGTATAAATCTCCAACCTGATAAACAACCATAGGGATAACACTCAGAAACGGTTCGTCTTCTATAAAAAAGGGATGGGCACCTCCCGTGTAGGCGTTTACAAATCTATCCATATTCTTTACCCCCGAACCAATTTCATCAGCCCAGGTAAGCACATTGAAAAACGCACGGATATTCGGGTTTTTGGGCTCAGCATCAAATGTGTCCAGATCAAGCGGGCCTCTGAAACGCATCCGATTAGGATTCGTGGCTTCTACGCGGTCTTTGTAGATTATTACTTCCGTAGGTGTAGTACTGTTATATTCCCGGTGGATAATGATATTACCCACCAATTCCCGAAAGATGAGTTCCCGTAAATCCTTCCGCTCCCCATTTCTATCCTGATAGAATTTCTCCCCCCATTTATCTTTGATAAAAGTCAAGGTTTGTAAATACGAATCAATCAAATTGGTTTTCAGCAACAAACGGTCATCCCAGCGATGCATATTTTCCCTTCGCTCCAAAATATCTATCCGATAGGCAGGGAGTATATTCCCAATCACTTCATCGGTCCCGAATATTAATGCAGCTGCAAGTGTCAACCCTTCCGCACCCGTGGTAAAATCTCGCCTCAGAAATCGGGCATCCCGTAGAATCCGCTCATTTGTAGCTTCCAACCAAGGATGATTGACATTGACCAATGCCAAACGGGAACGAACTTTGTCGAACAGAGCCGTATCCAAATCCGTTATTTTCAAATGAGGAAAAATTTGATTCTCCGTGAATACATTGCGTTTTCGGGCATAGAGTTCAGCAATACGGGTCTCATCGATAATTCGGAAATCACTGTCGTTTTCCCGGTCGTACACCACCATACCGTGCTTATGCACAAACGAACTTACAGGCACGCGAATATACAGTAGCTTTCCGTTAGGGTGTTCTACCTCATTTACAGCCAAAGGAAAAGGAGGGTTCAATACATCGCTATTGTTCAATGCCGTAACAATGTCCTGTTTCAGATTCATTATGTTTTGCCCGCCAATACCCAATACCGTTCCATTGTCAGCTACTCCCAACAAGATAACACCGCCCTCACGATTGAGAAAAGACGCTACCGTATCATAGAATGAATCCGGAACACCGTTCTGCGCTTCTTTGAATTCAATACGAATATTTTCTCCCTGAGCTAAGATTTTGTACAGTTCTTGTTGGGTCATTATTCCATTCTTTTACTTGGATGTATATTTACTAAAACTTCATTTTATCCGCTTATCCGCCCGCAACCTTTCAAATAACTCCACCACTCCCACCACCTGCGCCGGTTCCCGCGAATAACTCTCCCGGTCAAAAAACCGGACGGCCTCAATCTCGTTGCCCGGCACAATATCTTCGTTCAGGGCATAGAGGAAGCAATCCTGCTCCATCAGCAGATTCTCTTCTCCGTACGCCGGAGCCGTGATATGGCAGTAGAACCGCAGCGCTTCGGCCTCCACTTTTAACGTCAACTCTTCCCAGATCTCCCGTTGCAAAGACTGAAGAGAAGTCTCCCCTTCGTCTACCTTTCCGCCCGGAAGATACCACGCCTTTTTATTCCTGCTGTAGGCCAGCAGCAGCCTGTTTTCCTTCACCACCACCAGACCCGCCGTTTGAATAGATTTTCGCATCGTTTTTTCCATAATGACCGCGCAAGTATACTGTTTTTTTTACACAATACCAGCACCTCCTTTCCTCTGGCTTCCCGCATACAAATTCATTTACTATTTTTGCCCCATCTAATCTATCTCATGTCTTCCGTACTCGTCTTTTGTGGTTCCCGAACGGGAAATTCTGAAAAATATGTAAAAGCGGCCGCCCGCCTGGGTGAATTGCTGGCAGAGAATCACTTTCACCTACTTTTCGGAGGAGGAAATGTGGGACTGATGGGCGCCCTGTCCAATGCCATGCTCGACCGCGGCGGTAAAGTCACAGGCGTGATGCCCCAGCGCCTGATCGACCGGGAAATTGCGAATACCCGCTGCACAGAGCTTAAAGTGGTGAATACGATGCAGGAAAGGAAGGTGCTGATGGAAGAACGGGCCGACATCATCGTGACCCTCCCGGGCAGCTATGGAAGTATGGACGAATTGTTTGAGACCCTGACGAACATCCAGCTGGGACTGCACCAAAAGCCGGTCTTTCTCTTAAATACCGACGGCTTTTACGATCCCTTGATCGCTCAACTGGATACCATGGTGGAAGAAGGGTTTCTCCTCCGGGAAAACCGGGAAAAACTACGGGTAGCCGATACCCCTGAAGAATTGATCGAAAAAATAAAGGCCTGAAATAACTTCCAGGCCTTACTTTCAACTGTATAAATTTTAGCTATCAGCGGTCAGCCGGACTACGCTTCGCTTATTCATCAGGCGGTGGGTGTGCCGGTTTTCTGATAGTGGTGCGCCACCCGACTGAATGCTCATGGCTATTTTATTACCTTATTTTACGGATCAGGAACACAATTTCCCTGTAATTATCCTTTTCGTACAGGATCCCCATGCGTTTCTTCTTCACCAATACCATGTCTGAATAGGCCGAATACGCCCCTTTGTACCCTTCAGGCGCTTTGGCGATCAGGTCATTTACATACCAGGTTTTCCCCGAATCGCGGGAAAGACGCAGAGTCAGGTGATCCCGGTTTTTCTCATCGGCCGCGTTCAGGTGCGCCAGGATAAATCCTCTTCCTTTTTTCCAGGAAAGCACCGATCCCTGGTTCACGGGGTCGGGCAGCTGCGGGTCCGGCGCCGAAGATACCCAGCTTTGTCCTCCGTCGTGCGAGATGGAAATGACCCGCTGCCGGGGTGTCAACTGCTGATTCCGGGAGCTCATATACACGCTGTTTTCTCCAGTTTGCGCCGCCATAGATTCATTGGTGCCGGGATAAGGCACATTTTCGCTCAACTTAAACGTTTTACCATGATCGTCTGAGTAGTAGCCGTGCGCGTTCCAGTCCTTATTGGCGGGCTGGGGGTTACCGGCATTGTGGTTGGCCGCAATGTAAATCCGGCCTTTGTTCGGTCCGGAGACAAACTGGAAGGCATGTCCGGGCGTGTTGGCATAGGTTCTCCAGTCTTCACTGAAATTATAGGCCGGATTCAGGGCCGGTTGCTTAGGTCGGTGGGCCTGGGTGGTAATGTTTACCGGTTCTGACCAGGTCCGGGCCCCGTCGGTAGAGGTAATGTACCAGAGTTCTCTCAGTCCCTTTCCCTTTCTTACCTCACCCTCATGGTCATTTCCTGTATTGTAAAATAGAAAAATACGTCCGTTGGGGTACTGGGGATCCAGCAGGTCGACCACCGGCGCCATATTCCCCGCCTGCAATTTATCGTAATCGGCCGCTACCTGCAAAGGACCCCAGGTGGCCCCTTTGTCTTTGCTGATTTTGTACACAATGTCTACATTCCCATAATCACCGGCATGGTCTACCCGCCCTTCGCAAAAAGCAATAAGGGCGCCCGACTTATCCTGAATAATGGCCGGGATACGATAACTGGCGTAGCCGTCTTCTCCCGATTTAAAAACTGTGACCTCCTGGGCCCGCGCCGCGGTGATTCCTACTACCCCGCAAAGTGCTAAAATGAGTTTTTTCATATCATAAAGTAAATTAATTCTGAGTTTCAGCCAATGCTCACTCGCTTACCGGAGCGAATGTAAACATCCACTTGACCGGGTTCGCCCAGTCTTTTCCTTTAAAATCGCCTACCGGCGCTTTGATCAGCACCTCATTCCACCCCTTTTGAAGGGAGATCATGGTCGGAGGCCGGTAGGTATACCCCTCGTCGATCAGGGGAACTTCCAGGTCGCCTTTCTGCCCTGCCTGCTTCCATTCGGGCGGGGAAACCTCCCCACCGTTGACCCAAACCCTGCTGCCGCGGTCGTCCCAGGTGCCTCGCCGGGGGGAGTCGGATGTATACGAGCGGGAAAGGTCATTGAACCCTATCCAAAAGGGCTTTTCTCCCTCCTCTTCGCTCCATACGCGGGTTCTTGCATACCAGGTGGTGTTCGGCGCCGGCTGCTCCAGCACACCCCGGATAATGTCTCCCCACCAGTGTCTCAGGATCACCGTTCCGCCCTCCGCGTTCACCGTCTCACCCAAAGGCT
Source organism: Leadbetterella byssophila (assembly GCA_040394705.1). Lineage (GTDB taxonomy): Bacteria > Bacteroidota > Bacteroidia > Cytophagales > Spirosomataceae > Leadbetterella > Leadbetterella byssophila_B. The sequence continues at coordinate 10,150 of JBEBRS010000003.1, forward strand.
CCCCCTCCACCGGAAAATCCCTGGCCACCTCCCCTTGGTTTGGAAACGGACCAATTAATTCCCAATATAAGCCCGTTTGGCGAATATAGGGAAAAGGACGGTCGCCAAAATAGTTTCGCTTGTGCTCCAGAAGCCGGTCCTCAAACCGGCTAAACTCCCGGTGCGCCGGTGTACCCCGGGGGAAAATACGGGCCGTCCATCCCGCCTCTCCACCTCCCCTCCAGCTTCGTTCCGCGAAGGTCAGCAGCGCCGGATAAACCGCGTTCTGCACCAGCATATCTTCGGGTTCCTGTACGGCCCGGTCGGGCCAGGCGCAGAGCGTAGCCCCCTTCAGCTGGCCGTGTTCTTTCTCCCGTTCCCCGATTTTGCGGTGAAACAGGGTCACCACCGTTTCCAATGGATCCATGTGATTGATATACAAATGCTTGGAATCGATATACACCTGCCCGCCCTTTTCTTCTATCTCTTTCGGACCGCCCATCCACAGCTGGCGGATGGTCTGGGGCTCCAGGTTGCTGCCCGGATCCCAACCTATGGTTTTGTACCCCAACTTCTCCACATACCCGGTGATTTCCGGCATAAAGTCGGGGTTGGTGATCTTCACCTCGTCGCCCCCGATGTGCAGATAAGGCAGGCCCGGATAGGTCACCGAAAACTCCCTGAGCAACTCCTTGACATGCGCAATGCCCGCTTCCGACTGCATATCAACTCCAAAATACCGCTCAAAGGCCTTACTGTGGCCCGGCATGTCGATTTCCGGTAAAAACAAAATATGCCTTTCTTCACAAAACCGGATCAGTTCCCGGAATTCCGCTTCGGTATAGAATTTCCCCGCCCAGCGGGTCATATTGTCTGCCGCGGTGAGTCCGGGATGCGCCCGGCTTTCCAACCTCCAGGCAATGTCTTCTGTAAAATGAAAATGGAATACATTCAATTTATAACGGGCCATCACCTCGATCTGCTCTTTCAGCATATCCAGGGGTTGATAGTTCCGGCCTACGTCCACCAGGAATCCCCGCCAGGAAAACGCGGGCGCATCCCGGACTTCCCCGTAAGGTACCCGCTTGCCCAAAAACTGCCTCAGGGTCTGGAGTCCGTAAAAAATACCGGCCGCCCCGGAGGCCTTAACCGTAATGCCGTCTTTGCCCGTTTCCAGGATGTACGCTTCCGCTTCCATTCCTTCGGTCAGCTTCAGACGAAGAAACGGGCCCTGTCCCTCCGCAATACCCTTTTCTGCCAGGATAACCCGTGCAAGGCGATACTCCCCGTCCAGGCGGGCATCTCCCTCCTCCAGGCGAACACCGCCGCTGAGGTCCAGCATTTCATCCGACAGGCGCACTTCCCTGGGATAAGGAATCAGGCTTTCCTGAGCCTGCAACCCGCCGAACCAAAACAGTAAAATGAATATTCCTCTCATGGATACAAAGTTTAGATGTTAGAAGTTAGATATTAGATGTTAGATATTAGATGTTAACCCAGCCCACACCTACCTCTAATGTCTAATTGCTAATATCTAATAGCTAATGTCTAATGTCTAATAGCTAATATCTAACAGCTAATGTCTAATGTCTAATGTCTAATTGCTAACACCCTCCCCCAAAAACCGATTCAAAATGCTCATGCAATACCACTCCTGACGGGGAAGATGAAACGGCCCTTTGAACATATTGCCCTTCGCCGTTTGTGCCACCCGCCCGTCGCGATGCAGGTATCCGAACCATTCACCATCTTCAGGATCGTGGAAATTCCCATACGCATACGCATGAATTTTCTGATGCATTTCACGGTATTTTTCGTCTTCCGTGATCAGATACGCCAGCAGCGTGGCAATGATGGTCTCATTTTGCGGCCACCAGAATTTCATATCCTGCCAATACTCCTGAACGGGTTTATGGTATACATCACGAAAATATAAAATCCCCCCGTATTCCTTATCCCAGCCCCGCTCCCACATGTAATCCAGCATGCGGCAACCCAGGTCGATCAATTTCGGATCCCGGTTTCGGTAGCGGGCTTCATGGAGAATAAACCAGGCCCCTTCAATGGCGTGGCCGGGGTTCAGCGTTCTTCCGTCAATATGGTCCAGAATGCTTCCATCCGGCGCCACCTGCTCCATCACGCAGCGCAGATCGTCTTTCACGAAGTTCTCCTCAATCTCCTTTATCCAGCCCGCAATGGCGTCATCGCATCGGGGATCTCCGATAGTTTCGCGCAATTGCTGGGCCGTATTGATCATGATCATAGGAATGCCTATTCCTTTGGCCGGCCGTGTTGCTTCATATTTGGGCCACATTTCTCGTTCTCCCGATGCATATTCCAGGCAAATTCCAAACATTCTCCTGGCAGTTTCTGCCGCCTCCTGATCACCGGAAGCCTTTGCATAGGCGGCCGCAGCAATCACCATAAAAGTTTCGGAAAAAAAATAACGCCGCATCCGGATCGGGTTTCCTTCCCGGTCTACGTGGAAGTACATTTTCCCTTCGGCATTGAAGCACTTGTCCCTCAGAAATTCATAGCCAAGCCGGGCTCCTTCCAGCCATTCTTCCCGCTTTTCTACCGTATTGTATAAAGTAGAAAGCAGCCAACAGGCCCGTCCCTGTATCCATACGGCTTTGTCCGTATCCAGCAGGCTTCCATCCCCGTCCCGCATGAGCAGGTACCCGCCGTGTTCGTAATCGTACGAACGCGGAAACCAAAACGGAACGGTATCTTCCAGAAGCTGCCCCGTATAAAAATCCTTTAAGGATCTGAGATAGTCTTTGTCCATTTTCTATTGAAGTATTATTTGAAAAGTACTGGCAGGCAAATGTGCAGCATTGACCAGGTTCCCCCGGCTTACGGGGTCCCAACCGTAGACCAGCGCCCGGGCATTGGGCGGAGTCTCCACCACCACTTTCCCTTTTACGATCTTCGCCTGTACTGCATTCTGCCGGCCATCGGCTGTCTGAACTGCAAAACCGGTCAGGTGTTCTCCATCACGGGGAGCGAGTCCTTCTCCGTATCGAAAACTAATTTCCAGGGTATTATTTTTACGGGCATATCCGGAAAAAAGCGGACCGGAAGGAGTCACCTTATTTCCATACACCCTATTCAAAGCCCAGCGGGCAAGGCGCTCGCCCACCATGATTTTCTCTCTGGGATGTACGTCATGCGCCTCCCCGATATCCGAAGTGACTACCATCCCCGCGTCAGGTACCTGATCCAAAAGCCGCCTTTGGGTGTCGCGGAAATACGGCCAGGAAGGTCGCTCCATACTGGAAAGTTGCACAAAGAAAAAGGGAAGGTCTTGTTGCCACTGCTTACGCCATTCCTGTACAAAATACGGAAATAACTGCGCATACAATTCCGGATTTTCGGCATCACTCTCTCCCTGATACCAAATGACTCCTTTTAGCGAAAAAGGCAGCAGGGGCTTAATTCCGGCTTCATAAATGTAAGCGGGGGCATACGGATGTTGCTGAAAAGGCGAATCCATCAGGCTGACGTTTTCCGTGGCCCGTTCCCGGCACCAGGCCATGAGATAATCGGATTTGCGCCAGGGGTGCAGGGCCTGCACAAAGCGGGCATCGGCTTCGAGGGATCCTCGGGGTAACCAGGCCATCTGGGGCGATCCGCCCACCGAAAGATGAATAATGCCGATAGGTACATTTTGATTTTTTGAAAGCTCGTGCGCAAAGGCATAGCCCACCGCTGAAAAGGTCGCAGCCGCCTCCGCACTGTTCTCTACCCAGGAGCCGGAAAAAAAATCCAACTCATTGGTTTTCTTTAACGTTAGTGAGTCCCAGGCTACGTTATCTGTGCGCGCCCGGGAATCCAACTGCAACAGCCGGATGTGGTTTCCTGCCATGGCTGCCAGGCTATCGCCACGAAACGCATTTCTAAGCGGAAATTCCATATTCGATTGCCCTGAGGCCAGCCACACATCGCCTACCAGGATATTGGTAAAAAGGAGGGTTTCGTTCCCTCTTTCAATCCGTAAAGACTTAGGTTTAAAGTCGGCATCAGGGGCCGGAAAAGTTACTTCCCATGCCCCATCTTTGCCGCTCTGTGTATATTGAGATTTGTCTTCCCAGGTAACCTTCAGCGTTACCCCTGCATTGGCTTTGCCCCACACCCTAAACGGCTTTCCCCGCTGTACCACCATATTCTCCGTAAACACGGGGGCCACCCGCAATCCCCCGAAGTCTCCTGTGAGATGCTGTCTGACCAAAGCGGCAATCCGGGCCGCACCGGCAGCGTTCGGGTGCAATGTGGGGACATCCGTAAATAAATCAGGCCGCCCGTGGAGTTCTCCGTAGAAATCGATAAGCGGCAACTCACGTATTTTTGCCACTTCCGCAATCAATTCCTGAATCTGATGATACCAGGAAAATGTGCTGGAAGAAAACCGGGGATGTCCGGTAAAAACGGGGGTCATGGTGCAAACCCAAATGTCAAGTTGGGGATTAGTAGCTTTAAGGGTATCAATCAACCATAGATAATCCCGTATAAATTCATCCCGGTAGTGCGGGAAATTTCTTGGATCCGTATCATTGAGGCCCAGGTGAATCACCGCGATATCGGCCCGGAAAGCCAGGGCGCGGGTGAGTTTCTCCGTTCGGGCGTAGGGGTTATGCCCCTTTCGTAAAACCGTGGCGCCGCTATGTCCGAAGTTTCCGACTTCATAGCCTTCTCCCAGCAGGTTCTGCAAAACAGAGGGGTAAGACTGCCCTTCTGCGAGGCCCAGCCCCTCTGTCACCGAATCACCTATAGCCGCCACCCGTACTTTGCCCTGGGCATAAAGGGCCGGAGCACTGAAAAGTAGCACCCAAAAGAGGAAATATGTTCGAGAACTTTTCATTTTTCAAAATTTCAACCCGACGGCCAACCGCCTGCATTACTTGCTCTTCCCAAAGCTCATTGCTCACCGCTCACCTGCTCTCATAATCAATCACTTTCGGCCGGAGTACCATCAGCTGTAAAATCAGCGCCGCGGCCACCATCACCGCCAGCATGGAAAACCCGGATCCGAAATGCCCTTCATCTTTAAAACGCCCCAGCACCTGGGTCACCAGCGCACCCGCAAAAACCCCCGCCATGTTCATGAAACCGTAGGCCGTAGCCCTCAGCCGGGAAGGGATAAACTGGCAGAGAATTGGCATATTGTTCGCGTCAAACATCCCAAATCCTACCCCGAACAAGACAGCAGACCCTACTACCGTTAGGAAAGTATCGCCCATGCCCAGCAGGAAAAGGGAAGGAATGGTGAGACCCAGTCCTATCGCACTTGTAAAGACCCTTCCTCGCACATTCTTGAGCACCCAGCGGTCACTCAGGAGACCGCCGATGATCACCCCGGCAAAGGAGGAAGCCGCAATGGTGATGGTAGATAAAGGACCCGCCTCCGCCATGGGAATACCCAGGCTGTCGGCAAAAAGGGTAGGCAACCAGTTTTTGGTAGCCCAACCCGGTAGACTGGGCGCCGCGAAATAAAACAAAATCACCCAGAAAGCCGTCATGGAAAACAGAGTAGACAATCCTTTGAGAAAAGGTATTTTCACCACCCCCACTTTCTGTTCTCCCGTATGTTCCGGGTGCTTCTCGTGCAGCAAAAGGGCCAGGATCACCGAATATACAATACCCGTAATACCGAACCAGTGAAAAGCGCTGTGCCAACCGTATTGGTGCGCTACCGTAGCCCCGAAACCGCCCAGCGCCTGCCCCATATACAGGCCGGTCATGTGAATACCGATGGCCAGAGAGCGGGTTTTCCCGGTATGATAGTCGGCAATCATGGCCAGGGCCGCCGGTATATACAAAGCTTCGCTCACGCCCATCACTGCACGCAAAACCAGCAACTGGTTGTAATTTTGGGCCACACCCATACCATACGTCACCGCCGACCATACAAAAAGGCTGGCTACAATCAGCCACTTGCGGTTCACGCGGTCGGCCACTACTCCGGCTACCGGACTCATAAACCCGTAGATATACAGGAAAACGGCCATCAGTACCCCAAAGGCTTCGGCTCTTTGCAGTTCCGCGATATCCAGCTGCATGGCTTCCCGCATGGTCGACAGCATCTGCCGGTCAAGATAATTCAGTAAGGCAACTACCCACAGCAGGCCTACCACTACCCAAGGGTAAAATTTACGGTTTCTCATCGGTATACTTTTTAACTTTCAGGCGGGGAAGCGGTCAAAATTTCCCCACCAAAATCTGCGCTGTCCTTACCCCTGCTCTCACCTCCCCGCTGGGGATAATGACGCGGTCTTTGTAGGCCAGGGCCGTGGTGGTCACCGGACTTTCGCCCGAAACCGGAGTCAGCTCCACCCAATTTTCCTTTTTAAAGTCGTATTTCCGGCAAACCCCGGAAAATCCGGGATGCCCGCCTTGCACCTCCGCCTTTATGGCTTCCAGTTCCTTTCGCAACCCGGCATCTTCCGTACGCGCGATTTGCAGGAGCAGGTTTTCTACCCGGTGAAAGGTTTCTCCCGTATCTCCTCCGAAAAGAAGCAGGTTCCCTTCCCGGTCAAGCAGCCCGGTTCCTGCCGCCGAAGCGCGGGGTAGGGTAGCTACCCGGTGAACCACCCGCTCTTGCAGGTCTACTTCGTACACGCCGTCATAAATAGTACTGACCGCATTGGCATTCCGCATTCTTCCGCCGGCCACATAAATTTTATTTCCTCCGTCAGAGGCCACTACCGCGTTAGAAACCGGATAGGGTAGACGGAATGCCGCTTCTGTCCATTCCTTTGCCTCTCCCGCAAGGTCCAGTTCGTAGATCTTATCCGAAACCCTCTCCCGGTTCTCTCCTCCCAGGAAATACAGCTTTCCGGACACATACGCCAGCCCTCCGTTGGTCAAAGGCACGGGCAGGGAAGGCAATTCTTCCGTAACCAGGGAATCGTTCTCCAGGCTTATCCGGAGTACGGAATGCACCGGCCCGTCCCCGTTTTCTCCTCCCGCCGAAAAGAGTACTCCCTCTGCCGAACAATTGCCCGGGTAGGATGCCATCCCGTCCAATGTCTGTGTGCGAATTAACTCCAGGCCGTCTTCCTCTATAACGTAGATGTAGGCTTCTGTAGCATAGTGTTTTTCCCCTCCCTCCCAAGGCATTTTCTCCGGGAAATTGGCCCCTCCGCCTACGATCAGGCGGTCGCCGATAATGCCCGTCACCGGTCCGGCCAGCCCGCGGTGTGCCGCGCCGTTTTCCCCGGCCGGCAACGCGAAAGAACTATCCCACCGGAGCTCATGTCCGGAGCTGCATGCTGAAATTAACAGGATCATAGGAATCCAGGATCTCATCCCGCGGTGGATTTAAATGAATCAAAACCCAAAGCGGCCACTTCCTCCGAAAAAGCCTGGAAGCTTTCTGCACTCATGTTGCTCACCGGCAGGCGGAATTCTCCGCAATCTACTCCTACCAGCTTCATATAGGATTTCCCTGTAGCTATCCCCCCGTATTTGCCAAGAAGGGTGATCATGTCAATCGACTTTTGCTGAAGGGCGTTGGCCTCTTCAAACGCCCCCCGGTCAAATGCATCAATTAGTTCATGATACAGGGGGGCCGCGTAATTGTAGGTGCTTCCTACCGCTCCCCTTGACCCCAGAATCAGGGCCGACAACATATTTTCATCCCTTCCCCATAGCAGGTCGTACTTGCGGTCATTATAATTGAGGCAAGAAAGGAAATCCATGAAATCTTCGTGGGTATATTTGATCCCCCGGAAAGAAGGAATAAGACCGTCTACTTCTTTCAGAAGGTCGATCATCGCGAAATTCCCTCCGGTAAGGACGGGAATATGGTAGTAATAGAAAGCAGTTTCAGGCGCAGCCGAAGCTACCTCGGCACAACAAAGGGCCAGCTGCTTCACGTTGGCGGGTTTGAAATAGAACGGCGAAGTAAAAGCAATGGCATCGGCCCCCACTTCCTGCGCGATAGCCGCCAGCTCCTTGCACTCCCTCAGGTTCGTTCCCCCGAGAAACATGATCAGCTGAAAATCCTCGTCTTTCCGGGTCACCGTAGCCCATTCGTTCAAAATCGCTACTTTTTCGTTAAAGGTAAGCGAAACTCCTTCGCCTGTAGAACCACAGATAAATGCTCCGGTTACTTGATTGTTTTTCAGGAAGGAATAATAGGTCGGAATCGCTTTCAGATTAATATCCCCATTCGCATAAAAGGGAGTAAAAGGAGCCGCAATCAAACCTTCTATTTTATTTACTAACATGATGGTAAAAATTATGGATCAAAAGTCCTAAAAAAGCGGTTTCCACCAAAGGAAAACCTGATTTTATACGGCTGACCCGTGCATAAGATACGCACGGGTCAGCGAAGTACTTAGGTTCCTGAATAACCTGGGTTCTGATCTCCGGTAAGGGTAGGATCCGCCGCCATAGTGTTCAGGTCAATAGGCCAGAGTATTTTATGCCTTTGGCCCTCCACATTCTGCAATACCCCCACCAGAGGCAGGTCGTTCCGGAACACCAGGGGCTGGCCGCTGGCATCCTGCATGCGGCGTAAATCGAACCACCGCTTTCCTTCCGAAACAAACTCCTTGGTTCTTTCGTAAAAAATAGCCAGCTCGTTGGCTTCGAAGCTTCCGTTCACAAACTGGGGAGCGTCCCCGTTATAAGCCCGGTTTCTTACCGCCATGATCTCCGCGGTGGGATCTTGCCCTTGCTTGTTTTTAATCTCCGCCAGCATCAGGTAAGCGTCAGGCAATCGATAAATGGGGTAATCGTCCGAATAGTTCCGTATCCCTTCTACCTGGGTACCCAGGAATTTACGCATCACCACAGCGCTCACCGTTCCCTTGTTAAAATTCAGGAAGGTGGCGTTGGCCCGCTGGTCTTCTTTGTCGTACAGGTTATAGAGGGCTATCTTGTACTCGTAACGGATAATCGAACCGCTGGCCACAATTTGGAGCGGGTCATTCGGAATGGGCGCTCCGGTCTCGTCTACATACCCCGATACGTCATCCGACTGCGCGTAGAGGAAGTTATTGAAGAAGTTCGTGGCTTCTCCCGCCTGGTAGCGCAGTGCGAATATCACTTCGCTGTTTCCTTTGGAAGCCGGCACACTGGCAGTAGTGAACACGCTCTTGTAATTACTCTGCAAGCTGAATTTCGGAATTACCGCTTCTACCGCCGCCCGCGCCGTTTGCAGGTCCTGGGCGGCATTGGCTGGCGCCGCTCCGTCTGTAGCCACTTTCGCTGACCACAGGTACACTTCCGCTTTCAGCATCTGGGAAGCCGCCAGCGACCATTGTCCTTTTTGCATCAGCACCGAATAATTATCGGCAAAACCGGCAATCGATAGTTCCAGGTCGCTTTTGATCCTGTCCAGGGTTTCTTTCTCCGAACCGCTTCGGGGCGAATAGGCTTCTTCGGCCGACGAAGGCGTGCTGATAGCTACCTGAGGCTCGGTTACCAGGGGTACCCTTCCGTAGGTACGGAACAGTTGGAAATAATAAAACGCCCTTAAACCATACGCCTGGCCGAGGTAATACCCCTTTTGAGCCGCGGTAAGATACGTGGCCTGGTCTACCTGGTAAATAAAGTTATTCACCTGGAAGATAGGGCCGTACAATCCTGCCCATGAACTGTAACCCGGGTTACTTTCCCGGATGTCCTGGGTAATCAGAGACGCCGAGTTCAAAGATGCTGTGCCGGTAAAACTGGTACCGTCACGCAGGGTACCCCCACGCAATTCTCCCAGGTTCCAGAAAACCTGTTGCTGATTACGCAACTGCGCGTGGAGACCCACCATGGCGCCCTGCACCTGGCTTTCATTTTTCCAGAAACTTCCGCTGGCGAAATAATCTTCCGGCGCCAGGTCCAGGCTTGTTTTGTCGCAGGACACCAGGAAGGCGCTGCTAAACACGAATAGTGATATGATTCCTATTTTTTTCATAACCGAATTTCTTTAGAAAGTTACTTGTAAACCAAAGATGACTGTTCTGGGCAGAGGGTAACCGCCGCCGCCTTGTCCCACACTTCCGCTCTCCGCGGAGAAAAGACTGTTTTTTGTCCAATAATGCAAGTTCTGTCCTGTAACGGAAACACTCAGGTCTTCCATTTTCAGCTGCCTGGCCAGGCCGGCGGGCAACTTGTACGCCAGGGAGATTTCCCGGAAAGAAAGGTAATTTCCTTTGTTATAAAACATACTGCTTTCCCGGCTGGTATTGTTCTTAAACAGCTGATCGGCCCAGTAATACGTAGGATATTTGGCATTGGGGTTCTCCGGAGTCCAGGTATTGAATACATCGGTGGTTGTGTTAAACGTACCTTGCATCATCCCCTGGAACCAGGCCCTCGGACCGTCATACGCCACATAACCCAAGGCGTAGTCAAACCGGCTGCTTAAACTGAAATCTTTCCAGCGGGTATAAATCCCGAATCCGCCTGTCCACCGGGGTACGGTGTTACCGATATACACCCGGTCATACGAGTTGATAATGCCGTCTCCGTTCACATCTCTCCACATCACATCGCCCAGGGCGAGTGGATAGTGCAGGTTTTGCTGGGCGGGCGTCATGTCATTAAATACATCGGGGTGTACCAGGGTTCTGGCACCAATAAGGTCACGAAGCTGCAGTGCATAGCGGTCCAGGTCTTCCTGCGTACGGATAATCCCGATGGCCTCGTAGGCGTAGGCCATGTTCGGGTCCTGACCTTCCTGGAAGCCGCCCACCCACACGAGTTCACCCGTATTCGGATCATACACCTGGAAGCCTCCCTGGCGGTTATTCTCCACGCCGTTAGTAGGCAGTTTCAGGATTTTGTTCCGGTTGTAGGCCGTATTCCAGTTGAAAGACAGATCCCATTGCCGGTTTCTCACCACCTGGTAGTTCAGGTCAATCTCCACTCCCTGGTTCTGCATGTCTCCGTTATTGGTAGTAATGGTAGTAAAACCGGCCGAAGAGGGCAGTGTAAGGTTCGCGATCTTATCCGAAGTGGTACGGTGGTAATACGCCACTCCCAGGTCTACCCGGTTCAGCAGGCGGGTTTCCAGTCCCACTTCTTTGGTAATCAAACTCTCCCATCTCAGGTTGGGAATACTCAGGCTTGACATCAGGTAACCCACCGTACCTCCGTACGAAGAAGTGCCGTATGCCCCCTGAAGCGTGTAGGTACCGATACCGCCTACGTTTCCGTTCGCACCGTAACTGGCTCTCAGTTTCAGGGTGTTGATAATATCGCCCGCACCCAGGGTGCTGCCAAAAAAGTCTTCATTGTGCAGGTTCCAGCCCAATGACACCCCCGGGAAAGTACCCCAACGATTATTCAACAGGGTGGAATACCCGTCGCGGCGTACCGTCAAGGTCATCAGGTAACGCATATCGTAATCGTAGTTGATCCGTCCGAAATACGAGTTGATCCGCGACCGGTTATGATAAGAATCTATGCTTCTGCGGTTGGCATCCGGACTGGTCAGCTGAAGATCCATAAAGTCGTCGGTAGGCGCCCCGCTTCCCGAAGCCGAAAAGCCGTTGGAATAGGCATCCATAAATTCCCAGCCCGCCATGGCGTCTACGTAATGTTTCCCGAGAAATGCCGTTTTATAGCTCAATACGGTATTGTAGGTCTGGTTCAGCGTTTTTCCGTAGCTGGCCGATGAACTCCTGGTTCTCACCACGTTACCGGGTCCCGACAGGTAGTCTTTGTTGAACGCTTCCAGGTTCGACTGATCCAGGTACCAGTTAGCGCTCACCCTCAAGTGAAGCCCTGCCCACAGATCAGCACCAAGCGCCTGTGACAACGTCAATTTGTGATTCAGGTTATTCCGGATAAACTGATTGGCTGTCACGGCAGGGTTACCGTCGGCCCAGTCGCGCCCTATCAGCAGGTCACCGTTTGCGTTGGTTCCACGCATAGTAGGCGGCGCACCCAGCGCACGGGTCATGTAATTGCCTTCTGCATTACTTGCGTCCCTCCATTTCGTATTCGCGAAATTCAATCCGGAATAGGAGGTCAGCCAGGGCTTGATCTTGTAATCTCCGTTCAATATAAACGTGAGGCGGTCATAGAATGTCGTAATCGGAAGTCCTTCTTCGTAATACTTTCCTATGCTCGCATAATACTTTCCCTTGTCATTTCCTCCCTGCATAGCCACGTTATAATCCTGGGTCAGGGCTTTGCTCCGGAGGGCATAATCCGCGTAATTAAAATCTTTGAAAATCAATTCTTTTCCGGTTACGGGATCCAGCATGGTTTTCCATCCTTCGCCCGAATTCAGCAGTTCCCGGTTCGTGTCGTCCAGGAACATCGTACTCCATACCGCGGTATTCACCGCGTTACCGTCAAGGATATTCCCGGCAGCGTCTTTGTAGCGGTTTCCGGTACCGAAAGGACCTACCGACGTAAGCTGGTTCAGCTGGTTGGGCTGATACATGCCAGAGGTCTGCACCGATTTTCTTGACCAGTACAAATAGTCTTCGGCCCCCAGGAACTCAAAAGGCAGGTTCGCATAGCCCATCCCCACTTTAGATTTAAAGGTAATGTTCGAAGTACCTTCCTTTCCTCTTTTGGTGTTAATCAGGATCACCCCGTTAGAGGCCCGGGCGCCGTAAATAGCAGTAGCCGAAGCATCTTTCAACACATCAATAGACTCGATATCGTCCTGGTTAATGTCGCTGAAACTGCTTCTTACCAGCCCGTCTACAATAATCAGGGGCGAGCCACCTCCGTTATAGGTGGTTCCTCCTCTTAATACAATGTTCGGAATAGAACCGGGCCGACCCGATGTCTGCTGCACCCTCAATCCGGAAATGGTACCTGCAAGCGCCGACGCGGGGTTCGAACGTACCCCCGTAGCGAGCACCTTGTTGTCGAGCCGCGATACGGAACCGGTAAGGTTGGATTTCTTGATGCTACCGTAGCCCAGCACCACCACCTCGTCGAGGGCGGTATGGTCGGAAGTCAACCTCACCTGTAAATCGGTTTGGGAATCCACTTTCAGGTCGTGCCGCAAATATCCCACGGCCGTAAATACCAAAACATCTCCCGGCTTGGCCTCTAGCGAGAACACGCCCTGCTCATTACTGAATGTAGCTTTGTTCTGGCTTTGGTTTTTCACCGTTACACCCACCACAGGCGTGTCAAGTTCGTCGGTTATTTTTCCTTTAATAACAGACTGAGCGAATACGGCTGTCTGTAACAGCATAAAGAGCAGGCTCTTCTTTAAGGTTTGAACGTAATACTTAGGCATAAGAAATGAATTATGTTATACATAATAATTTCCCAAATGTATGACATATTATTTTATTGTCAAATTTTTTTTAATATTTTTGTACAAAAAATTACACGAATCTGAATAACTATGGTAAACAGCGCCCCCTTGGAAGAAATTGACACCTCCAGTCTTGTAGATAAAGTAGAAGAGCGGATTATTCATTATATCCGCCAAAACAAATTGAAAGTAGGAGATGTCTTGCCCAAAGAGCTTGACCTTGCTGCCAGCCTCGGCGTAAGCCGGACGGTGATCCGGGAAGCCCTGCTACGTTTGCGGACCATCGGGTTGATTGAATCCCGGAAGCACAAAGGAGCGGTACTGACCAACCCGGATGTACTTCTGCCGCTCAGGAAAGTTTTTCACCCTTCCATTCTCGGCAGCTCTACGCTGAAAGACCTGTTTGAAATGAGGCTGGCCCTGGAAGTGGGCATGGCCGACTTTATTGTGAATAAAATTACGGAAGAAGATCTGAAAGAGCTGGAGGAAATCGCGGAAACCATAGTTTCAGGAGATACTGCCGACCCCTGGCAGATTGAAGACGAGATCAGGTTCCACGGCAAGCTCTACAAAATTTCAGAAAACAATGTGTTGCTGGAACTACAGGAATTGCTCTTCCCCATATTTCAATACGTACACCAAAGCGGATTCCTGGAAAAAGATATTGTGATGGGCGACTTTATTTCCCATAAAGATCTGGTCAACGTATTGAAGAAGAAAGACGCCAACCTCTACCGGACTGCCATCCGCAAACACCTGAACAATCATTTTGAGCGGATACTCGCCCCCTGAAAATGAGGGGTGAATGTCATACTTGCTATTTCACCCCCGCATTCAGTACTTTCAGCACTTCATCGGAAACGTTCGAAGTCTTCGTGTCGTCTGCAAATAAGACTACCCGGTAGGGCGTCATAGGAGTTTCCGACTGGTTCCGTGTAAAAATATAGGTAATTCCCTTCTGGCGGGATACCGTTTTGGCCGCTTCCCGTATTTCCTCTTTGACCCGCAAAAGGCTTACCCCCATAAACTCCTGCAACTTCTTCTCCGACTCCTTCTGGAAATCATCGGCATTCTGCCTTAGCTCCTGCACCTTCTTTAACTTGGAGTTGATAGACTCACTCGTCTCCGAAGCGATATTCTTCATGCTCTCCTGGTATTTCAGGTTGGCATCCTGGTACTCCAGGGCAATCTTATTGAACTCGGTCTGAAAGCTCTCCTGCTTTTTCTGCAACTCCTCGTTCAACTTCTTCACCCCGTTATAATTCTCGAAGATATAATCTTCAAAAATATAAGCAGTACTCACTTTTTTGGCCTGAGCAAACACCCCGGCACTTCCCAATAAAAGAAAAACAGTATAAATAATTTTTTTCATCCGTATATATATTAGTTCCGAGTGGAGAGTGCCGAGTGCCGAGTGCCGAGTACTTAGTTCCAAGTGTTCAGCTAACGGCCGATATGGCTTGAAGCCACCTGTTCACTCCACTGTAAAAAACGCTCAAAAATAACCAATAATGCTATATAAACTGCTGAATTATTCAAAAATTGCATAAACTCGCCGCCGCTTTAAAGAATAGTGCCGGGTTCCGGTCCCTGACCTCAGGGATTAAAGCGTTTGTTGCCCAGGAAGCCGCTACCTGTATCAAAATGATGATACCCGTTCAGCATCTGTACTTGCCGTATTTTTGCCCCCTTTTCCTCCGTAACCTCCCCTCCAATCACCTCCAGCGCCTTCGCCAGAAGCGTTTCAGACGGATCGCCCAAAGCACGGTAAGGCAACACGTTTTCTTCCACGGGATAATCGGCCGGAATACCCGTCGTATTCCCGTAAGAAGACTCGTTATTTACATTGAAGATAGCGCTCCAGGCGGGCATCAGCGTGAAAGCGTAGCGCCCGCTGTCGTCGGAAATGATGGTAGAAATCACATTTTTCCCGTACGTATTTCCCCCTACCGTGATGACCGGACGGTACGGCCTCAGGCAATTGATCACCAATTCGGAAGAAGATGCAGAAGATTTGGAGCTTAGAACAAACACGCGGGAAAGCCCCGAAAGGTTAGCCGTTTCGCGCGTAAAATATCGGCGATTGTCTTCTCCCGAATTGTTTTCCTGCTGATAACGGTTCGACAACGCATGAAACAGCTCCGTCCCGCTCCCCACGTCCGGCCCCAGTAAAGAGGCGATCACCTCCGCGTTGGGCGTTACCCCTCCCGGGTTAAACCGAAGGTCCATCACCATTTCATCGATTCCGTTTTGTTTGAAATAATCAAACACTTTACGGGTCTCTTCCTCATAATTAAATAAAAACTGGGTATACACCAGATACCCTACCTTTTTCCCGCCCCATTCTATAATGGAATAAAACTGGAGGGGATCGATCTGGAACTTGCGTTTGGTTAGGGTCAGGCGAACCACCGAATCTTCCGGGGTAACCACTTCAAAAACCGCCGTATTCCGGTCAAGCAACTCTTCCGTATTCTCTGAAGAAAGTTTTTCTCCGTCCATCCGGACAATCCGGTCTCCCCGTTTCAACCCCGCCTCTTCGGCCGGACTCCCCTTCAAAACCAGGGAAACCACCATGTGGTAAGCCGAAGAATCTGCGAGTTGTTTATAGCGAAACCCGTACGATTCCAGGTTACCGTTCCAGTAATCTCCGATCTCCGCGTAGGTCTCTTTCCCGTAAGAATACCGGTCTTTTTCGGCACGGATCAGGGAATTGAAATACTCCAGAGGCTCCAGAGACTTGTCTGTGGAATCTTCATCCGGCATTTCGTCCGCCCATAAATAATTTACGGTCATCTGCCCGTAAATCCAGGTATTTTCGTCGTAGAATTCCGGCTTAACCGGTACCTTTGTGGTATCCACGCCCGGAGGTGGAGGCTCCGAACCACCCCCTTCCGGATTTATCTCCGGCCTGTCGCACGACTGCAGGAGACAAAACAGGATCCATAAAAACAGAGAAATAGTTTTAGAACCTTGTGACATCATTTACATTAACAAAGTGGGCAACAAATTTAACACATATTGTCTGGACCCAAACCATATTACAAAAACAAAATTCCAACCTTACACCCGTTTTCCGGGCCAACGCACCCGACACTTACGATGATTCAATACCGATTACATACAATGCCTGAGAATACTATCCGTACTGCGAAAATCCTGTTTCTGTTGATTTTCGTGGCCCTGCCTTCCCTAGCCACCCGGGTCAAAGGGGTGATTCACGATACTTCCGGGCAGCCCATGAGCTTCGCGTCAGTAGTAGTCCGGGGTGAGGCCGTAGGCACCATGGCCAATGAAGCGGGAGAATTCAGCCTCGATCTGCCCGCGGGCAGGTCGTACGAACTGGTTTTCCAGTTCCTGGGCTATAAAACCGTCATCGAAAAAATTGAAACCGGGGAGAAGGAGATCACACTTCGCATCACCATGCAAGAGCAGTCTATCCGTCTGAGTGAGATCAAAATTGGCAAAAGCAACGAAGACCCCGCTTATGCCATCATGCGGAGAGCCATCGCGAAAAGCAAAATCCACGACAAACAGGTGGATCATTACGACGCCGACGTCTACATTAAAAACACCCTGCTGATTCACAAGGTTCCGGCGCTATTCCGGAAGCAACTGGAGAAAAACAACATTAAGGTGGGCGTACCCTTCGTATCCGAGGCCCTCGTCAATCTGAAATTCACCCAGCCCAACAAGCGGGTTACCCGGGTGCTGGCCAAAAAACTCAGCTTCGATGAAGTAGACATTTCCGGCGCGTATTACCTGGTGAATTTTTATAATATACCAGACGACCTCGACCTCGTATCTCCCCTGTCGGCCAAAGCCTTTTCCTACTATCGTTTTGAGTATCTGGGCTACTTTGAAGACCGGGGAAGGATCATCAACAAAATCAAAATTATTCCCCGGAGTTACGGACCGGGCGTCTGCCGCGGCACCATCTATATTATTGACGACCTCTGGTCTATTCACAGCATTGAGGCCGAAACGGTAAACCAGGGTTTTACCATCAAGCTGAAACAATTGTACAGTCCTCTCCAGGAAGTCTGGGTACCGGTAAGCCAGGCCATAGACTTCGCCGGAAAGCCCTTCGGCTTTGATTTCAGCGCGAAACTGCAGGTAAATCCCAAATACAAGGCACTAAAAATCAATGAGAAATACGTAGCCGAAGTAAAAGTGCTTGACCGCCAGGACGCGCCCCAGCCCAAAGTCCGCAAAGACGTATCCCTGACCCAGAAAGAACTCACCATCAGGGAACTGAACCGCCTGACGCGCCAGATGGAAAAAGAAGAAAAAAATACACAGAAAAAAGAAGAGCGAAATACGGTGACCATAGACTCCGCTTCTACCGATTCCCTGGCCCGGAAGCGCTCTGCCGAATTCTGGGACTCGGTCCGCTCCATCCCTCTTACCGTGGAAGAAAAGAAGAGTTACCGGTTTGGCGACAGCATACGGGTGATCCAGAAGATTGAAAAAGACAGTATTAAAGCAAATCCGAAGAAAGACACTTATTGGGACGAAGTATTCCTGGGCGATTCATTCCGCCTCGGGAAAAAAGTAAATTTTCGATATACCTCCCCCTTGCTTCCGCTGGTAGGCGTAAACTACAATATGGTGGAAGGGATATTTACGGAAACCCGCCTGAACTTCAGCAACACCCCAAAAGACCGTTGGAGTTTTAACCTGGACAACCAGGTCCGCTATACTTTCGGCCTGCACCGCCTGATGGCCAAATCTGACCTTCACCTGAAAAAAGGACCGCACCGCGTACTTATAGGTGGGGGAAGTTTCACCCAGACCTTTGATTCTGCCCAGGCCATTCCGGCGTATGCCAACACCCTCGTTAACCTTTTCAAGATTAACCTGATGCAGCTCTATCGCAAAGACGGCGGGCATCTCGGATACACCTATACGCGGGATCACATTTTCACCGCGGCCACCCGCGTAGAATTCGCGCACAGAACTCCTTTAGACAACCTGGCCCGCCTGCCCATTGCCTTCGGAAAACGGGAACCCACCTCCAATATACCGGTAAATGAGGAATGGGAAGACACAGGGTTTAGTCCCCACAATGCCGTGGTCTGGTCCAATACCCTGCACTACCAACCGGGCGCCCGATACCGGATCAGGAACGGGAAAAAGAGCTATGCAGGCAGCGACTGGCCCACGTTTTCCCTGAACTACACCAAAGGCATGGTGGATGTAAGCTATGATTTTCTCAGCTTTGGCCTCGATCATTCGGTCAGCAGCGGCCCGACCGTTAAACTCAAATATTACGCGGAAACCGGAACCTTCCTGAGCCGTTCCCAACTTTACCTGATGGACATGAAGCACGTCAACAGCGTCAAGATCTCCGAAACGGCTACAGGCACCTATTCCTTTTACCGTTTACTTAATACCCGCCTGCCGGTACAGATCAGTCCGGATAATTACTACCGATACTCTACCCGGGGCGCTTACGTGAAAATACACGCCATCAACGAATTCCGGCGACTGCTGATTACGCAGATCCCCATTGCACGGTTTACCGGCTTAAAAGAAGACCTTTTCATAAACTACCTGAAAACGCCCGCCATGAAAAACTATGTGGAAGCCGGCTATGGCATAGACGGGATCTTTAAACTCCTGCGCTTTGAGGTCATCACGGCTTGGGAACAGGACATGAAACCGCGCTGGGGCTGGCAAATTGGTATTACTTTTTAAGGAACCAGTTCTTTTTCCAGCAGGCTTTTGAGATAGGCGGTAAGCAGCTTTAAGCCGTTCTCAAAATCGCGGTTATTATTTATGATGAGGTCGGCATCCTGCTTGACCGGACGAATAAAACGCTCATACGTAGGCGCCACGTGATTCTCCCAGCGATACAGGATAGAATCCAGGTCATACTGGCGTTCATTTGTATCCCGGATAATCCGCCGACGGATCTTCACGTGTTCTACCGCGTCAATAAAAATTTTGAGATCAAGCATAGCCGAAATGGCCGGATCATGAAAGGCAAAAATCCCCTCTACCACGATCACGGGCGCAGGGAACAGCGTAATGGTTTTCGGCTCAAAGTCGCATTCAAAAGTATACTCCTTCATCGTCACCGCCTGTCCGTTTCTGAGCAGGTCGATATGGGTGGCGAACTGGGCGAAGTCAATGGATTCCGGCACATCAAAATTAAAGACACCGTTGGTGTCTTTGGGTACATGTACTCTTTCCTTATAATAATTATCCTGGGAGATCAGGCAAACCTCATCGTCCTTAAAATGCTTCAGGAGACTGTTCAGAAAAAAGGTTTTTCCTGACGCACTCCCACCTGTAATTCCGATAATATACGGGGATCTCATACACAATGGCCTTGTTTGTTCCGCAAAATTAAGCAATGATTCGGGGATGGTCCAAATCCCCTGCCGAAAGTTTTCCGCTCAGGATCAATCATTCCGGCAAAGCCAATCAATTTTTTTCAAAAAGTATTTGGAGGATATAAATTTACCCGGTATTTTTGCACCCACATTACAGTACTGGCTGATGGTGTAAGGGTAACACAGAGGTTTTTGGTGCCTTTATTCTAGGTTCGAATCCTAGTCGGCCAACTGGAAAAGCCGCTCATTTGGGCGGCTTTTTTCTTTTTGTCTGCTATTTGTACGGTGGCCCGATTCTTTTAAGAATAATTGTAATCTGTACCCGAGCTAAATGAAATAATTCACACAAAAATAGGTTACCAGCAAAAATAGCCATATACTATGCACGTATAGTGCCCCTTTATACGTATCGCTATAAAGCAGCACTTTAAAACAAGAAATATTCATACCCAATACTTTATAGTGTTGGGTATGTTTTTTCAAGCCCTCCAAGTCCTGAGCGCCCCCCTTGCCGCCAAAAATGCCCTTCGTGTTAATATTTTTCCGAAATTTTGTACTATTGACCACTTTTTGCCTAATTTGGTTTTATTAATACAAATCGACCCCAATGAGTTTCACTGAAAAAGACCTTAAGCAAATACAAGAACGCGGCAGCCAACTTGCCGCCATCCAAAACCAGATCGAGAATTTCAAAAACGGTTTTCCTTTTATCCGCGCGGTGAAAGCCGCCACCATCGGCGATGGAATCATCAGGCTTTCCGAAGAAGAACTGGAGCAATATACCCACTTATTTGATCAGCAGGCGCCTAAGAAAAGCCTGGTGAAATTCGTTCCCGCCTCAGGCGCCGCCAGCCGCATGTTCAAAGCCCTGTATGCCGCCAAAGAGGAAGGAAAAACCGACAAGGCCGTAGAACAGTTTCATAACGAAACCGAAAAATTCGCATTTTTTAAAAGCCTTTCTACTCACCTGACCGACGGTTCCCTCCAAAATAAACTGGAAGCCCTTCTGGGTGCCGGCGGACTCGATTACGGCAACCTCCCGAAAGGACTGCTCGAATTTCATCTTTACCCCGATGGCGCCCGCACCGCCCTGGAAGAACACCTGGTAGAAGGTGCGCTCTACGCCAATAACAAAGGAAAAGTACGCCTGCATTTTACCGTATCGCCCGAACATAAACGAAAGTTCAGGGCCCTGATCAATTCCGTAAAAAGCCGGTACGAAGAAAAATACGGTGTCAAATATACCATTGCATTTTCCGAACAAAAACCGGCGACCGATACTATCGCGGTAGACCCGGATAACCAACCCTTCCGCGACAAAAACGGAAAACTGCTTTTCCGTCCCGCAGGCCACGGCGCACTTCTGGATAACCTGAACGACATTCAGGCCGATGTGGTGTTCATCAAGAACATCGATAACGTAGTACCCGACCACCTCAAAAAAGAGACCGTTATCTATAAAAAAGCTCTGGCCGGCCTGCTCCTGGACTACCAGAAAAAAATATTCTACCTGGTTAAACGCCTTGAAAAGCCGGAACCCAGCGCCTTCATGATCAACAAAGCGGCCCGCTTTCTGAAAAATGAGCTGAATATCGATCCGCCCAAAGGCTTCCGCCTCTGGTCTGGCGACGATAAACTGGCATTCGTACTCGGCAAGCTCAGACGACCCCTGCGCGTTTGCGGCATGGTGAAAAATGTGGGAGAACCCGGCGGCGGGCCTTTCTGGGTAGGCAACGAAGACGGCTCCGTGGCCTTGCAGGTAGTAGAATCTGCTCAGTTTGACATGGACCACAAAAAGCAAAAAGCCATTTTTGAAAATGCCACCCACTTCAACCCGGTAGACCTCATCTGCTCCTTCCGCGATCACCGGAAAGCGTATTACCATCTGCCCGATTTCCGCGACGATAAAACCGGCTTTATCACCGAAAAGTCGCAAAGTGGGAAAACCCTCAAAGCCCAGGAACTGCCCGGCCTTTGGAACGGCGCCATGGCCCACTGGAACACCCTTTTTGTGGAAGTTCCCCTCATTACCTTTAATCCGGTAAAAACCGTCAATGACCTCCTGAGAAAAGAACATCAACCCGAATAACCTATATGAAGCTTCTTAAATACCTGTGGAGCCCCCTGGTGGCCATAGCGCTCATTTACTTCTTTAACAAACCCCTGGGCAGCGTACCGCCTCTGGGCAAATTCTTCAGCCCTTTTCACGGCTTCCTTCAGAACACCACCCAGGAAGAGGACCTGTCGGAAGAAATCTTCCTGAAAGGTGTGAATGAACCGGTAAAAGTGGTATACGACAGCAATTTCGTACCCCATGTTTTTGCCGCCAATGAAAACGACCTCTACTTTACACAGGGCTATCTGGTAGCGCGCGACCGCCTCTGGCAAATGGAATTCTATACCCTCGTTTCCTCCGGCCGCCTGACAGAAGTGGTGGGCGAGACCGCCTTTGAGTTTGACCGGTACAACCGGCGCCTGGGAATGGCGCGGGCGGCGGAAGAGATCGTGGAGAATCAGAAAAAAGACGAAAAAGCCTGGCAGATACTTACCGCATATTCCAACGGAGTAAACGCCTTTATCTCCCAACTCTCTTATAAGAATCTGCCCGTAGAATACAAAATATTGGGCTATGAACCCGAAGAATGGACCCCGCTGAAGACCATCCTGATGCTCATGAACATGCGTCAGACCCTCAACGGCGCCAGCGACGACTTCCGCCTGACCAACGTGCTGGCACGCTACGGTATCGATACAGTAAATGACCTCTTCCCGGATTACCCAAGCGTAGAGTCGCCCATTATTCCTTCCGGCACCCCCTGGAATTTCAAAGCAGAACCGGTAAAAACACCCGAGATCACCCTGCCCCCCATACAGCAGGAATTGCTGAGCGAGTTTATCACCCGGCCCAATCCGGGCATAGGCTCCAACAACTGGGCCATCAGTGGAAATAAGTCGGCTACCGGCCTCCCAATCCTGGCCAACGACCCCCACCTCGGCCTGAGCCTGCCCTCTATCTGGTACCAGATGCAACTCTCCGCACCGGGTGTAAATGTGTATGGTGTGGCCCTGCCCGGGTGCCCGGGCATCATTATTGGGTTCAACAAAGACGTAGCCTGGGGCGTAACCAACGTAGGAAGCGACGTGATGGATTTCTATCGTATCCGCTTCAAAGACAGCACCCGACAAGAATACTGGCACGATAACCAGTGGAAACCTACGAAAACCTATACCGAAGAATTCCGCTTCAAAAGTGGAAAAGTAGTCAGGGATACCCTCATCTATACCCATCACGGGCCTATCGTGTACAACGAATACAAAAAAGAAAATTACGGTAAAAACGCACCGGCCGGCCATGCCATGAAATGGATAGCCCACTACACCGCCGGATCAGACCTTTCTACCTTCCTGGCCCTGAACAAAGCCCGGAATTACGACGACTACCGCAAGGCCCTGTCTACTTACTCCGCGCCGGCCCAAAACTTCGTGTTTGCCAGCAACGAGAATGACATCGCCATTACCGTCAACGGAAAACTGCCTTTGAAATGGAAAGAACAGGGAAAGTTTATCCTCGACGGCACCAACCCGGAGCACGACTGGCAAGGATACATTCCCTTTGAGCAAAACCCTGCGGTGAAAAATCCGCCCCGCGGGTTTGTGAGTTCCGCCAACCAGTTTTCGGCCGACCCTTCCTACCCCTATTACCTGGGCTGGCATTTCGCGCCCGCTTACCGGGGGCGTAGGATCAACGACCGCCTGAACAGGCTGAAAGGAGCTACGGCCGACAGCCTCCGGGCCATTCAGAACGACAACTACAACCTCATGGCCGAACGCACCTTGCCTGCCCTGATTCCTGCCCTGGAGAAACACGCCACCCCCGACCTTCTGGAACCCATCAAAATACTGAAAAGCTGGGACCTGGAAAACACCTCCACCTCGGTGGCCGCCAGTATTTTTGAAACCTGGGCGCCGGAACTCAGCAAGTGGATCTGGGACGACGATTTCCCGGCGGTCAATTACATGATGTACCCTCTGAATGACCGCACCGCCCAGCTGCTTACCGCCGAACCGGCCTCGCCGTGGTTCGACAACTCCCTTACCGCCGACACGGTGGAAACTTTTGACTATATCGTAGTAGGAAGTTTCAAAGCGGCGCTCGACTCGCTCACCCGGCACCACGGCACGAGAAACGAAGAAAACTGGGCCTGGTACAAGGTAAAAAACACGGGCGTTAACCACCTCGTTCCGGCCTTCAAAAGCTTTAGCAGGTCTACGGTGAAAATCGGCGGCGGAGCACAGATTGTCAATGCCGCCACCACCCGCACGGGCCCCTCCTGGCGTATGGTGGTAGAACTCGACAAAGAATGGCCCCGTGCGTACGGCTTATACCCCGGCGGACAGTCGGGCCGGCCATCCAGCAAATACTACGAAAACATGATCGATGACTGGGCCGAAGGACATCTCAACCCCCTCATCTTTATGAAGACCAAAGACGAAAAAATAAGTAACCATCTGAAGAATATCATAATTAACCCGAAAAAGTGATGCTGTACTTCTCCATTATCATTTTAGGCGCCATAGCCTCCCTCCTGGGCCCGTGGTGGTCCTTACCCGTGGTGGCAGCCCTTATCTGCGCCATCAAAGCCCAAACCTCCCGGCAGGCATTTACCGTATCCTGCCTGGCCGCCATTACCCTGTGGGCGGGTTACTCCCTTATTCTCATTTTTTCAGGAAAGGAAAACCTCGTGGACAAAATCGGAGCGCTCTTTACCGGCAGCAGCGCCGTGCTCTCTCGAATACCCAGCCTTGCCCTGATCCTCCTCATCGTTACCCTGGTGGCCGGACTCACCACGGGTTTTGCAGGGCTCGCCGGGCGGCACCTGCGCGTACTATTCGACTGACGCATCTACATATTCGCTTCCCCATTTTCTTCCTACACGAAGGAAAATGTGGAAGCGGATCAATGAATAATGGCAATCCACAAATGAATAAATACAATCCACATATCCACCATAGACGTTCCATCCGCCTGAAAGGCTACGATTATTCTCAGGCCGGATTATATTTCATTACAATTTGTTGCCAGAACAGAATTTGTCGGTTTGGACACATTGAAAACGGGAAAATGATATTGAACCATTGGGGGCAAATTGCACACAACGAGTGGGCGAAAACGCCCGAAATTCGTCCCAACGTTGAATTGGGTGAATTTATAATAATGCCCAACCATATACACGGCATTATCCGGTTATTGACCCCCGCCGGTAGGGGCGAATTGCATTCGCCCCTATTGCATTCGCCCCTATTGCATTCGCCCGATCCATCGGCCGAATGCAAAACATCCAATGAATCGGGCGTTTGCAAAACGCCCCTACGGGGGCCATCCCAAACCGTCGGTGCCATTGTTCGGGGGTACAAATCATCGGTGACGAAACAAATAAATATGATGGGATTATTCGACACGCCCATACAAATATGGCAACGCAATTATTGGGAACACATCATTCGCAATGAACAATCGTATCAACGTATTTCCAATTACATCATGAACAACCCTAGAAAATGGGACAATGATAAATTCTATAAAAAATGAATGCCGCGTCCACCACAATAATCCCAAACAAATGTTTCCACGCGGCCTACTTCGCCCGGATCGCAATAACCGGATCCATACTGGCCGCCTGAACCGCCGGAATCATTCCCGCTACTACCCCGATAATACTGGAAATCACCAATCCGAAAATCATGTTGGAAGGCGTCAGTACCACATCCATGGTACCCAAAGGAATAAAGCTGACCAGGTAAACCAGCAAGAGGCCGATCAATCCGCCCATGAGGCACAGCAGCACCGCCTCAAACAGGAACTGGAACAAGATGAAAAAATTCTTGGCTCCCAGCGACTTCTGAATGCCGATGATATTGGTACGCTCCCTAACCGATACAAACATGATATTGGCGATACCGAAACCACCGATAAGGAGTGCGAACAAACCGATCACAAATCCACCCGTACGAATAGACGAAAAAATAGTGGTCATGAAATTCACCAGAGCGTCAGGCCGGTTCAAGGCGAAATTATCTTCCGCCAAAGGCTTCAGTCCGCGAAGGGTACGCATCTGTCCCCGGAGCTCATGCTCCAGATTCTCCAGCCCGCCTTCCACGTCGCGCGCCTTGACCTGTATGGTTCCTGTCAGGTTTCCGGAACTGAACATCCGTTTGTGCTTCAAAAAAGGAACAAAGATCTTTTCATCCGGATTACCCCCTACTTCTATCATCTGCTTCCCTTTTTTCTCCACTACACCGATTACCGTAAAGTTTTCACCTCTTACTTTGATCCGCTGATTGATGGGGTCTTCATTACCGAAAAGCGTTTCCGCCACCATAGCCCCCAGGATAGCCACCGGCCGCGCCGCGTCTACCTCCTGCTCCAGAAAATACCGTCCCTTCTCCACCGGCGTTTCATTGATCTTGTCGTACTCGTAGGAAACCCCCTGTACCTGGCTGTTAAAACTGTTGCTCTTTCTTTTCGCCGTAGCCGAATTCCATGACATAATGGTGATGGCATCCGCCTCTTTCAGGGTGTTTTTGAGGCTGCGAAACTCCTTATAGGTAGGCTGGGGGCGCATGAAATACTTCCACCACGGGTATTCCGATTCACCGATACCCCAGGGAAACTTCTCGATATAAATAGATTGGCTACCTATCGAACTTAAACCGGATTTCACGTTCGCTTCCAGTGAATCTACCATGGTATACACCCCGATAATGGAAAATATACCTACCGTAACGCCCAGAAGAGAAAGCACCGTACGCAGAATATTGGAACGTAACGCCTGCCACGCGAACCGGAAACTCTCAAGTGTAAGCCGTAAAAAAAGCATTTACCTAAATTTTATTGTAAAAGTCATCAAAAAATATGTAGTTTCAAGCCTTATTTTTACCAAATATACTTTTCGAACCAACCAACGGTCAATTTTAGGGATTGACGGAAAACCTTGAAACGGATGAAACGCGGATTCTCATTTTTTACACTTGTCCTTACAGCTTTCCTGGTCACAGGATCCTGCAAAAACGCCCCTAAAAAAGAGGCGTCCAAAGACCTGTTCACCCTCTTTGTGGAAGACCCCAACGCCCAGACTTTCTATTCCGACCGGAAAGGCGTGTACGGGAAAAACGGCATGGTGGCCTCCGCGCATGAAGAAGCGTCTAAAGCCGGACTGGAGATTTTACAGGCCGGCGGCAATGCCATTGACGCAGCCATTGCCACCCATTATGCCCTCGCCGTGGTATTCCCCTTCGCCGGAAACCTGGGCGGAGGTGGGTTTGCCGTAGTACGCCAACATAACGGCCAATACCACTCCATCGATTTCCGGGAAAAAGCCCCCCTGGCGGCTCACCGCGACATGTACCTCGATAAAGACGGAAATGTCATTGCCGGGCTCAGCCTGAAAGGACACCTCGCCAGCGGAGTACCGGGCTCCGTTGACGGCACCGTTGAACTCCATAAGAAACTGGGAAAACTCTCCTGGGAAAAAATCCTGGCCCCGGCCATCCGCCTGGCCGAACAGGGTGTAATCCTGACCGAAAGGGAAGCCCGGGGACTAAACAATTACAAGAAAACTTTCCTGGAAGTGAACGGGCCTGACCTCACCTATTTTATAAAACCCGACGGCTCCGAATGGGAAAAAGGCGACCTCCTGGTACAGCAAGACCTGGCCGAATGCCTCCGAAGGATACAAAAGAACGGCCGGGAAGGCTTTTATAGCGGAAAAACGGCCGACCTCCTGGTAGCCGAAATGGAAAAAGGAGGCGGAATCATCACCCATGAAGACCTGAAACAATATAAATCGGCCTGGAGAAAACCCCTGACCGGCACTTACCGCGGCCACAAGGTCATTTCCATGGCACCCTCTTCCAGCGGAGGCATCGCCTTGATCCAGATGCTGAAACTGGCAGAACAATACCCCCTTCAGGAGTGGGGATGGAACTCGCCCAAGACCACCCAGGTGATGATTGAGGCGGAAAGAAGGGTATATGCCGACCGCGCCAAATGGATGGGCGATACCGATTTTATCGACATCCCCCTCGACGAACTCATCTCAGACAGCTACCTGAAAGAACGCTGGAAAGACTTCAACCCCGAAGTGGCATCGAAAAGCTCCGACATCCGGGCCGGCGATATCCCGGGGTACGAATCCATGGAAACCACCCACTTTTCTGTTGTAGACAAAGAGGGCAACGCCGTATCACTCACCACCACCATTAACGGGGCTTACGGCTCCAAGGTAATTGTGGAAGGAGGAGGCTTCCTGATGAACAACGAAATGGACGATTTCTCCATCAAAGCCGGCATACCCAATATGTTCGGACTCATCGGCAACAAAGCCAACGAGATTGCCCCGGGCAAACGCATGCTCAGCTGCATGACGCCCACCATTATTGAAAAAAATGGAAAACTCTTTATGGTGATAGGCACGCCGGGCGGCAGTACCATCATGACTTCCATTTTCCAGTGCATCCTCAATGTGATTGACCACAAAATGACCATGCAGCAGTCGGTTAACGCCCACCGCTTTCACCATCAGTGGCTTCCTGACCGTACCGTGTTTGAAAAGGGCGCCTTTACGGATGAAACCCTCGCCGAACTCCGCCGGAAAGGATACATCCTGGATGCCCAGAGCGGTACCATCGGCCGCATGGATTGTATCTTGGTGTACCCCGACGGCACCCTGGAAGGTGCCTCCGATCCCCGGGCCGACAACACCAGCGTGGGGTATTGATTTTTCAACACCTTCCAACCTTTTTTGCCATAATCAGGTCTCTGTATAAATTTAATCAAACAATTTATCATGAGAAAAATTATTGCAGTAGTTACCGTGGTGTTGGGTTTATCATGTACAAAAGAAGACGAGGTCGACTGGGCATTCCGCATCATCGATCACAATTTTAATTCCTCTACAACTGACTGGATAGGCGGTTTCGCGGATTACCCCGAAGGGGTAGAAGAAGACTGGGGCTTCTCTGTGGCGCACGCCTTTCTTCCTGCGCCCCTGGATACCACCAAAAAGGGGGTGAGAATATCGGGCAGCAACCACAGCGATGACCTGTTCATGTACCTGACCCGGAAGGTAAGCCAGCTTCGGCCCAACCAAACCTATAAGGGTACTTTCGACGTGGAATTCGCTACCAACGCCGCTGAAGAATCCATGGGCGTAGGCGGTTCACCTGCCCACAGCGTGTATATGGGCATCGGTTTAACTTCCGTAGAACCTAAAAAAGTATTGGATTCTACCGACGGACACTACCGGATGAACATTTCAAAAATACAGCAGGCAGGAGACGGGGATGACATGAAGGTCATTGGGGATGTGTCAAACGGCAAGTCTGAAGCAGAATACACCCTGATTACGCATACCGGCGAGTTTACGGGAAAAACCGACAATGACGGCAATCTCTGGATCATTGTGGGTACCGACTCAGGGTTTGAAGCGGTGACTACCCTCTACTATACCCGGATCCGGGTAGAACTGACAGAAACAATGGAATAATCCGGATTTAAATTGCGGTTCCCGGCCAGCCACCCAGTGGAGTCGGGAACCGCAAAATCTCAATAGGTTTTTGTCATATCCTTAGGAATCACCAGGTTAAATTCGGTTTTCACGAAGTCGGCCGCCAACGGCAGTTTCCGCTCTTCGCTTTCCGACAGGGAAATCACCGCGATCTTCAGATCAGGCCGGGCCTGCTTCAGGTACCAATAAATTCCCCCATGCTGCTTACTGTGAAAATCACCGTGATAATGCAGTAAAATTTTCCCTGCTTCAAGACTTTTCAGGATAGATTCCGCCATCGTGGCGTCTTTAATGGCCTGAGCAGCCACAAAATTCATGGCTCTTCCGCCCGCATGATCGCCCATCATATTTTTCATCTCCTCGTAGCCGGGCGTTTCCAGGGTCACCACATAGGGCAACTGTACCACCCATGCTTTTTCATGCGATTCCAGCACCAGACTATCCACCCCTTTCCGCGCTACGGTAGATGCATACCGCCTAGGCACATTGGTGGCCACCATGGGAATACCCTTGTTTTTAGCGAAATCCAGGAGAGGTTTATAATCTGTAGAATGATTTTTCCACAAACGGGCCTCTTCCCCCAGCTTTTTATCATCGGTTTCCCCTGAAAGATAACGATTTATCGCCTCCTGGTTATCCCGCTCAAACATTTCAGCACCCAGAATAAGCCGGTTTCCCACCCGCTCGTAAAGGGCCTCCGTGGTTTTGAGCTGAAGCCAGTGTACAATAGAACTGTTATGGTACTCCCCAAACAGCACCACGTCGTATTTTTCCAGCGCTTTCACCATAGGGGAAAAACCGGTGGCTTTGCCTTTTGCGTTGTAGATCGCATAGGCCGGCAGGTCCTGAGCCTGTAAAGAGGCCGTACAAAGCAGGAGTGCTAAGAGCAAGTATTTCAT
>JBEBRS010000004.1:0-39158 GCA_040394705.1 Leadbetterella byssophila
TTTCGTCAAAGCCTTGCATAAAGTGTTTAATGATTCCGTCATTGAAGTGGATGTAGTGAAGTAAAAATAGCCATGAGCATTCAGCTATCAGCCGGGTGGCGCACCACTATCAGAAAACCAGCATACTAAGCGGCGGCTAGGCGCCCCCAATGAATAAGCTGAAGGCTGAAGGCTGAAAGCTAAATTTTTATACCGATGAAAAATGGACTAAAGTACCTCCTCACTGTCTTTTCACTTTCCCTCAACTGTTATGCCCAGGCGCAACGCATAGGTAAGATTGAGAAATGGGACCCGCAGCTGGAACAGATCTTTACTTCAGGTGAACTTCCAGAGGTGATTTCAGAAGGTTATACGTGGACGGAAGGCCCCTTGTGGGCGGGCGACCGGCTCCTTTTCTCCGATGTACCGGGCAATACGGTATACCAATGGACAGAAAAAGGCGGTACTTCCGTTTACCTCAAACCCTCCGGATTTACAGGGGAAAAATCGGCAAGCCGGGAACCGGGCAGTAACGGGCTTCTCCTCGACCTTTCCGGCAACCTGATCCTTTGCCAGCACGGTAACAGGCAGATGGCCCGGATGGACGCCTCCATAGAGCAGCCCGAGGCGCGGTTTGTTCCCCTGGCAAACCACTATCAGAACAGGCGGTTTTCCAGTCCGAATGACGCCGTGATGAATTCGAAGGGAGAACTCTTTTTTACGGACCCGCCCTACGGCCTTCCACGGCAAAACGACGAAGACCCGGACAAAGAAATACCGTTTAACGGCGTTTATATGATCAAAATAAACGGCGAAGTGGTTTTGCTTGTGGATTCCCTGACCCGCCCCAATGGCATTGCCCTTTTCCCCGATGAAAAAAGGCTGTTAATCGCCAATTCAGATGGGGCGAAACCGTACTGGTACATGTACGACATTGAGGGAGATCAACTCAAAAACGGCCGCATATTTTATTCGGCAAAGGAAAAGTTGCCGGGCGCGCCGGACGGGCTCACGATTAACCGAGAGGGCATCGTCTTCACCTCCGGCCCGGGCGGAATCCTGATCCTGAACGAGCAGGGGAAACTGCTCGGACGCCTGCGCCTGGAACAACCGGCCTCCAACTGTGCACTTTCTGATGACCAAAAAACACTTTACATTACCAATAACAGGCAGGTACTTCGGTGGAAATTTGGGAAGATTTGAGGTTAGATGTTAGATATTAGATGTTAGATATTAGATTAAGACTTTTGCATGAAACTTTACCGAACAGAACGAGGAATTATTATTGAAAAGGAAAATCAATTCTATTTGCTGGAAGGCCGCGACTGGAACGCCTACATCAATGACGACGCCTTATATCAGAAAGCCACAGAAGATGTGGAAAAGGCAGCGGTAGTGACCGATTTGGGGAACATTCTTGCCCCCATGGATCAACAGGAGCTATGGGCCTGTGGCGTTACCTACCTGAGAAGTAAGATCGGGCGCCAGGAGGAAAGCAAGGGCGCGGGCGGAGGCGATTTCTATGCCCGTGTATACGAAGCCGAACGCCCCGAAGTATTCTTTAAAGCCACCACCCACCGGGTTTCAGCCCCGGGCAAACCGGTACGCATACGGAAAGATTCCGGCTGGGACGTGCCCGAACCCGAACTGACTCTGGTGGTCACGTCCTCCGGGAAAATCGTGGGGTACACCATCGGAAACGACATGAGCAGCCGCAGCATAGAAGGGGAAAATCCGTTGTATCTGCCCCAGGCCAAAACCTACGACGGATGCGCGTCTGTGGGCCCCTGCATACTCGTAACCGAAGAAGCGCTTCCACCCGACACCTCCATTCACCTGGAAATCCGCCGCGGCGGCGAGTCCGTCTTCCGCTCGTCTATCCCGATCAGGCAGATGAAACGTTCGCCAAGTGAGCTGGTCTCCTTCGTATTCCGCGAATGTTCATTTCCCCACGGGTGCCTCATCATGACCGGCACCGGCATTGTACCGGACCATGATTTTACACTCAAGAGCGAAGATGAAGTGCTGATCAGCATAGACGGCATTGGCACACTAAGGAATACGGTCGCGTCATGATATTTCAAGGAACTTTTATAACTATTTTTTTGTATCTTTTTTAAGATGACAGTTACATTAGATCAAATTAATGCAAGATTGCAAAATGTCTCCCCCGATATCTTAGAAAGAGTGTTGGGGTATGTAGATGGCTTATTAGCTGACGATAACTTTGAAATAACAGAAAAAATCAAAGTTGAAATGCGAGAGATAGTGGCAAGACCTGTATCTGAACACTTTTCTGAGGAACAGATCGAAGAAGAAATGTTACATAAATATGGTATTTAAAATTCTTTACTCTAAAGAAGCTAAACTTGACCTATTTGAACATATTGAATATTATCATCTTAACGCCACAAAAAAGGTAGCCAAGACATTTTATTCTGAAGTGAGACAGACTATAAAAATGCTAAAAAAGAATCCCTATTTCCAGATCTCACATGATTCTTTCAGGAAAGTACCTCTTAAAAAGTTCCCTTTTCTTATTTTCTATACGATTATTGAAGATAGTATTCTGATTGTAAGAATTTTTCACACCTCACAAAGTCCCAAAAAATATCCCTAATGTATATTGTCCTATTAGATCGTCTAAATTTGCTGATTAAGACCCTTGTCCGGGAGTAAGCTTACCGCGCCCCCGGCGGACAATGCTGCTTCAAAAAGCGGGTAAACAGGGTGGTCAGGTGTTTGTCCCGCACCCCGTGGTTCCGGTTCGGATACGGCATAAACTGGAACTGACGGTTATGCTTAATTAATTCATTCACCAGCATCTCAGCGTTCTGATAATGCACGTTGTCGTCGCCCGTACCGTGAATATACAGCAGGTTACCTTCCAGGTTTTTGGCGTGGGTCACCGGTGAGCCCTCTACAAAGTCTTCCAGGTTTTCCTGGGGAAGGCCCATATACCTTTCCTGGTAAATATTGTCGTAGGTCAGTTGGTTCGCCACGGCTGCTCCGGCTATACCGGTCTGGTAGAGTTCCGGATACTTAAACAGGAGGTTTAAGGTAGAAGATCCCCCGCCGCTCCATCCGTGTACCGCTATGCGGGTGGCATCTACAAAGGGATAGGTCGCGATAATCTTTTTACAGGCCATCGCCTGGTCCCGGATATTCAGGATGCCGATATTCCGGTAAATGGCTTTGCGCCAGGCCCGGCCTTTCGGCGCTGGAGTACCGCGGTTATCCACCGACATGTAAATATAGCCGTCGGCAGCCATATCGCCCTCGTACAGACCGTTCCTGCCTATGCCGTAACGGTCTGTAACCGTTTGAGAGGCCGGCTCCCCGTACACAAGGAACACCACCGGGTATTTCTTCGCAGGGTCAAAATTCAGAGGCTTGGCCATCCAGGCATCCATTTCCACCCCGTCTTCGGTCACTACCTTAAAGAACTCTACATTAGACTTTGCCTTTTTAGCAGGATCGAATTTTTTCAGGATACTCCCCGAGGCATCAATGGACTGATGGTCAGGTAAGGTAATGGCTTCGCTCATGGGCGGGGTGTAATAATTCGAGAAGGAGTGCACGGCGAAGCGGCCGTTGGGTGAAACCTGGTAAGTATTCGTTCCTTCCAGGGCAGCGGGAGTTATCCGCTGGGCTTCGCCCGAGCCGTCGAGCTTCGAGCGGTAGAGGTAACGTTGCGTGGCATTAAAGGGCGAGGCCAGGTAATACACCCATCCGCCGGCTTCGTCTACCGCCAGGGGTGAAATCACATCCAGGTTTCCTTTCGTCACCAAAATCTCCTTTTTCCCGTCCCGCGAAACCCTGAAAATATGGTTCCAGCCGTCCTTTTCGCTGATCCACAGAAACTCCCGGTGGCCATCCAGCCAGCGCCAGCCCCCTTCGCTTCCGGCCCAACTGGTTCTCACATCCACCCAGGCTTCGTCCTTTTCCTCATAAAACACTTTGGCTTCACCTGTTTGGGCATTGGCATAAAAAAGTTTACTATGATTTTGCTTGCGGTTCAATTGCTGCAAAATCAGTTCGGTTGCATTCTCTGCCCAGTCCATCCGCGGAATGTAATGCTGGCGGTTGTCGCCCGGCACCCGCATCCATACTGTTTTTCCGTCTGCTACCGACACCACGCCTATCCGACAGGCCGAGGGCGTCTCCCCCACTTTCGGATATTCCACCGGAACAGTAAAGGAATAAATGGAATCGGTGGTATTGATCATGTAAAAGTCGCGGATGGTATTCGCATCAATCTCCCAGAAAGCGATGCTTTTGCTGTCGGGACTCCACCGGAAACCGTCGCGGCAATTGAATTCTTCTTCGTACACCCAATCAAAAGTACCGCTGATCAGTTTGCCTGTCCCGAAAGTCAACTGGCGAACGGAACCGCTCTTCAGGTCTTCCACATACAGGTTATTACCACTCACGTAGGCGGCGCGGGTACCGTCAGGCGACACCTTCGCAAACATCAGGGAAGCTTCGGGCAGGGTTTGTCCCAGGCGTTTCAGCTCCTTCGTCTTCAGGTTCAGGAACCAGTAATCGCCCCGGGTGTCGTAGCGCCACACCCGCCGGGTATTGGTGAAGATCAATACCGATCCAAAATCTTGGGAAAAGGCAAAATTCCGCACGTTCAAAGGCTTATCCGTCTCCGCAGGAGTCAGCCACGCCGCGGGAACCACCACTTCTTTCGCTTTCGTTTTAAAGTCGCTCTTCACAATCGCCCCTTCTTCCACCAAATAATTCCCGTTGCCGTCTTCGGTCCATTGTGAAACTCCTCCGCGCTGGGCCTCTGCCCGAAGAGCCACTAAAATCAGCACACCAACTATAATCTTTCTGAACATAATATAAAAATGTTATTAGCTTAATACGTTTTGGTTATAAGATATTTTCATGATATAAAGAAAGGAAAAAAATGGGAATAACCGTATTTGAAAGCGAAAAACTATGAAAAGTGTTAGTCCAGGTACCGCACTCGGTAATACTAAATGGTGTACAAAATGCAGCGGCGTTACCTACATTTTCATTCCATATCTATTGTATTTTTTGTATAATTAGGAATTGAATTCCTAATTATACAAAAAATGAGTAGCAATATACCCATTACCAAAATAAGGTTTTGAGTGTACCCCTTTAAGGGATTTATGGAGTCCCGGGAAGAATAAGCCAGGAGATTATCCGATCGTATTCACTTATTTTATATAAATTTGGGGATTATAATCCCCAAATTGGTAAGTTCCTTCGAGCCCTTACGTTAATGTTCGGGAATATAAACGGGTAAATAATGAAAGAGCCTTCAGCTATCAGCCCGGTGGCACATCACCATTCAAAAACCGGCACAGCATCGCGGGGCGCCCCCCTTTCGGCTGACTGCTGATAGCTCAAAGCTAGCAATCTAATATCAAATGAAAGCACTCATCATTGGAGGCACAGGAGCCACGGGCAGGGAAGTCGTAAAACAACTTCTCGAAGACATACGTTTTGAGGCCGTGACCGCATTGGTCCGCCGAACGTATTTTGACCCTCATCCCAAACTTCAGGAAATCGTGGTTGATTTTGAAAACCTAAACCGGGAGGATGTCCGGGGGGATGTCGCTTTTTCCTGTATGGGAACCACCCTGAAAGACGCAGGAAGCAAGGAGGCGCAGTGGCGTGTAGACCACGACTATCAACTGGAATTTGCCCGGATGGCCCGGGCGAACGACGTGCAAAGTTTCGTACTGCTGTCCGCTTTCGGTGCAAATGCCCAATCCGGTATATTTTACAACAGGATGAAAGGCACCCTGGAGCAAAACGTAAAAGACCTCGGCTTTCCACAATTATGCATCCTCCAACCCGGCGGAATAGAAAGGCCCCATACTACCCGGGCAGGCGAAAAAGTGATGATCAACGTATTAAAAGCCTTTAATGCGATAGGCCTGTTCAAAGGTTATGCACCCATTGCCACCTCCCGCCTGGCCAAAGCGATCATTGCTTCCGTCTTTGAATTTAAAGAAAAATACAAAACCGTTCATCTGAAAGAAATCAGGAAAATTTCGGGTGCAGAGTGAGAACAGATCCCAAACCCTTTTATCCGATTATTTAACCCATCATACTTTATCACCCGTGAAAACGATGCAGGAAAAAGAGCAACAAAATCCCGATATCCGGATTGTGGAGTACCAGCCTCAGTACAAAACCGCATTTAAGGCGTTGAATGAGGAATGGATTTCCCGGTATTTTGAAATGGAGGAAACCGACTACAAAGCCCTGGACAATCCCGAAGGCTATATTCTAAGCAAAGGCGGGAAAATTTTCGTGGCGTTATACCGGGGCGAACCTTTGGGCGTTTGTGCGTTAATCAAAATGAACGATCCTGAATACGATTTTGAAATGGCAAAAATGGCGGTATCGCCCGAAGCGCAAGGGAAAAAAATGGGTTGGTTACTGGGCCAGGCGGTTATTCAGGCCGCTAAAGCCGCCGGTGCTTCCAAGATCTACCTGGAAAGCAACACCCTTCTGCAACCCGCCATTAACCTGTACTACAAACTGGGTTTTGAGAAAATCACGGGGTATCCCTCTCCCTATAAACGGGTAGATATTCAGATGGAATTGAAGCTATAGGAGTACATTTTGGCAGGTCCTGAAGGTATCGGGGGCTATAAAGTCTTCCGCAGTACCGTTCGCTGGCGATCGGCCCGGTTGACCGCCCGCGTAAAGTCTGACCATTCCTGTCGGGTTTCGCCAGGGTATCGCCCACCATCAATCACCACTCTCCGGATATACCGCCACATACCGGGCTGTATTTCCTCCACCTGAGAGGTATAACTCCCGAACCGGGTTTCCAGGTACACGTCCCGGGGTTTGTTTTCCAGCACAAACCCGGCGGGTATATTTACCGTTACCGTATCCGCCTCCGTGAAAGAATACAGGTTAGGGTCCAGATAAAATTCCCGATCGCCCGTTCCCTTTTCGGTATCTTCCGGAAAGAAAGAACTGAGTACATAGGGCTGGAAGAAAAACCTTTCCCCGGAGAAACTGCCCCCCACGGGCGCCTTAAAACGCCCCGTTTCACTCACCTCCTCTCCTCCTTTGGTTTCTAAAAGGAATTCATCCCACACGATGTCGGATAGCCTCACTTTAGCGGTCAACCAGCGTTTTTGCTTCTCTTTGTCTTTCGTACCGGCCAGGGAGGCGGCTTCCTCCTGGCGGATTCCCCTGTATACACTTCTGTACTGAACCTCCGCAGAGCCGTCCTTCTCCAGATTGATTTCCACCCTGGAAACCAGGGTATTCTCTTCGGGACCATAAGAACGGGTATTCACGAGTCGTGAGGTTTCTTCCGTGATCAACAGCGCTTTCCGATTGCCCGTAAAGCTGCCCAGATAGCCAAACGGAAAGGTTTGACTGGTACATTCGAGCCAGACGGTGTCGCGGGCGGTGGGTATGCATGCGATAATATGATTGAATGTATTTTGCGGAAAATCGTCCGTTTCCGTAGCCGGAATCCTTCCCCCGGCGTTCACCAGAGCCGGGTATGCGCTTACTCCCGCCTCCTTTAGCAACGCCAGGGTGTAATTGGTCAGTGCTTTACAGTCTCCGTACCCTTTTTCGGCCACTACCGATGCCGGCAAACTCTGCCAGCCGCCCAGGCGGAAAGAAATATTAAAATAGCGGGTATGCCCCTGCATGAAGCGATACACCCGCTTCGCCCTCTCCAAAGTGTCCGTTTCCCCACCTATGACTTCCCGGATCTTCTCCCGTGTAGCCTCGGGCAATACATCCCGCCCCCGGTTCAGACGCAAATAGAAGTCTCCGATGTCTTTCCAGGAAGATACTGTACCTGTATACTTGTCAATCTGGAAATGCAGGGGGGCAACGGCTACCCGGGGCAAAGAACCGGGCGCCAGAAACCGCTCTGAAGAAATCGCGTTGAAATTTTCCAGTTTCCAGGTTTCCGTCTTCCAGCCGCCTTCTACGGTGGCTACCGACGGCCGAGGCAGATGAATGGTGCGGGCCCTGTAGCCAATTGCGACCGGGCTTTTGATCTGAAAGGTACTTTCCACAATGGCCGTTTGCAGAGAAGATACGGGTGTCCAGTCCTCGTAAAAAAAGGTTTCACTACTTTCTTCTTCAGAAATAAATTCCAGGATGTAGGGGAAACCCAGGTGTTTCCGGTCTAAAGAGACCGTCTTTACCCGGATGTCTGTAGCGGAATAATCAAAGGGGTTCACGGCCACGTCGCGGATGTCCGAATTCCGGCTTTTCAGCAACAACTCCCCGCGGGTGTTGTACGCGGCGGCCTCCAGTTTCCGGACTTTCCGGAAAGCGTCATAATAGGCGGTATAGGTATCAAAAGCAGCTTCTCCCTGCTTATTCAAAATGGCCACCAACCGGTACTTGCGTACGGAAACCTTATTGGCCTTTTCCACCGTTATCGCCGTTTGCTCTTTAAGAATAACCGCGTTCGCTCCCTTTAAAAGGTCTTCTGAAACGGTGGGGATATCCGGCTTCTGCGCTTTTACCTGTATCGCCACCAACAGGAATATGATCCACTTTCTCACTTCTTCCTAAAGACAATTTGTTCATTGCCTTTCCTCACCTCATAACTGAAAAGTTCTTTCAGGTCGTGGTAGGCATCCGCATAATAGACCGGTTTCCGGATATAGCTCCGGGTCACCACCGTCAGCGTACCCGCCTCCTTATTTTCAGTAACCTGATAGGTGTAACGGGCCGAGTTATCGCTCAGCGCATACGCTTCTGACTTCGGCAGAGATTCTACCTCATACCCTTTCGGTATTTTGATGGTGTGCGAAAAAATATCTTCGTAGGGCCACCCGAAATCCACCGGAAACAGGCGCTCTTCCAGAGTAAACGGGTTCTTTTTCAGCTGTTCACCCAACATAGGATTAAAATAGATAAAGTCAGGATCATCCAGCTCTTCGTCTGAATAACTGAACGTATACTGGGCCGACAAAGGCATTTCATTGTCCTCCAGATTCCGCACCTCCAGGTCCTCAATGGTGAATCCGCCCAGCTTTTTCCGGAACTCCGGTAAGAAATCTCCGCCTTGGGTATAATAGTTCCTTCGCACTTCCACTCCCCTGTATCCCAGGTAATTCCGCTCCGCCCGGCCTTTGACACTTCCCTTCGCCGGGTCGATTTCCGACGTAAAACTCATGGTTTCCCAGTATTTCGCCCGAGGAATAATATCAATGAAAGCGCCTCCACCCGGCTTCACTTCAAAACCCGTCATATTCAGGCATTCAAAGGGCAATATGCCCATGGGCATGGCCTTATCGGTAATATCAATCAGGTAAGGCTCTTCCCCGATCTCCACTTTCGCAATGATATAGTCAAAACTGTCCAGCAAAGGAAATTCCCGGTTGATCGATCCGTTACTGCGCCGGCTCAGGATCACGGGAGTCGCCTTCAGATCAAGCTCACGAAGCAAACTGATAAACAATCCGTTTACCTGGTTAGGGGTGCCCGCCTTGTTATCCAGCACTTTTTTCTGTTCGTTTTGGATAAATACGCTGCCCTGCTTATCGTTGATCTTAAAACTACCACACCACGCCTTGTAGGCCGCTTTGAGGCGCTCTTTCGGATCAGAAATCCCCTTGAAACGACTCACCTCCTCTTTCAGGAAACCGGTTCGGCGCAAAATAGCACGGCCAAAATATTCGCTGTTAATCAAGGTGGAATTAATGGCGTTCCAGGTGGTGGAATACTCCCTCGGATTGCCCCACGGAAGTCTCGCTTCGATCAGCTCAAAACTGATTTTTGAAATGAAATTATCACGCGCACTGATATAGGGTTCATCGGTAAAGGCGGGAACATTTTCCAGGGCATACCGAAAGAAGCTTCCCATACCGTCTAACTGGGAATGCCCCAGGTTCATATTCCGCTTCTCAGACTTTTTCGTCTCAATAGGCAGGTAGCCGGTCATCAGCATGTGGTAACCCAGAAAATGGGGGAACCCTATACTGTACTCACTGTAAAGAACAGGATATGGGGTCTGGAAGTACCAGGACCGGGGCTTGTCACGTACCGTCATGGGAGTGGAGACCGTATAGGCGTATTCGATGATACAGTCGGTCGTCACATTGGGAAAGGTGACTTTTCTATTGTAAAAAGAATCCTCCAGCTTAGTTTCAAATATGTCTTTGGAAGTGACCTCACTAAAGCGCATGTGCCCTCCTTCCAGGCGATAGGTTCGCCCCCGGAAATCCGCTATAGTTTCTCCGCTTTTGTACTGGGGCTGGCGGTAGATAATATTTACAATGCCCAGATCGGTAGCATTTTCGGAAAGGACACGCACCTTGACATGGTAGTCGGTATTGATCACAATTCCTGTATTTTCCTGATACGAAAAATAGGTATATCCGTAATCGTAAAGAATAACCGCCTCTGCGGCAGGATCTACTTCGTACACTTTTTGCGCCAGGTCACCCGCCGTAACCATTCCAAAACGTATGCCCTGCTCCTGGGCTGACAGGGGGAATTTCAAAAGTAGTGCCAGAACCACCCCGCCGCATTTCAACAAAAATTGTGTCATAAATAATCTATTATCCATACACTTGTCATAACGTAAAAGCCTGCCACTTGGTATATTCCGGTCATTTCCCCTGTATGGTTCGAATAATTTCGTCACCCACCGCCGTCCTCAGATCGAGGGCGGAAATCTTGTTGTTATCCCGGGTAGGGTACACCCGGTTCGAAAGGAAAACATACACCAGGTTATATTGCGGGTCTACCCAGGTAAATGTTCCGGTATAGCCTGAATGGCCGTAGCTTTCGGGAGACGCCATTTGCGGCCCGTTGGTGATCTTTTTGTTGAAATCCAGCTTATCAAAGGCGATGGCCCGGCGCAGGCCTTCAAACTGGTAAGACGTGGCTTCCTTCACCACCTCCGGCCGAATGTACTGATATCCTCCGAACTGTCCCTTTTGCAGGTACATCTGCATGAGTTTGGTGAGGTCATTGGCGCTGCCGAAAAGTCCGGCGTGGCCCGATATACCGTTCAGCATCCCCGCCCCTTCGTCATGCACCCGTCCGTGAATCTGCGTTTTCCGGAAAAGCGTATCTTGCTCGGTAGGAACAATCCGGTCAAGGCCGAAAAACCGCCTCGGATTATAGGTAAGTGTATAGGCTCCCAATCCATGGTAGGTTTCTTTCAGGAAATCCTCCCATTTTTTCCCGGTCAGCCTCTCCATAAACACCGGATAGGTATAGTAATGAAGGTCAGAATACACGTAGCCCTGTCCAGGATTTACCGGCGATACTTCAATCTGTTTGAATACATAATCGATCCGATCCCGGTTCATAAACAGGGTATCGGCGATCTCCACGCTGTATTGTTCCGATTTTTCGCTGGAAAAAATACCGGGGAACCAGGTAATGGTCTCCGTACTGAGCGCCCGGTTCCAGACGGCTTTATTCTCGGCCAGGGTTTTTTCGTAATTGATCACGTATTGCTGAGGACGTTTAAACAACTTATCCCAAAACGTACGGCGTTCAGGCTCCCGGATAAACAAAGGTTCCATTTCGGGGTGAAGCTGTAGCGCCTTCCGCAGGGTAGCCACCGAGTCTATACAGTTCATCCAGAACGGTATCCAGGCCTTTAATCCGGAGCGGTGGGTCAGCATATCGCGGAATGTCAGACCGGCCTTGTTGCTATTGGCAAATTCAGGATAATAATCGGCAAAAGTCTTATCCAGGTCAAATTTCCCCTGGCTCATCAGCTCCATGACGGCGAGGGCCGCGGTACTGATTTTGGTCACACTGGCAAAATCATAGATATCGTCTACCTCTACGGCCCCTTTCGCCCTTCTGCCTTCGGAAAGACCGCGAACGGTAGAGGTAGCGGTGTTTTTACTGTCCATCGCTTCCGCCTCATTGGTCCGTGCGAAGTTCTCTCCTTTTACCTCAGCGCCGTCATGCCGTTCCGCCTCCTCAT
The DNA here is from genome assembly GCA_040394705.1 of Leadbetterella byssophila. GTDB lineage: Bacteria > Bacteroidota > Bacteroidia > Cytophagales > Spirosomataceae > Leadbetterella > Leadbetterella byssophila_B. Next base: position 11,921 of record JBEBRS010000004.1, read on the forward strand.
ACGTATGGAAACCGTAAGGCCGCTGGAAGATCACCCGCCCGTCTTTGGCGATTTCCAGTACCGCACCGGGATACGCTTTTTCCCGGATACCCAGTTGCATCACCGAATCTACCCGGGCGTTCAGCACCCGACTATCCAAACCTACCATTTCGGGCGTTCCGTAGGCCAGGCGACCGTTTTTCTGCACCCATGTGCCGGTGCCGGCGGGGTAAGTATCGTTGACCGTCACAGGCAGGCGACCGTTCATCTCAATTCCGCCGAATACGGCCATAGCGGCCGCTTCTTCCATGTAAGACGTAGACTGGTTGGCCATCACCAGCGACCTGAATTTCCCGACTCCTTCCAGCGTATCCAGTACATAGGGGTTTCCGAAAACGACCAGGATGGCGTTTTCCCTTCCCGAAAGTTCATTCAGGGCTTCCTGCATATACGGCTCAAAGCCGTAGTTGGCACCCGGACGGTTATTGTTCAGGTGCAGGCCGATAATCAGGTTCTGCGATGCGCTTAACTTTGACCTCAGGGTATCCAATCCCGAACCTTTATGGATACTCACCCGGTCGATCAGCGTATAATTTTCTGCCATTTTCTGAAAATAGGTCTTGCCCTCCGCACCTATAGAAACCACCAGGGTATTGCGACGAAGGTCCTGCACCGGAAGATCTGCGGTTTCGAGGGCCACCAGGGTTCTTTCCGCCAGCACCCGGTTCAGAAAGTCGGATTCTGCCGTATTCAGGTCTTCAATCAATCCTTCCATTTTCACCGGCGCGTACTGATCAAGGCCCACCCAGGCCTTGGCTTTCAGAATACGCTTAACCCGCTCATCCAGCAATTTCAAGGGTATTTTTCCCGACTGTACTGCCGCCTTCAAGGCATTGAAGGCCACCGGCACATCCATAAAAGTTTCCAGCACATCATTTCCCGCCAGGAAAGCCTCCACCATTGCTTCACCGGGCTTAAAGTTCTTCACTGCCCCTTGCATGTCCATGGCATCGGTAAAGGTCAGTCCTGCAAACCCCATCTCTTTTCGAAGCAGATCCTGTACAATTTTTGAGGAAAATGTAGAGGCCATTCCGGAACGGGCCTCCAGGGAAGGAATATTCAGGTGAGCAGTCATGATGCCGCTCAGACCGTTATCAATCAAATATTGAAAAGGATATAGCTCATTGGCTTTCAGGTATTCTTTTGAATGCGGAATCACCGGCAGATCGTAATGGGAATCTACGCCCGTATCTCCATGCCCGGGAAAGTGCTTGGCCGTAGTCAGCAGGCGCTGAGACTGCATCCCTTTCATATAGGCCAGAGATTTATTGGCCACACTTACCTTATCCTCTCCCATCGACCGGAAATTGATCACCGGGTTTTTCGGATTATTATTGATATCCACCACCGGCGCATAATTCACATGAATACCCATGCGTTTGGCCTGACGGCCTACTTCCACACCCATCCGGTACAAAAGATCATCGCCACCCTGCATAGCGCCCAGCGCCATCTGGAAAGGAAACCGAACCGTACTGTCGAGCCGCATGGCCAGGCCCCATTCCATATCGACCCCAATCATCAGCGGCACTTTGCTGATACTTTGCAGGCGGTTCGTAATCCGGGCCTGAACAGAAGGCTGACCCGCAAAAAAGACCAGTCCGCCCAACTTATACTCCCTTACCCATTCTTCCAGCTTCTCCGGTTCATACCCCTGTCCCGAGTAATTTCCTCTCGGCATCAGAATTTGTCCTACTTTATCGTCAAGTGTAAGGGTATTAAACACCGAATCCACCCACTTTTCATTGGTTTGGGTCAGGAAATCAGGCTTTTTCTGAGAGAATCCGGCTACAGCCCACAGAAAAAGAACAGGCAAAAGAAAATATCGCATAATATTCAATGGTAATCCTCAAAAATAATAAAAAAGGTCGGTAGGAAGACCACACCCCCGGGAAAATTAATACCGACAAGAAAGGAACACCCTTCATTCGTCTGTACGGAACGCAACTTCATCGATAATTAACCGCAAGTTAACGATATCGGTGAGGAAGAAACGACCTCCATACAGTACCTTTGAATAAATAAATCAATCATTCAAAACTCAGTTTGTACGTGCCATGAAAGCCATGATCTATACCCGATACGGGGCTCCAGAAGTAGTCAAATTCGCAGAATTGAAAAAACCTGTACCGACCGATAACGAAGTACTGGTGCGAATTCACGCCACCACGGTCAACCGTACGGATTCGGGATTTCGCAGTGCCGAATATTTTGTTTCACGCTTCTGGAGTGGACTCTTTCGCCCCAAATTCCCGGTTCTGGGCTGTGAGTTTTCCGGAGAAGTGGAACAGACAGGAAAAAATGTAAGGGACTTCCGGGTGGGCGATAAAGTTTTCGCATACAATGACCAGCAATTTGGCGGTCATGCCGAATACGCGGTCATGCCGGAAAATGGCGCCATAGAGACCCTTCCTCAAAATCTCAGTTACTACGAAGCCGCTCCCCTCACCGAAGGAGCGCACTATGCCTTGTGCAACATCCGGGCGGCAAAAGTCACTTCCGGCCAAAACGTATTGGTCTACGGAGCCACGGGCGCCATCGGTTCAGCGGCAGTGCAGCTACTTAAATGTTTCGGGGCGAAGGTCACCGCCGTCTGCAACACCGCCAATGTAGACCTCGTAAAATCCCTGGGGGCAAATCGGGTGATCGACTACCAAACAGAAGATTTCACCCGGGTTCCCGATAAATTCGACTTCATTTTCGATGCGGTGGGCAAAAACTCTTTCAAAGTATGCCGGAAACTGCTAACTCCGAAAGGAATATACGTTTCCACGGAACTGGGGAAAAACGGAGCCAATGTATTCCTCGCCCTCCTTACCCCTCTCCTGGGCGGGCCCAAAGTAATTTTTCCTATCCCCACCATCCGTCGGGAAGACCTTCAGTTCCTCCGGGAAAGGGTGGAAAACGGGGAATTTAAACCCGTCATTGACCGGCACTATACCCTGGACGAAATAGTAGAAGCCTACCGCTACGTAGAAACCGGGCAGAAAACAGGAAATGTGGTGATAAAAGTAATCTGAAAGGGTAATTTTCCTACTTACGAAATTTACCGGCTATCCATTTGATCATTTTCTTTTCTTTTTCCCAAAAGAAATTAAACTGCCCCAAACAAAAGCCGTACGCAAGAAGAAGTGCCTGGTAAGCCGGAAATACGAACAAAATGTAGGTGATGGTCTTTAACCACATCGGAGTATGCGCGTCAAATCCGAGGAAACCGAAAAAAGTCTTCCTCAGGAATACGACAGACGAACCCGCCAATGAAAATACGACTAAAACGGCGATGACCTGGAAGAGGCTCTCTAACCCCCATTTTTCCTGTAAACGCGAAAGAACGGTTGATTTTTCCATAATAAACTGCACCCTGAAAGGCCGGGTGTACCCATATACCGCAAAATTAAGCCTGTTTTTAGATTTATGGATACAGAAAGTGTAATATCTTCGCAGGAAATAGCTTCACGAGGCCGGATCGTGTACAACCCATCGCTACAATTATAACCAATATGCCTATCACCCGAAAAAAAGCATCAGGAACCCTATGACAGCGCAACCCTCCATTTTTCCATTTGGGATCCGGATTGATGAACCGGTCACCACCGCTACCGATGTATTGGTAGGCCTCACCTGCCTGGTGTGTGCCTACAAGCTAAGGCCCCTTTCTAACGGGAGTCTCCTGCACCGGCAGGTATTGCTCTATTTTTTCCTGATGGGCGTTGCCACGCTTTTGGGTGGCATCATCGGACACGGCTTCCTGTATGCGCTGGGCTTTTTCTGGAAGCTGCCGGGATGGCTGCTGAGCATGGTAGCCGTCAACCTCCTGGAAAGGGTGATGATTCACTTTTCGGCCGCACGCCTAAGCCCGGCCATGCTCCGGTTTTTCTCCGTTTTTAACATCATTGAACTGATGATCTTCATGGGCCTGGCCTTCGGCACGCTCGATTTCCTCTATGTGCAGATTCATTCCACCTACGGTTTCCTGGTGGTGGTATTCAGTTTTTGCGTATACAATTACCGGAAAAATCATTACCCGGAGGTCATGAAAAATATGATGATAGGTGTAGGGTGGATTTTCCTGTGTGCCGTGGTATTTGTAGCGCGCATCAGCATCAGCAAATGGTTCAATCATGCAGACCTGGCCCACCTTTTCATGTTTATCGGGGCCATTTATTTCTACCGCGGATCCAAAGGGTTAATGCGGGCCGGCGAGAATAACGCAGGATAGTTTTCCAAAAAGTTTGCTAACCCTGAACGATACAAAAAAGGAGCCAAAATGCATATTGTCGAAAATGAAGCCAAAGGAGCATACTACAAGGTATGTGACTCAGGCCGAATTCCGAAACAACGAAGCAGTTTGTCTCCTTTTTGTTTGGATATCTTCTACCTACCCGATAAAATCCGACCATGCGGAACCTTCATGGTATTCCATAATGGGTTCGGCATTGTTGTAATCGGACAAGTCGGTCGTTAATTTTTTAATATCCATCCGGATATGTTTTACACAATTTTCAAACAGATCTTTCCGGAATCCGCGCTCTACCATTTCATCTACATACTGAAGACATACCAGGCGTGCAATCATCTTACCCAACACCACCGTCTGGCGCTGAACCAAAACCGCGGGAAGTTCAAAATCAAGACTCTTCCGGAAAAGAGGCGCCACTCGGGCCGTGCGCTCAAAAGTATTCAGGTATTCACTGAAGTTGGTTACTTTCTGCTTGCGCATCTGCTTCACCATGATCTCCGAAATCTGGGTGTAGAGCATTTCATTCGAACCTTCAAAAATCTGGAAAGGCCGGCTGTCTACTATCCCCCGCCCCGCAATATGGTCAATTTTGTATCCACTAGATCCTGAAAGTTGTACACAAATCTGGGCCGATTCCTGCATAAGATCGGTCACCAGGGCTTTCATACTGTTGGCCTGCAAGCCTTCCCCCGCCACATCAAACGCGATACCGCTCATAGAAGAACTGTGCGCGCACATACCCGATGCCAGGGTATAAGCTGCCTGTATCCGCGAAAGCTGGAACCGCACGGAGTCCATAGCCACCAGGGGTTGCCCGCCTACTTTACGTTGCGTGGTATGGGCCAGCGCCTCGTCCAGCATCCGCTGAATAAAGCCCATTCCCATGCCGGGAAACTGTAAACGACTACGATGCAGAATATCCAGCATCATCTTGATGCCGGTACTGTGCTGAATCAGCTTCTGGTTATGGGGAACCTGTACATCTACGGTGTTCAGCCCGTAAGGAATCATGTACAGTCCAAGGTTATTAAAATAGTGCTCCACCACGATCTTCTGCCCGGGTTGGTTGTTGTCGGTCACGAAGAATTCCACGTCGCGGGCCAGGTCCGCTTCCTGTACTCTTTTCCGTGCTGCTACAATCCAAAAATCGGCCATGCCGGTCAGACCCTGCCAGTGTTTTTGTCCTTTGATGGAATACCCCGTTTCGGTTTCACTGTAGCTGGTGCGCATATTCAAAGCGTCACTGCCGTAATCCGGTTCGGTAATCATCAGTCCTCCCATGGCCTGCTCCTGCATAAAACGCTGGAAAATGGGTGCCTGTATCTCCGGATTGCCGTATTTGGCAAGGGGTTCCAGGAAAAGTGCGATATTGATCCCGAATGTAAGCGAAAGCGGCAAGGCTTCATACGAAGCCGCAGAAAGAATGCCCAGGCATTCACTCACTTGCGCTCCTCTACCACCAAACTCCCGGGGTATGGCTACCGACAAAGGATTCATTTTCATAATCCCGTTCCACACATCTTCCGGAAGGCCCCTGTTCAGGCTCAGCTCATTGATATTGGACTCGTCATGAAACAAAGATTTCAACCGGCCTTTGAAACGGTCGATAAATACATCAAATTTTTCTGTCATTGTTCTGTTATACCCGCCTAAACTAAAAAACTTCACAAATCTATGGATAAGACCGATAAAAAAAGTATGATCTTACGCATAAATAAATATAATCTTTTCAGGATTTGACTTTTCTGACGTTAACGGCCACCAGTCCCCGCTCTCTTTTTTCCACCAGGAAGACCACTCTGTCTCTCTCCTGTATGGGTTCGGTAAGGTCATTCCTATGCACAAAAATCTTCTCTCCGGAGTTCCCGGTACTGATAAATCCGTACCCTTTTTCACTAAAGAAAGTGACGGTTCCTCTCCATTCCGGCTCCTCTCTGTCCACCGGAGCCGCACCCAGGAGAATATCTTCGGGGTTGATTTCCTGGCGGTTTTGCTGATCTGTAGGTACCGAAGTTAAATTTCCGTATTCATCCACATACACCATCATGTCTTCCAGGCGCTTGCCTTTGTCGTTGCTCTGCTTCCTGTCTTCCAGGCGCTGGGCCTTCTCTTCTCTCTTTTTTGCTTTTTTCTTTATCTTTTCTTTCTTCGAAAAAGAATCACTCATACTTATTTTTTTTGTTTGTTTACAATTTCATCTCCGGCAGTTCAAAACCAATCAGCTTCTGGATAGCCGCCAGGTTACTGCCCTCTTCTCCTCTGTCGCAAAAAGATACTGCGTTTCCGGAAACACCGGCGCGACCTGTACGCCCGATCCGGTGTACATACGTTTCCGGTACATCCGGTAGTTCATAATTCACCACAAATGGCAGGGCTTCAATATCAATTCCCCTGGCCGCTATGTCGGTAGCGATCAGCACCGGCGCCCGGAAATTCTTAAAGTCTTCCAGCGCACGCTGACGGGCATTCTGCGACTTACTGCCGTGAATAGCCATGGCCGTAATACCGGATTTTCCCAATTTCTTGGCCAGGCGATCGGCGCCATGACGGGTTCGTGTAAACACCAGGGAACGGCTTTCTCCTCTTTCCCGGAGGATATCGATCAGCAAAGCGGCTTTTTCCTGTTTGTCTACAAAATATACCCCCTGCTGTACGGTCACGGCCGTAGAAGATACCGGCGTTACCGATACCGTAGCCGGGCGTGTCAGCATAGACCCCGCCAGTTTCCGGGCGGCATCCGGCAAAGTCGCCGAGAAAAACAGGGTTTGTTTCCGGTTTTTCAAATGCGCGGTAACTTTCTTCACATCGTGAATAAAACCCATGTCCAGCATCCGGTCTGCCTCATCCAGCACAAACGTATGTACCGCCCCGATATGGGCATATTTCTGCTGAACGAGGTCGAGAAGCCTTCCCGGGGTAGCGATAAGAATATCGGCCCCCTCTTTCAACCCCCTGACCTGGGGCGTCATAGACACCCCTCCATATATACACAAAATCCTTAAATTAAGATATTTGCCATATATATTAAAATTCTCTTCAATCTGCAACGCCAACTCCCGCGTGGGGGTCAGCACTAACGCACGTATCCCTTTTCCGGGATGGTCCTCCAGTGCCAAACGCTGGAGCATCGGGATGGCAAATGCGGCCGTTTTACCGGTCCCTGTCTGCGCGCATCCTATAAGGTCTCTCCCGTCCAGTATAAGCGGTATGGCCTTGGCCTGTATTTCCGTGGGAGAAAAATAACCCGCCTCATCTACAGCCTTGGAAAGGGGCTCGATAAGGTCCAATTCTTTAAAATTCAAATGTTTATATTTTAATGTTACTATTTCCGGACAAGCTCCGGAACGGGCAGCTGATAAAGCAAAACTGAGATAAGGATACCCTAACCAGGCAGAATATGCAAAGGCAGAAGCCAAATATTCCGCAAATATACCTATTTTTTCGCAAAAATCCAACAGCGACGCTCCGGCCCGGATCTTGGCCCTGCCTTTCGTTCCGGAGAAGAATAACTCCCCTCAAACTCCCGGATTCACCTTTCTCACAACCGCCTATAGCGTATACCTGACTTGTATCCGCACGTCGGTTTTCGCATTTCCCTCTACCAGATCCCAGCCACTTCCCAAGGTATCCCCGTCAGATACCCGCGTTTGCGCCACCCTCAGCCAAACGTCCGTTTTCTTTCCCAAAGGCGCCCGAACAATGCCGTACCAACGGACTCCCCTGCCCGAGTAAGCAGGAAAAGACACCGCGTAAAGCACATCGTTTTCATACGCATAAATGCGGGTATCGTAGGAATCCGTGCGAAAACCGGCCACCCGCGTTTTAAACTGCATACGCCGGTGGCGCACCTCCACATCCTGGATCACCGCCCACCCCCGGGCGGGCGACGTATCGCCGGACTGAAAGGTATTGTACTGGACCTTGGACTGAAATTTCCAGGCAAGCGCCGGATGGTAATCCATCCCCGCCACCGCCGTCCGCCTCTCCACTTCCATCAGCTCCCGGATCACCGAAGTACTCCCGCTTGCATTCCGAAGTTTTGAATCTCCCCTCCATGCCAGCCAGGAGGTAAACTTTCGGGTAGGCCGGTAATTTATCCGAACCTGGAAATCCTGGCCTGCGGAAGCGCCGTCAACCCGGTACTTCAGCCAGGGAAACTGAAAGCTGTCGTAATACCCTGCCAATTCCCAGGCCCTGCCGACCTTGTACTTTAGCCCTCCGTACACTCCCCGCTCGTTAATGGTGCGGCTTCCTTCCGAAAACGCGTTACCGTACAAGGTATGAAAATTCACCCCGTAATGGCGGTGATTCAGAGAAACCTCTACCTGTTTTCCCAGCGATCCCACCAGGCCGGCGATATACCCGTACCCTCCGGAAGAAGACCGTGCCGCTTCGGCGAAAAAAGTGAAATTATACCTTGTCCAGGAGACGTTAGGTCCCCAGACCGTATTGCGCCTTCCCCCGAATTCATACCCGTTGTAGGGCAAATCCCGCTTGCGGAAATCCCGGTCAAAGCGGGTGGTCAGTACCGAAAGACCTACCTGAAGGCGATCCGAGACAAACCGTATATTCCCGCCCAGGTTTCCCTCCGCGATGGCCTTTCGGCTACTGATTTCTCCTTCTGTACGGTGCATACCCGCAGAAAGTAAGGCACTAAACTCATCTTCCTCACTGACCGAAGCATCTTTTCTTTTGTAGGAAATCATGCCGGTGACCTCCACCCGGCCCAGGCGGTAAGTCGAGGCCCCGCCCCTGAAACCCCCGTTTTCCACCAGTGAATTGTAAGGTTTTATGCCCAGGTTGCTCCGCCGGGTACTGTAAACCGGCTCTCCTCCTTTTCCCGCAGCATAACCGCCCGCGAAAACCAGGCCTTGTCCGAACTGCAAGAGGAAATCGCCCGCCACCAGGTTCCGCAGGTTTCCTTTGTGTTGCACCTGCACATGAAAAGCAGTATAATCCAGGAAATTCTTTTCCCCCGGATCTTTCTCTGAAATAAAGCCCAGGCTGAAATCTTTCGACCGGCTCAGGCGATAACGCGTATAATAGCGCTGGCGGGTACCGGCATACTTTTCCTCCTTAAACCCCCGGGGTACTTCCAGGGTCATATCGGCCCGGAATACCAGATAGTGGTCTACCGCTCTCCGAACCACACTTTTGGGACGGAGGTCTCCCCAGCCCTCGCTGATCGTCACAAAAGGAATAAGCCGACGAATATCCTCCAGAGTAAAGCTCTCCAGGGACTGCAATTCGTAGAGACTCAGGTAACGCCCAAACTTCACGCGGTGTTCCAGAAGCTCCGTAATCTGCCGCTCGTTCAGAAAAAAGAGGGCGGAAAGGTCGTCACGGTCCGCCCCATTCAGATCCAGGGGATGCTGATACAGGGTATACAGGGGTTCCAGCCATTCCTCGTAATTCAGCTCTTCGCTCACCGTCCATTGCGTCAGCAACTCCTGCATATTCATTTCCTGTCGGGGATAAGTCTGTCCCCACGCCACTGCCCGCACCAGGATACACAAAATCAGCAGCTTATTCATAGAGACGATAAATAAAAGTGGTGTGATGCGCTATACCCGCGTAAGCGTGTGTGGCTATGCTGTAAAAGAAACCGTACCGGCCCGCCAGGATCTGGGTACCCCAATGCAGACTTCGTAACGCCGGATCTACCCCCGCGGAAAAAGCCAGCTGCTCCCGCACCCGGTAGTGGAGACCCAGGCGCAGCGTACTCCCATGATCACCGTAATCCACCTGCCCGCTGATTTGGATATTGGGATGGGGAGAAACGCCCGCGCCTACAGCCAGCACCACCGGACTCCCCTCCACCCATGCCGGAGATGCTACCAGATTGATTCCCAAACTAATCGCAGGCGATGGCCTGGCCAGCATTCCGACTTCTCCTGCTACTGCGTTCCGTGTACGCATGCCCGGGGAATGCATACTCATGTACAACGCCTTCACGCCCAGCGATACCCGGTCGCGGCGGTGTGCCAGCGCTACCGCGGCACGACTTTCCCTGTAGTAGCGGTCCCCGAAGCTATCGGCCAAAAAACCGTAGTGAAACGTTTTCCCTGTAAAAACACCCTGCGCCCCCGCGGTATGAAAGCCTTCCACCGGCAGTATTTTCAGGTAATTAAATGCCAGGAATGACCCTGTCGCATCACCTATTCCGGCCGCATTCTGGTAAAGGGAAGAATAGCCCGGAACGGCCACCATGGTGTTAGCCCGACCAAAGGCATCGGCCCCCAAAACCCCGAACTGAGCGTACGAAAAACAAGTGGAAAAACACAATGTAAAAAAGAATGTGGATGTTTTCATAATGGTAAGGTTAGGGGCACAATGCCCGTGACTCTCGTGTGAATGTATGCAATACCCGTACCAGGCGGGACGGCCCGTCTCTTTTGCGTACAGCGCCCGCAGACTATAGCCCTTCGCATTTCTTCGCCCTCAGGACTACCGAACGCGAATGCAATTTAGCGTGCAGGCGAGACATAAAAATTCACTATGGATAAGAAATGAATTGCTTCCGGATTAATTCATCCTTCAAGGCACTATGAGAAGACAGTAGATGAATATCCTAAATTACCTGTATTTTTGTAGGAAGAAGTGGTCGGGAAGTACCTGCGCCCCTCACTTTCCGGATACCCTCATGGCTGAGGGCTGAAATTTACACCTATGAAGAACCTTAATTTTCGTTTTCCCCTGATCATTATCGCCTTGTCTGTGCTGCTCGGATTTTATATGAACTACCGGGCCGGCATGACCTGGCCCGAAAACCTGACGGATATGACCTCTATGGGTAAAATCGTCACTTATACTGTCTTGTTCCTGGTCATCCTGGCCTGGAAAAACCGGAAGACCCAGGAATAGATACGTTTAATCCCGGATCTCCTTCCCGATCATATTTTCGAAATCCCTGAGTTCACCCATCATGACCAGGATATCGCGTTTCGTAAAAATATGATCCGCCATCACGTGCATATTTACAGTAGATTTCTGGGTACGCATGCCCAGGAAGTTCTTCTTCTGTTCGAAGTATTTTATGGCGAGCAGTCTCAACTTAAAGATATTTTCGAAGTCAATATCCCCTACCTTTTTCCCCAGGTAGCGGTCTGGCACGCGGATTTCCAGGATACTGCAATTGTCTGCCAACTCAAAAGACTCTTCCACGCCTTTCATCTCCAGCTGTTTGGCGAACATGTTGGCTGCAATCTGCTCCGGGTTAAAAATAATATCGATACCCATAGACTCCAGCACGGCGAGGTGCACGGAATTTATTGAACGGCTGATGATCTGTCGTGCATCGTGCTGTTTCATGAGGGCCGTGGTAATGATCGACGCGCCCACGTCTTCTCCGATGGCCACCACCACGGCATCGGTATCTTTGATAGGTAAACTACCGTACGCCGAGGCCTTGGAGGTATCCAGCGCGATGACATGGGAAATCTGGTTTTTCAGCTGCTCCACAATCTCGAAACGGGAGTCTACCCCAAATACCTCGTGCCCCATCTCTGTCAGCCTCACCGCGAGAGTAGAACCAAAGTTTCCTAAACCTACTACAATGTATTTCATTCTGTATAAAAATTTTAGCTATCAGCCCGGCTTTACAGCACTTGCACACTTTCTTTAGGGTATTTATAATCTACACTCCTGTCTTTAGAGAAAAGTCCGAAAAGGATAGTGAACAACCCCACCCGGCCCAGGTACATGAGCACAATAATCACCCATTTGCTGGCGTCGGAAAGCTGGGGAGTAAGATTGAGCGACAAGCCCACGGTACCGTACGCCGAAAAGCACTCGAACGCCACCATCTGCAGGGGAATCTCAGGATCAAAAATACTCACCAAAAACACTCCTATCCCCATAATGAGAAAAGACAGGAAAATCACCACATAGGAACGCTGCACCGAACTACCGGTGATTTCACGGTTAAAAATCTCCACCCTTTCCTTGCCCTTCGCCAAAGCCACCACATTCAGAAGGGCCAGGGAAAAAGTAGTCACTTTTATTCCGCCGGCGGTAGAATTGGGCGCCCCTCCTATCCACATCAGCAGGAGATAGACCAGGATAGTGCCCTGCGTGATGGCTACCATATTGACCGCATTGAACCCCGCCGACCGGGGCACTACAGACCCGAAGAAAGAGAGTACCCACTTCCCTCCGGGCGTCACGTGTTCGGCCAGGGTATGGTTATATTCCAGGAAATAAAAAGCAAGTGTACCTACCACCAGCAATATCGCGGTGGCGGTAAGCACCAGCATACTGTGAGCCGTAAGTATACGCGCCTGGTAAGTGTACCTTTCCCTGAAAAACAAATACCGAAGCAGCCCTTTTACAAAATGCCGTGCCGCCACATAGAGATCATTGACCACAGGAAAGCCTATTCCGCCAAAAATGACCAATACCGCGATGATGGTCAGGAAGGGGTAATTGAACCGGTAAAGCGGGTTATGCAGTCCGTCATGTACAATGGAAAAACCGGCGCCGCAAAACGCCGCTACCGAATGGAATACCGAAAAAAACCAGCTTTTGGCCGAATTGACCTCAAAATTACCGTCGATGGCCAGGAAGATCAGCACGGCACCCGCTATCTCCACAAAAAAAGCGTAAAACAGAATACGTTTCAAAATGGAAAAAAGCGATCCCGGCTCACTTAACTCCACGATATTGCTCAGCATGAGCTGGTTTCTCAGCGACATGCCGCCGCGGAACAAAACCGCGAAGAAATTGGTGAAGGTCATCAGGCCCAGTCCGCCTATCTGGAACAGCACAAAAAGGATTTCCGTACCCAGGGTTGTGAATTTGGTAGAGACATCTACCGTAGCCAGGCCCGTCACACACACGCCCGAGGTAGCCATAAAGGCGGCATCCACAAAACTAAACTTCCCGTAGGTGGCATGCGGCATCAGCAACATGGCCGTTCCCCAACAGATCAGGATCAGAAAGCTGATGGCGAAGAGTATGGCCGGATTCATGAGCGAGTTCTTGATCTGCGTGGAAAATTCCATGAACCGCAGAAAAAAAAGCGTGGTGACCAGCAAATACAAAAAATAATCGGAACTCAGGATTTCAGAATGGCGCTTGAAGAAATTAAACCCAAGCAAAAGAAGAAACAGGACAAACTCAATGTTGTGTTCCCGGTGAAGAAAGCCCTTCTTGTCGCTCAAAAACACACCAATAAACCACCGCAGCAGGTAGAAAAACATCACCAGCCGCGGGATTTGCCTCAGGGCGTGATTGATCCAATCGCGGATAAATGCTTCTTTCGGAAAACTGATCTGGTACAAAACCAGCAGGAAGCCCACCAGCAAAGCGATAAACACGCCCTTATCGATTTTACTCTCCAGGTTCTCTTTAAGGATGAAAAACTTCTCCTTAATGCTTATCCAGCTCACTTTCAGGTTAAACTTTCTCAGCGCCTTCTCCTTTTTGGGTCAAATTTATACATTTTCCCGCCGAAAGGGTAAAAAAGTTATAATTATGTCCGCGGTACGCCGCAAAGCGCTTACGCTTTCCCTTCTTCCGCTTCCTCCGCTCCGGTACCGGCCTCATTTTTAGGCTTGGAAAAGCTGGTAAAGAGTTCGTTCAGCATCTTTTCAGCATCGGGATATTTTTCTTTGAGATTGCCCACTATCTCGTTAAATTTCTCGCTTGCACCCGCCCTGAGCTCTTCAAAATACTGAGGGGCTTTATCTACTGCGGATTCCGCTTCTGATTTCAGTTGTTTTCCCTTTTCCCGGAGATTTTCCACCATTTTCTCTCCGTCTTCCGAATTCAGATATTTGTTCATTGCCACACCTGCGGCGGCACCCAGTATAAACGTGGCCAGATGTTTTTTGTTAACTCCCATGATTGTGTTTGGTTATTTCCCTGATATAACGTTAAAACGATTTTAAAAATTCTGTTGCACCTCGTCTTTTATCGCGTCCAGCGCTTCCGCGATCAGCCTGCTGACGGTGGCGTCTTCGGCCTGCAAAATACTCACTATAATCTCTTTTGTACCGGGCATCCCCGCCCTTTCCGCTACCGCGTGTACCAACGCTCCGGAAGTGGTGGTAGCGGCCGTGGTAATTTTATTCCAGGTCGCTTTCCCTATATAAAGTTGCTGAGCGGCATTATGGTCTAACTCCGCCCGTATTTCCTGCAAAATCACCTGCTGTAACTCCGTAGGCCCTGCATGGGCCGTACCTATCCGTGTAAGCAGGTTCTGAGGTTTTATTCTCTCCAGGAAAAGGATCATGCGCTCGGCCGCCTGCAACTGCAAAGGGTAACTGATGGCCTGTCGGGCCGCCTTTATTCCCGCGTTTTCCCGAGATCTCCGCCATACCGTAAAACCTATAAATCCCGCCCCGGCCAGAAAAGCGATGATCCCCAAAAGTCCCGTCCAATCTGTTTTCATTCCCTGTTCCATTTCGCGGTAGCGCACGGCTCCGATGTTGTTCTTTTTTCAGAATCAGGCGGCAAGTTATAAATTTATTTTTCATTACCGAACTTCCGGCATGAGGCCTTCGTTTCTATTTCAGGAGCATTTTGCCGCCGAAAAAGAGACCGCCTCCTGCTTTGGCACGATTTCTGAACCGGGATAAAGAAATCAGATACTTCCGAAGGATAGATATTGCAAGTGAAAAAACCAACTAAGTACGTATTACTGGTCTTCGGTATACTTTTTTTTGCAGCCGCCTTTCTCAGCCTTGCGCTACACGACAAAGAAAGCGGTAACAAAAACCAGAGTATCGTCCAGAAAAATATAGCCCGGGCCATCTCCACCGCCCGCGCCGATCATTTGGCTATTGAAGCGAAAGTACAAGAAGGCGCCTCCTTCCAGGATTACCAGTTTGACAGCGCCTATCCCTTTTTTGTGTTTAAAGAAGACAGTCTTATTTACTGGTCTACCCACGAATATATCCCGGAAGATTACCTCCATGGCAAAAACGAGGTTTTGGTGGAATACGGGAAAAACCTGGGCCTCCTCGTAAAGTCGAACTTTACCGCCCGAAACAAATCCTGCCAGGTGATTAGCCTGGTGAACCTCTACCGTTTTTCTCACCAGGGCGGCACGGGCTTCAACTACCCGCTTTTTCATAGCATTCCCAGCCGGATATCCGCCAGCGAAACCACCGGTAGCTTTGCGGTCAGTTCTCCGAGCGGAGAACCCCTCTTCCATATTGTACCGGCCCTGAATCCCCAAACCCTGCGCGTGCAGGCCTCCAAAGGTACCCTCCTGCTTTTTTCCGTCGGCATCCTGCTGATCACCCTCATTTCGGTCTTCGAGATCAATGCCCTCGAAAAGAAACACCGCTTCATGGCGGCCAGCATTTACCTGATCCTGCTGGCGCTTTTTATACGGCTTTCCATGCTGGTACTGGGCCTGCCCTGGCAACTCCTGCCCGGATGGCTCGCACCCGAATACCTGGTGGTTCCCCCCGGCTTCGGCGACATGATTCTTTCCACTTTAGCGGTGATGCTGGTATTGGCCTATATGGCCCTTTGGCAACTGGAAGCCCTGACCTACAACAGCGTCAGAAAATACGCTCAGGGTATCAGGAGCCTTATCTCGGTAGTGCTGGTGCTCACGGCCATCGCCTTCGGGCATTTTATCTATACCCAGGTACTCCAGGTATATGATAATGAAATCATAGGCCTCGATTATTCCCTGAAACTTACCCAGATTAAACCGGGCATCTACCTCTACCTCTTTAGCCTCTTCGGAGTGTATTTCCTGGGAAATCACCTCTTACTGAATGTATTCGGAAAAATTCATTCCCAGGGCCGTACGGGTTTCCCGCACTGGCTGTACGGTGCCATCCTCGCCGCCATGCTTTTCTACTACCACAAGCTGAACTATTGGGTTTGCCTGATCTCCGCCCTCTATTTCCTGGCCGCGTTCCTGCTGAAGCTCCCCCGGTATTTTTATATTCTCCGGTTTAAAACTTTCGTTTACTTCCTGACCGCCGTTTTTGCGTTTACTTTCCTTCTCTTCAGCCTTTCTACCCGGCTTGATAACCGGAAAAATCTGGACGACAAGGAATTGTTCGCGGAAAAGCTGCTCCAGCGAAAAGACCTGAAAGCCGAGCTGCTACTCGACCAGTTTCATAACCTGATCCGGAACGACACGGTACTGGCCAATACCCTGCAAAGGCCCGTACTGGCCGAAGAGTCACTCCGATACCTGATCAAAGACAGCCTGCTGAGTCCCTACTTCTATAGCTACGATGTGGATGTGCAGGCTTTCACTACCAGCGGCAGGCCCATCGGTAACGACAGTCTCCCTCACCTGAGCCGTGTGTATGCCCAATACGCGGGCAAAGCCAACCGAACGGAGTTCCCCGGACTGTATTTCGTGCGCAACGAGAAAAACACCTATATTCTTTTCTCCGAGGTGATGAAACATAATATTATGCGGGGCGTGGTGATGCTGACGGTAAGTTACCGCACAGAAGACCTGCCCCACGAGAAACCGTACGACTACGCACTGCAACGGGATCCGGGCATGGCCCACATCAGCTATGTGCTCCTGGACAAAAACCAGCAAGTCATTTATAAGGAAGGCAATTTCGACTACCTGCGTGAATTTGATCTCCGTTTACTGTCTGAAGCCGACACTTCAGGACACCAGGTACGCACACCGGGATACCTGCACTATTTTCGCCGGGACACCGGGGGATATACGGCTATCGTTACCCAGCCCTCCGATTTTTACCGCGATACACTTTCCGCTTTCTCTTATCTTTTTCTGATTACGCTTACTGGAACGGTGGGCCTCCTGGCTTTGCTGGGTCTTCTTTCCGGTTTTAAAATATACCGGGTCAGTTTCTCGTCTAAAATCCAGTTTTTCCTGAACCTGGCGTTCCTGGTACCGCTCACCATTATTATCCTCCTGACGCTGGGGGTGGTGATCAGTTCATTTATTACCCTGCAAAACCGGGCCATTAAAGAAAATTCCCTGAATGTCTCCAATACCGTTAACCTGCACTACCAGGATTTCCTGGAAGGAAAAAGCACGCGGGCCTACCTGGAAGAACAGCTGAGCAGCCTGGCCCTGTCGGCAGACTTTGAAATCAGCATTTTTGATCCGAAAGGACATTTGACCTATACCTCTACCCCCACCCTGTACCGGAGCCGTCAGCTGTCTGACCGCATCAACCCGGAAGCCTATGCCCTGATTTCGTCAGGACAAACCGACGAGGTGTTACTGGAAGAGGCACGGGGAGACCGACTGATCAAAACCGCTTACCTGAGCGGAAAAGCTCCCGGCCGAAAATCGTTTGGTGTGATCGCCATTGCGTATCCCGATGCCGGTTTTTCCCTCCAAAACCAGATCCAGGAAGTGGGCGCCGCCATCCTCATTATCTTCCTGGTCATGTTCTTCATATTGCTGATCTTTTCCTACGCGGCGAGTACCAACCTGACCAGCCCCCTGAAACTGATCGCACAAAAACTCAAAAAGACGAACCTGGAAGGGAAAAACGAGGAAATTACCTGGCGTTCAAACGACGAAATCGGTCGCCTGACCACCGAGTACAACCGGATGATCAAAAAACTGGAAGAGAGTCGCGTAGCCCTGTCGGCCAGCGAAAAACAAACGGCCTGGCGTGAAATGGCCCGGCAGGTGGCGCACGAGATCAAAAATCCCCTCACGCCCATGAAACTGTCTATACAACAACTCCAGAGAACCCTGCCGGCAGATAACGATGAGACCCGTCAGAAAATAGACCGCGCCCTGGCCTCTATCAACGAGCAGATCGATAACATCTCCGAAATTGCCAATTCCTTTTCCGAATTTGCCAAGATGCCCGTGCCCCGCACCGAGGTATTTGACCTGGTGTCATCGGTTCGGAAAGCCATAGACCTCTATTCCCAGAACAACAATATCAAGATCAACTTCTTTGCAGAAGTGCCGGAAATCATGGTGGTGGGCGATAAGATGATCCTGAGCCGGGCAGTAAATAACCTGGTTTTAAACGGACTTCAGTCGGTTCCTCCTACCCGTACGCCGGTGATTTCCGTCTCGGTAGCCGAAAAAGGGGATATGGGCGTGGTGGAAGTGCAGGACAACGGCTCCGGAATCTCCGATGAACTCCGGAAAAAAGTATTTATTCCTAACTTCAGCACCAAGCAGGGAGGCTCGGGCCTGGGACTTTCCATGGCCAAGCGGGGAATTGAACACGCGGGCGGAAATCTCTGGTTTGATTCCGTAGAGGGCGAAGGAACCACCTTTTACCTCGATCTCCCCAAAAGTAAATAGGTATTTCGTATATTTGCCCTCACTATGGTCAGATCTTTCGTATTTTCTCCTTTCGCAGAGAACACCTATGTGCTGTCAGATGAAACCCGTGAAGCCGTGGTGGTGGACCCGGGCTGTTATACCCAGGCGGAAAAGGAAGAGTTGCGCGATTTTATCCGGAAGGAAGGACTGACCGTAAAGGCCATTCTGCTTACCCACGCGCATCTTGACCACGTTTTCGGGGCTGCATTTATAGCCCGGACGTTTGGGGTAGACATCTATATGCACCCTCTCGAAAAACCTGTACTGGCCGATTTTGAAACCCGGTGCAAACTCTGGAATATCCCGGGATGTGAACCTGTGGAAGCCCAGCATTATTTCGAAGAAGGAGACACTTTTACTTTTGGAAATACCCGGCTCGATATTGTCCATGTTCCCGGCCACGCGCCCGGGCATGTGGCTTTTATCTGTGCTGCGGAAAAGTGGGTGGTCAGCGGCGACTGCCTCTTCTACCGGAGCATAGGCCGTACGGATCTGCCTATGGGCGATCACGACACCCTCATCCACTCTATCCGTACCCGGCTTTTTACACTCCCTGATGACTACAAGGTGTATGCCGGACACATGCAACCCACCACTATCGGTGAAGAAAAGAAACTTAACCCATTTTTGCAATCGTGAGGCTGTTTACCGTATCCAATTTCATTACCCTGGCCAACCTCCTCTGCGGTTGCCTGGGCATTTTGGCCGTACTGCACTATGGTGACCTCCGCCAGGCAGGGTTGTTTATAGGTGCAGCCCTGGTACTGGATTTTTTCGACGGATTCGTGGCCCGTTTGCTCAGAGAAACCTCTGAACTCGGAAAACAGCTTGACTCTCTGGCAGACGTGGTCTCTTTTGGCGTTCTGCCCGGCTTTATCGTTTGGGCCCTTATTCTTGACACCGGCTATCTGCCCGAAAACAGCGCTTATATCGCTTTCCTGATCCCCTTATTTTCGGCGCTGCGCCTGGCTAAATTCAATATCGATACCCGCCAGTCTATGAGTTTCATCGGTTTGCCTACGCCTGCCAATGCCATGGTAATTGCGGTTTTCCCTTACCTGGCAAGCGATCATCCCGGCATAGCAGATTTCCTGCTCCATACCTGGTTTTTACCCGTGTACGTCCTTATTTTTGCCTATCTCCTGGTGGCTGAAATCCCGCTTCCCGCTTTAAAATTCAAGAATTACACCTGGAAAGACAACCGGTTTACTTACCTGTTCCTCCTGGGTTCGGCCCTGCTGCTTGTCCTGGTAAAACTGGCGGCGGTCCCCCTTATTATCTTCGCTTATATCGCCTATTCGATTGTGCGCTATGTGCAAAAACCCTGACCGGATGGGCGCTCAGAGGAGGATAAAAGACAGGCCTGGGCACTAATGCTTTCACCGGAATCGCCTTTAGCCTCCGCGGCGGTACATAGGGTTCTGCCGCGGAAGATCGGTACACCGTTTCGGCATCCTGTAGCCATTCATAGTAGTTCACCGGATGCGGGTAAAGATCATCATCCAGTTCAAGATACATCAGGTGAAGATGGGTATCGGAGCGGCTTTTAATGGCATTGTAACCGGTTCTCCCTACCTCCCCCAGTTTATCGCCCGGCCTCACGCGTTGTCCCGCCTCCACCACGCTGATGCGGTTGTGGGCGTAGTACCAAAGTCCCCCTCTTTCCAGGTCGTATACCCACACATAATTTCCCCCTCTGAAAAGGGAGCCTTCCTGCCAGTGATGTTCCACCGCAATCACAATGCCGTGGCCTACCGATACCACATCGACATATTCCCCTCTCTGGTCGTCGATCGCATCCTGGTTCCGGTCGTAGATAAAAATATCGTGGGCCGGATGACTTCCGCTAACCGACTGGTCAAAAAGACTAAACTCCCGTACGTAAAAACCGTTTCCCCGCCTTCCGCCCACCGCAGAAATCTTGCTTCCCACCAGGGGAAAAGTCAGGGGGATATACTCTCCCGGCACCAGGGTATTCGGAAACTTCCGCCGCAACTCCAGCATCATCGCTTTAAATTCTCCCTCCGCTTCCTCAGGACTCACATAATAATTCCGGATATTGACCAGCAGCTCTTTATACTTTTCAAAAAATAAGGGATGTTCACGGAACACCAAAGCAGTATCGCTCTCCGCTTTAAAACAGAAAACAGAGGAAAAAACAAGGAGTGTGTTAATGAGCATGAGCCGTCTGATATACCAAAAATAACACAAATATAACACCGTAAATCCCCCCACCCGATATTCCTATATTTTATCTAAAAAAAACACCGATAAAACACAAAAACCTAGTATATTTGGACCCTAATCAAGAATCTTGAGCACGTTTGAGCAAGACAGGAAATCTCTACCGAAATAATAAGAACTTCATTGGCTATTTCATAGCAGCTCTCGGAGGGGTTATTGTTCAGTATCTTACGGGGACTACTCTTCTTATCAACTACCTGGGATGGGACAACGTCAGCGCTTTCTGGGTAGGTTACCTCCTGTCTATTCCCGTGGGTTTTTACCTCACCAAATTATTGGCATTTAATGCGCGAAACTCAGGCAATACCACCCGCGAAATCGTCAAATATCTCTTTACCCTCCTTATTTCCGGCTGTATTACCGTTTACGGAGCAGACTTTTCCATACGTCTGCTGATCAACCTCTTAGGAGATATTAAAATGACCACGCCTTTCATCCAAAAAGAGTTCAGCCCCGCCGGAACCCTCGGACACTTTATGGGCATGGGCATGAGTTTTATTTTTAACTTTATCGTCCACAAAAAATTCACTTTCCATCAAACGGGAATCTGGGATAAACTCATTCGCCTGGGAAAAGGAAAAAGCGAATAGTAAAACTCCCTCAAAGCTTACAGCTCATAGCTCAAAAACATACATCTGTATAAATAATTAAGTACATTTGAGGTATAAAATAAGCAACGTATGAAAAAAATCACCTTTTTATGGTCTTTCCTGCTGCTGTCAGCGGGAGTGTCTGCCCAGAAAGTTACTGTGGTGGAAGGAAATTTCAAATTCCTGAAAGATGTACCGTCGGTAAATGTGGTCTTTCGGTATGACGACATGAAATTCTTTAAGGAAAACAAAAGCGAAGAGCAGTATGTGGAGGAAAGAACCGCCGAGCTTAACGCAAAAAATGCAGGTACCGGAGACACCTGGGCCTTAAAGTGGGCCGGCGCCAAACAATCAATCTGGGAGCCCAATTTTATGGATTTGCTGGCCAAAACCGTGACTGCGAAAAAAGGTACCGTTTTTGCCCAGGGCAAGAAAGACGCGCCTTATACCCTTACGGTAGACGCCACCTGGATTTACCCCGGCTGGGATGCGGCGGTGATGAAACAGCCTGCTAAAGTCACCACATTCCTGATCTTTACCGAAACAGGAAACCCCGCTAAAGTTTTACTTAAGCTCAAGAGCGAGAACGCTCCCGGCGACCAGTGGGGCAGCAATTTCAGTAACGAATCGCGGATAGGCGAGGGCTTCGAAAAAACCGCCAAAACTTTGGGTAACCGTATCCTGAAAGAAGCGTATTAACGACAAAGAAGCTGTTTTAAAATATCCCCACCGCACCTGGTCCCGGATATTTTAAAACAGCTTCCTACGCCGTAAACAGCCCACACTTCAGGACTCCACTGCCCCCTTACTCTATCACGATATCGCCCATCTCTCTTCCGCTGTTCAACAGGTAAGCCATATTTTTGATCACCCGGTCGTGTTTCAACACAAACGGATTTTCCTCGTTCCACACGTAACCGGCCAGCACCGCGCAGATCTTACGCTTCACATCCGGGTTTTCGGGCTGGTGGAAAAACAGCGTCTGGAGGTTGCCGGTATACCATTCTTTTACGTAGGTAGAGAATACATTGACACCCCGTTTAATATAATCGGAATACTCCTTTTCCCAGTCTACGGGCTGCCCTGACTGTTCTTTCAGAAACAATTTGGCAGAAAGCAAGCCGGATTCCGTAGCAAAACATACCCCCGAAGAAAAGACAGGATCCAGGAACCCCGCACTGTTACCGGTAAGCGTAAAACCCGGGCCGTAATTCTGTTTTACCGAACAGGAATAGTCGGTGATTTTACGGGGCTTAAACAGGAAATCAGTATTCAGATAACGATCGCGGTAATGGTCTGAGCGACGTATCGCTTCCCGCAACGCCTCTTCTGTATCTTCCGGCAGGTTTTGAATATATTTAGTTGGTCCCACTACACCCAGACTGGTATTCCCGTTAGAAAACGGAATCACCCAAAACCATACCTGGGTTTCCAGGATATCGAAAGTAATAAGGGTACCTTCCTCACCTACTACCCTTTGATCGTCTTTTACATGGGTAAAAATGGCCGAATTTTCGGTCACATCCGAAGGCATATCCAGATCGAGCAAACGGGGCAATACCCGCCCGTACCCACTGGAATCTATGATAAACTTCGCCCCGATTTCGTACATTTCCCCGCTTTTGTCCTTTACTGTAGTCACAGAATCCGTGCCTTTGAACTGCACATTCACCACTTCGGTTTCAAATTCCACATTTACCCCTTTACGTATTACTTCCTGCGCCAGAGTATTGTCAAAATCGGCCCGGGGCGCCTGCCAGGTCCAGTCCCAGCCCTCCCCGAATTTTTCGCCGAAATCAAAATGGCACACTTCTTCCCCCCTGATAAAGCGGGCTCCTGCTTTAACTTCAAAGTTCTTCGCCTTGAGCGCGTCGAGCAGACCCGCTTCTTCGTAGTGTTCCATAGAACGGGGAAGAAAGCTCTCCCCGATCACAAATCTGGGGAATCGTGACTTTTCCACCACTTTTACGTTGACACCGTGTTCAAACAGATAAGCCGATGCCACGCAGCCCGAAGGACCGGCACCAATGATCAACACATCTACTTCTTCCTTTTTCATAGGTATAAAACTTTAGCCGGCGGCGAGCCGTTTTGAGCTTTCAGCCTTCAGCTATCAGCAGCCGGACCGACGGCCGCCCCGCGATACTTCGCTGGTGTGCCGGTTTTCTGATAGTGGTGCGCCACCCGACTGACAGCGGAATGCTCATGGCTATTTCATATTATATGTTCAGATGATTAAAAATACGTTAGAAAAATACTATCTTTGCAGCCTCAAATTTAGGAATATAATATTCTAAAGCAAAAAAAATTCGGCTGGGGAAAAGCCGGTTTAATCCTTGACATTTAATGAGCTCCTATACGCGTTATCTAAACCTAAATAGCTTCAAGTCAATAATATACAAAGAACAACCTCTTGAAATTGATGAGAGCACGCTACAGCGGGTAGCCCGTAGTTTTTCATTCCTGGAAAAGTTTTCACAAAACAAAGTGCTTTACGGGGTGAATACAGGCTTTGGTCCCATGGCGCAATACCGCGTTCCGGATACAGACCGCGCCCAATTGCAATACAACCTGATCAGGAGTCATGCCACGGGGGCGGGAGAACCCCTGGCCCCGGAATTCGTCCGGGCAGCCGTGCTGGCCCGCCTGAATACACTTTGTCTCGGCAATTCGGGCGTACACCCCTCCGTCATTACCCTGATGCGGGAGCTCCTGAACCGTGACATCCTCCCCCTGATCTTTCAGCACGGAGGAGTAGGCGCCAGCGGTGACCTCGTACAACTGGCCCACCTGGCCCTCACCCTCATCGGGGAGGGTGAAGTACTTTACAAGGGTGAAATCCGCAAGACTGCGGAGGTATTTGAAGCCGAAGGACTTCAGCCCATACAGGTGGAAATCCGGGAAGGCCTCGCCCTGATCAACGGCACCTCGGTCATGTCAGGCATAGGTATTATTAACCTCTTCCGGGCACAAAAACTGCTGCACTGGTCGGTGAAATGCTCCTGCGCTATCAATGAACTGATGCGGGCCTACGACGATCACCTTTCCCGGGAGCTGAACGAAACCAAGCTGCACGAAGGACAAAGGGATATCGCCGCGCGCATGCGGGCCTCCCTGGCCGACAGCCAGCTGACACGGAAAAGAAAGGAACATCTGTACACAGGCGAAAACCGGGAATCCGTCTTCAAGGAAAAAGTACAGGAATATTATTCCATACGTTGCGTACCCCAGATCCTCGGTCCGGTACTCGACACCCTGCGGAATGTGGCCGGCGTACTGGAGAAAGAAATCAATTCCGCCAACGATAACCCTATCGTAGACGTGGAAAACGAACAGGTCTATCACGGCGGAAATTTCCACGGCGATTACGTCTCCCTGGAAATGGACAAGCTGAAAATCGTGATCACCAAGCTGACCATGCTGGCGGAGCGGCAGCTGAATTACCTGGTCAATCCTTCCCTGAACGCTATCCTGCCGCCATTTGTGAATTTGTCGGTGCTGGGCTTTAATTTCGGTATGCAGGGATTACAATTTACAGCCACCTCCACCACGGCGGAAAGCCAGACCCTTTCCAACCCCATGTACATTCACAGTATACCGAATAACAACGACAACCAGGATATCGTGAGCATGGGTACCAACGCGGCGCTGATGACCGCCCGGGTCATTGAAAACGCTTTCCAGGTACTGAGTATTGAAATGGTGACCATTTGCCAGGCCATTGACGCTTTAAGTTGCAAAGATTTCATATCTTCGGCTACAAAAGACATGTACGATAAAGTAAGAGCCGTGTTTCCCGTTTACCGGGATGACCGCCCCATGTACAGGGAAGTGGAAGCGGTGAAGAATATGTTGCTCAACGAAGAAGTAGAAAGTGTATAAACGGGAAGGCAAAATAGTACTCCCGGATAAATGGTCCGAAAGCTCATGGCTCAAAGCTTATAGCTCTCAGCTCAAAACTATGTATAAATGAAGTGCGCGATCATCACAGGCGGATCAAGAGGTATCGGACGGGCCATTTGCCGAAAAATGGCCGCAGAATCCGCGTACCATCTCCTAATCAACTACCAGTCTAACCAGGCCGCGGCCGAAGAAACCCTCAAGGAAGTACTTGCGTCCGGTGGCTCCGGGGAAATCATCCGTTTTGATGTTTCCGACCGGGAAGACACGGTAAAAGTACTGGAAGCCTGGCAGAAGGCCCATCCGGAAGCGGTGGTGGAGGTCATTGTCAATAACGCGGGAATCACGCGCGATGGCCTTTTTATGTGGATGAGCCCGGACGACTGGTCGGATGTGATCCGTACCAGCCTGAACGGCTTTTACAATGTGACCGGTTTTTTTATTCAGCAAATGCTCCGGAACAAATACGGACGGATCGTCAATATTGCGTCAGTTTCAGGCATGAAAGGTACCGCGGGGCAGGTCAATTACTCCGCGGCCAAAGGCGCGCTCGTGGCCGCCACCAAAGCCCTGGCCCAGGAGGTAGCCAAAAGAAATATTACGGTCAACGCCGTAGCCCCCGGCTTCATCCGGTCAGACATGACCGGTGAGCTGAACGAAGACGAACTGAAGAAACTGATTCCGGTGGGCCGTTTCGGCGAAGCGGAAGAAGTGGCCGACCTGGTGAACTTTTTACTATCCGGAAAAGCTTCTTATATTACCGGGGAAGTCATCAATATCAACGGAGGAATTTATTCATAAGAGATGCACAGAAGAGTGGTCATAACCGGTATGGGAATCTATTCCAGTATAGGAGTCACCTTGGAGGAGGTCAGAGATTCTTTATACCACGGCAGATCCGGTATCGTGATCGACCCGGAAAGGCAGGAGTACGGGTTCAAGTCGGCGCTGACCGGAAGCGTACCCAGGCCCAATTTAAAAGACATGCTGACGCGAAGACAGCGCATCAGCATCGGGGAAGAATCGGAATACGCTTACCTGGCCACCGTTCAGGCCTTGCAGCAGGCAGGCATTGACGACGCCTTCCTGGAAAATAACGAAGTGGGTATCCTGTACGGTAACGACAGCGTTTCCCGCTCCGTGATTGAAGCCACCGATATCCTCAGGGAAAAACGCGATACCTCGCTCATCGGCTCCGGTGCAATTTTCAAATCCATGAATTCTACCGTGAACATGAACCTTTCCACCATCTTCAAGATGCGGGGAATCAACCTCACGGTAAGCGCGGCCTGCGCCAGCGGATCCCACTCCCTCGGCCTCGGCTTTTTCCTTATCCAAAACGGACTTCAAGACACCGTAGTATGCGGCGGAGCCCAGGAGATCAACAAATATGCCATGAGCAGTTTTGACGCTTTGGGCGTATTCTCCACCTACCACGAAGACCCCACCAAAGCCTCTCGGCCCTTTGACCGGCAACGCGACGGCCTGGTACCGAGCGGAGGGGCGGCCACCCTCGTACTGGAAGAATATGAAAACGCGGTAAAACGCGGCGCGCCTATTCTCGCGGAGGTTATCGGATACGGCTTCTCCTCTAACGGCGGCCACATTTCTACGCCCAATGTAGAAGGCCCCTCCACAGCCATGCACCGGGCCATCACCCAGGCGGGTATCCGGGCCACCGAGGTAGATTATATCAACGCTCACGCTACGTCTACCCCCCTCGGCGATGCCAACGAGGCGCAGGCTATCCATGAAATCTTCGGAGAAAGAAACCCCTACGTGAGCTCCACCAAGTCCATGACCGGCCACGAATGCTGGATGGCCGGAGCCAGCGAAGTCATCTATTCCATCCTGATGATGCAAAATAACTTCATCGCACCCAACATCAACTTCGAGACACCCGACGAGCAATCGGCTAAATTAAATATTGCTAAAAATACCATAAACGAAAAAATTGACATATTT
>JBEBRS010000005.1:0-38252 GCA_040394705.1 Leadbetterella byssophila
GGAAGTAAATCTTTCGGAAATGGTCTCCATCTTTGTGGTGTGAAAAGTGTATTGCCAAAGAGCTCAATTCTTAAATAGCGCGGATGAATAGTCGGGAGCGGTTAGAAGTTAGATGTTAGACATTAGATATTAGAAGTTAGATATTAGAAGTTAGACATTAGAAGTTAGACATTAGAAGTTAGATATTGGAAGTTAGACATTGGAAGTTAGAGAGACCAAGTGGAGTGTGGGCTGGAGGTACGCTTCCGGTCGCCGCTGAATAATCTGACAGCTAATGGCTAATATCTAAAAGCTAAAAAATTATACCTTATGAAAGATAAAAGCGTATTACTTGTTTGCAGCGGAGATCTCCGCCCCTCGGCCAACCTGAAATGCTGGCCGATGCAGCAAAAAATGGAAGAAAACCTGGGCCTGACGCTGGGCCGGTATGGCTGGGCAGTAGAACGGGGCCACGGCTACAATGAAAAGAAAGGGCATGGATTCATCGATTACCAGCATGAAGGGCTAAAGGTATTCCGGGAGCTTGACAAGACGCGTCCGCTGATTGTAGCCGAAAGTGTATGGCAATACAGCCATCATGTGCTGGCAGGATTAACGGCTCACGAGGGGCCCATCCTGGTGGTGGCCAACTGGGACGGCACTTATCCCGGGCTGGTAGGGGCGCTGAACCTGACGGGGTCACTGACCAAAGCCGGTGTAAAATACAGTTTTCTGTGGAGTCGTGATTTCACCGACGATTTTTTTACCTCCCGACTACAGGAATGGCTGGATACCGGCAAGGTAACCCACGATTATTCTCATGTGACCCGGTTTAACGGCGGGAATTTAACGGACCATGACCGGAGCCTGGCGCAACGTTTTTCCGCCAGGATACAAAACGATAAAGTGATTATGGGGGTTTTTGATGAAGGCTGTATGGGCATGTTCAATGCCATTGTGCCCGATGCGCTCATCCACCGCCTGGGCATCTTCAAAGAACGCCTCAGCCAGTCGACCCTCTACGCTAAAATGCTGACCGTATCCGATGCCGAGGCCGAAAGTACACTGCAATGGCTGGTAGACAGGGGTATGCATTTTATGTGGGGTACAGACCCCGCTACTGAACTCACCCGTGAACAGACCCTGGAGCAATGCAAGATGTATATCGCGGCTTTGCGCCTCGCGGCAGAGTTTGGCTGCGATACCATTGGTATCCAGTACCAGCAGGGGCTGAAAGACCTGACTCCGGCCAGTGATTTGGTAGAAGGACTCCTGAACAATACGGAGCGTCCGCCGGTGCAGGATGAAGAAGGGAATGAACTGTATCCCGGACTGGCCTTGCCCCACTTCAACGAGGTAGACGAATGCGCGGGAATCGACGGATACGTGACCTATCACCTGTGGCGGGAGTTGGGCCTGAACGGCGATAATACCCTTCACGATCTGCGGTACGGAGAAAATTTTAAGGTAGAGGGGAAAGAAGAGTTTGTGTGGGTATTCCTGATTTCAGGTGCGGTGCCGGCCTCCCATTTTGAGGGCGGGTATGCCGGAGCGAAAAGCCTGCGCCAGCCCGCCATGTTTTTCAAGAAAGGGGGCGGCACGCTGTGTGGAGTGAGTCGGCCGGGAAAAATCGTGTGGAGTCGGGTGTATATTGAAAACGATGAACTCTGGTGCGATATCGGAACGGGTCGGGCGGTAGAACTGCCGGAAGAAGAAACCCAAAGGCGGTGGCAAATGACCGACCCCCAGTGGCCCATTATGCACGGGGTGCTGGACGGGGTGAGTCGCGACCAGATGATGGCCAAACACAAAGCCAACCATATCCAGGTGGTGTATGTAGACGGCGATTTTGACCTGAGAAGGGCGGCCGAAATCAAAGCGGCTACGCTGGAGAGTCTGGGTATCAAAGTGAATTTTTGCGGGATATGAAGAGCATGACCCATCTTCCGTTGGTGGATATCGCCATCATTATTGCCTACCTGGTGGGCATGGTGCTGGTGGGGGTATATTTCTCCCGTAGGAATACATCTGCCGATGAGTTTACGAAGGCGGCCGGGCGTATCCCGGGCTGGGCCATCGGTATATCCATTTATGCTACTTTTTTGAGTTCCAATACTTTCCTCGGCGTGCCGGGAAAGGCCTACGGCGGAAACTGGAACGCCTTTGTATTCAGCCTTTCTATGCCCTTTGCGGCCTGGATCGCCACGAAATACTTTGTGCCTTTTTACCGAAGTACAGGGGAGGTTTCAGCTTATACGAATCTGGAAAAGCGGTTTGGCACGTGGGCGCGGACCTATGCGGTACTCTGCTTTTTGCTGACCCAGTTGGCCCGGATCGGTTCTATTTTCTTCGGGATTTCCCTCACCCTTCAGGCCCTGACGGGGTACAGCATGGTGACCATTATGGTGGTGACGGGTATTTGTATTGTGATTTATACTGTGATGGGCGGTATTGAAGCCGTGATCTGGACCGAAGTGGTGCAGGGGGTATTAAAAACCCTCGGGGCGGTGATTATTATCTATCTGGTGGTCAGGGAGGTGCCGGGAGGTTTCGCGGAGATTATCCGAACCGGTCAGGCTGACGGAAAGCTCAGTCTGGGCTCTCTGGCACCGGATTTTGTCAGTTCTTCTTTCTGGGTGGTGTTGCTCTACGGATTCTTCATCAACCTGAATAATTTCGGGATGGACCAGAACTATGTTCAGCGCTACCATACGGCCACCAGCGCGAAGGAAGCCCACAAGTCGGTGTGGCTTTGCGTGTGGATTTATGTGCCGGTATCTCTCCTGTTTTTTGTGATCGGTACCTGTTTGTACACGTATTACCAGCAGAATCCTGAGCTGCTTCAGACGGTTACCCTGCAGGCGGCTTCTGAACGCCTGGGCCTGGCCACTACGCATCCGGAGGTAGTGCAACTGGCGGGTACGTTGCAACCTGCCGATTACGGAGATAAAGTGATGCCCCATTTTATGGTACACATGATTCCGACAGGTCTTCTGGGCCTGATCATCTCGGCGATCCTGTCGGCGGCCATGAGTACCATCAGTTCGGGCATGAACGCATCGGCTACGGTATTTACCGAAGATATCTATAAACGGTATTTTAACCGGAACGCCTCGGAACCCAGGAGCCTGAGGGTGCTGTACATCGCTACGGTGATTGTGGGGCTGATGGGTATGTTGTGCGGTATTGCCATGATCGGTATCAAGAGTTTGCTGGACGCCTGGTGGACGTTGTCGGGCATTTTTGCCGGTGGAATGCTCGGATTGTTCCTGCTGGGGCTGATCAGCAAAAAAACGGAGAACCGCGATGCGCTGGCCGGGACGCTGGCCGGTATCCTGGTAATCTTATGGATGAGTTTCTCCTACCTCATCCCGGAATCGTATTCTTATCTGAAAAACCCGCTGCATGCCAACATGATTATTGTGGTGGGAACCTTAACTATTTTTCTTGTCGGTAACCTGAGTAGAAAACTAACCCAAAAGTAAATATGAGTTTAAAAAAATACGTACCTGTGATGGTTACCCCATTTCAGGCAGACCAGACTATTGACTATAAAAGCCTCGATGAGCTGATAGAGTTGTACCTGAACGCGGGCGCCGGGGGGCTTTTTGCCAACTGTTTATCCAGTGAAATGTTTCATCTTTCTAAAGCGGAAATGTTGCAGATGGTGCGCTTCATCGTAGAGAAAGTGAACGGCCGGGTGCCGGTGGTGGCTACAGGGACATTCGCAGAGCCGGTAGAAGATCAGGCCATTTTTGTGAAACAAATGTACGAGACAGGGGTGGCCAGTGTTATTGTTATTACCAGTTTACTGGCAGACGAGGCAGACGATGACGCTACGTTTCGGGCCAATGCCTGTAAGTTGGTCGCGCTCACCGCCGATGTGCCCCTGGGTTTTTATGAATGTCCTGTTCCCTACAAACGGCTAATCGCGCCTGATTTCCTTGGTGAGTTGGTGGCCACGGGCCGTGTGAATTATCACAAGGATACCTGCCTTGACATCGGAGAGGTGAGGGAGAAATTAGCCGCGACGCGGGCGCACGATCACTTTGGTTTGTACGATGCCTATATGGTACATGCGGTAGATTCGCTTCGGGCGGGCTCCGCAGGCCTGTCGTGCATTCAGGGAAATTATTTCCCCGAGTTGGTGGTGTGGTTGTGTGATCATTATCAGGAAGACACAGCAGAACTGGCGGAAGTGCAGCACTTTTTTGCCCGCCACATGGTTGTCATGCACGACACCTATCCGGCCAGCGCCAAATATATTCTGGAGAAGAGAGGCCTGGATATCGGGTTAACCTGCCGGAACGGAAGTAAGGTGGGAGGAACCGGAGACCTGGAAAAATTAGACCGGCTCCTGGAGGAGTACGGGGAGTTGTCGGAGCGCATAGGATTATCATCCGTAACAGCAAAATAACGAATCAATTAACCTTAAATAAAAATAAATTATGAATCGAAATCTGATCCAATTTTCTTTGGTTTTGATTTTGCTGGTGTTGTCGCTTACGGCCACAGCACAGCGCGTGATTACCGGGAAGGTAATTGACGCCAAAACCAGTGAGCCTTTGATTGGGGCGACGCTCCGGGTGGAGGGTTCCGGCTCTGGAACTCAGACCAATGCAGAGGGTGAGTTTACTCTAACGGCCAGCACCTTGCCAACACAGGTGCACGTAAGTTTTGTGGGGTATCTATCCCGGACAGTGAACATTCAGAATGCTCAGGGACAAACCATCACATTGGAGCCTGATATGGCCTTGCTCGAAGATGTAGTAGTAATCGGTTACGGAACCGCCAGGAAAAGTGATATCACAGGTTCGGTATCCAGCGTAAGCGAAAAAGACTTCAATAAGGGGGTCAATGTTTCGGCTGAGCAACTGATTGCAGGAAAAGTGGCAGGGGTACAGATTGTACAGAGTAGTGGAGAACCTGGTGGAGGTATTAATGTGAATATTCGGGGGATGGGCTCACTAAATGCTGGGAATGCCCCCTTGTACGTGGTTGACGGATTCCCGATAGACAACTCAAGTACAGTAAGTGGTACCGGCGCAAACTTTACCGGAATGCGTACAGTACGGAATCCACTAAACTCAATTAATCCGAATGATATTGCCTCCATTGAAGTGCTGAAAGACGCTTCTGCCACGGCTATCTACGGTTCGAGGGGTGCAAACGGTGTGGTATTGATTACTACTAAAAGAGGAAAAGAAGGGGGACTGAAAATTAACTACGATAGTTATTACGGGGTACAGAACATTATGAACGACCTCGACATCATGGATGCCAATGACTACAAAGCCGTAATGAACAGTCTTATCGATGCGGGTGCTGGAAACACTAATTTAAAAATCGGTGATTTTACGGGGGGTACCAATTGGCTGGATAGAATGTATCACAAAGATGCACCTATTCAAAACCACAACTTATCATTTTCCGGTGGCAGTCAGTCTACAAAGTACCACGCCTCTCTGAATTATTTTGATCAGGAGGGTGTGTTGATCAATTCCGGGAATACCCGATACAGTGCCCGTATCAATCTGGAACATACGGCAAAGAATTTTAAGTTTGGGACCAATCTCACTTCTTCCTATGTGACGGATACGTATGTGGCCAATGGAATGGATCTGAACGAACGGGCAGGAATTATTTATGCGGCGATTGCATATGAACCTACGTTGTCTGTTTTTGATCAGGATAATAATTATGTGCTGTCAAGCAACATGAATATTGACAATCCATTAGCTATTGCTAACGGCAAAACCTCTGTGTCAAATCTGTATCGGACACTAGGTACCGTATATGGCGAGGTGACTTTCCTGAACGACTTTACTGCCCGTTTAAATTTAGGTGCGGATGTCATCTCCCAGCGTCGGGATACTTATGTGGATCGGCAAACCATCGAGGGTCGGGCCAATGGTGGCGTTGCAAGCATACTTACCGGCACCAATAACAGTTTCCTGTCTGAGCTAACGTTGAATTACCGGAAGACATTTAACCGTCAGGATCTGAACGTACTATTTGGAACTACTGGCCAGCAATTCAATTCATTTGACCAAACTTCGCAAGGAAGCGGTTTCCCTTCCGATGTTACCAAGACAGATAATATGAGCCTGGGTGATCCTACTCGTTTTATTGTAACTAGCGGACGTTCACGGAATAGTTTGTTGTCTTATCTGGGACGGGTAAATTATAACCTTTTCGAAAAGTATCTATTGACCGCTTCTCTACGGGTAGATGGCTCGTCGCGGTTTGGGGAAAATAATAAGTACGGTGTATTTCCCTCCTTTGCTTTTGCATGGCGTCTCGAAAATGAGGAGTTTATCCAGAATATTGATTTTATAAGTTCCTTAAAGCTCAGAACCAGTTGGGGGCAAACAGGAAATCAGGCTATTGGGAATTACCAGTCAATGACGACCTATGCCTCAGGTCAGATGGCCGTGATAGGAAATCAACAGGTGAGTACCACCACGCCTAACCGAGTGGCTAATCCGGATCTGAAGTGGGAAACTTCCGAACAGTTGAACTTCGGTCTCGACTACGGTTTCAAGGGTAACAGAATCTCAGGTAGTTTAGATTGGTTTGTGAAGACCACGCGCGACATGCTCTTGAACCTGCCCATCCCGCGTACAACAGGATTTACGACGATGATGACCAACGTGGGGTCAGTACGGAATGGTGGATTTGAGGTTTTGGTAAATAGTATAAACCTTACCGGGCCGCTAAGCTGGGAGACCAACCTGAACATGACATGGATGAACAATAAAGTACTCGATCTGGGTGGGATTGACAGGATATTTACGGGTAGCGCAGGGGGTACTTCGAACGTAGCACTGATTCAGGAAGGAATTCCCATGTACTCTTTCTATGGATATATTATCGATGGTGTTTGGCAACAGGGAGATGATTTTAGTACCACCAAGGATAATGTTAAACCTGGAGATTTTAAGTACAGGGATATCAACGGCGATCAGGTGGTGAATGCGGATGACCGTACGGTATTGGGTAGTCCTTTCCCTAATTTCATGGCTTCATTGACCAATAATTTTAGCTACAAAGGATTTAATCTCAATATTTTCCTGGATGGAGTTTGGGGATCAAAAATGCTGAACAACAACCTGGTCGATACATATTTTCCGGCTAACTTAATGCGGAACCGTCTGGCAGAACCCATGCTAAACCGGTGGACGCCAGCAAATCCTTCCAATGTTTATCCGTCATTTATTAATCCTCTGGGTCAGGGTAAAAAGGAAGTGAATTCTTATACCGTAGAAAATGCAGATTTTGTCCGTCTGAATACTGTAAAACTAGGTTATGATTTTAATCTGCGACAGTCTGCCATCAAGGGTCTCGGCGTATTTGTTACAGGTCAGAACCTTGCCATCTGGACAAAATACAAAGGTTATGATCCTTCAATCAACCCCAATGGGGGCGGTGTTCGGATAGACTGGAATGCCTTCCCGACTGCCAGAACAATTCTTTTCGGTGTTAATATAAATCTCTAAGATCATGAAAAAGAAAATAAGATATATAGGGCTAAGCATCATTCTTTCCGGAACCTTTTTACTCACTGGATGCAAAGATTTTTTAAAGGAAGAAGTTTACTCTCAGCTTGCGCCGGAGAACTACTTGAAGACAAGAGAAGGACTGACATCTGTGCTTTACGAAACGTATGCGAAGGCTGCCAATATGAACAGTAACAACTCAATCTATGTTTTGGGGCCACAGGAATTTCCTACTGATATCTTGTATCAGAGCGGGGATAACGTAGAGGCGACAATTCGTAATTTTCGGGAGTTTAACTGGGAACCCAATATGGATTTCCTTACGCAAAACTGGGATTCCTATTATCAGTGTATCCGGGATGCCAATATTCTGTTGGAAAACATCACGACGTCAAACCTTACGGCTTCTGAGAAGTCGCTTTTTGAGGCAGAAGCACGTTTTTTACGTGCGGTGGCGTATTATAAGTTGTATTTCTTCTTTGGTCCGGTACCGTTGCGTCAGAGTACGACTCAGGAGCTCAGCCTGGCACGTGCAAGTGAAGAGGAAATAAAACAATTCATTGCTACTGAACTGAAATTTGCTTCTGATAACCTGCCGGCGCCTGGTGCTGAGCCTCAAGAACACCGTGCGCATAAAGCTGCGGCTACGGGTTATCTATTGAAGTTTTATTTAAATACCAAAAACTGGCCAGAGGCGGTTAATGTTTCTTCCCAATTTTTGAATAACTTTAAGAATTATTCCCTGTTTACAAATTACAAGGATTTATTTAAGGTGGAGAACGAAAACAATAGTGAATATATCTGGGTTAGACCGGCTATTCCATCTTCTAACCGGATTACGGCGAACAGTTGGAGTAATGTGTCATTCCCTGATAATTTTAAGTCAGCACCCGAAATAGGATTGGAGTTTAAATCCACCTGGTTAAACTGGCCGAATGAATTCAGAATCTATGATGATTTTTACAATTCATTTGAAGAGGGTGATAAAAGAAAGGATTTAATGATTACCTATTACATGAATACTTCCAATCAACAAATTCAACTTTTAGGATTTGATAATGTGCGCTCTTTTAAATATTGGCCAGATGCTAATCATGTTGGAGCAGCGCATGGTAATGATATTCCGGAGATCAGGTTTTCGGATATTCTCCTGTCGAGAGCAGAAGCTCTGAATGAGGTAAACGGTCCTACTGAAGAAGCGATACAGTTGGTTAATCAGGTACGTACCAGGGCAGGTCTAGCAGGCTTGAAACTGGCCGATGTGCCATCTAAGGAAGCTTTTAGAACTCATATCTTGAAAGAACGCGGACATGAGTTCTATAATGAGGGACATCGTAGAATAGACATGATCCGTACGGGCACTTTTATCAGTAATGCTCAGGCCAGGGGTAAAAATGCACAGGCTCATCACGTGGTATTTCCCATTCCGCAGGTGGTAATTGATTCTGATCCCGCGATCGTTCAAAATCAAAATTACTAATATTATGAATAAGCGTAATATCGTTCTTATAATCAGCTTTTTGGCTTTTGCTACTATTGCTAAAGCACAGTCGGTACCCGGAAACGTGGTTTGTTTCGAGCCTAGTTCTTCCCAGCGGTACATCGGGTCGCCGAGTCTGGTGACGTTGCCGAACGGTGACTATGTGGTTTCCCACGATATGTTTGGACCTCAAAGTTCGGAATGGCAACAGGCTACGTCGCGCATTTATACTTCGCACGACAAGGGTAAAACGTGGCGTTTTCTGACCGAAATTCATGGTGCCTTCTGGAGTTCCCTGTTTGTTCATCGTGGCGAATTGTATTTCCTGGGACCTGACCGGCATCATGGTACGGTGCTTATTCGGAAATCGACTGACGGCGGGTTGACATGGACAAAACCCACAAACCGGGAAAATGGTGTAATTTTAACAGGAGAATTTCACTGTGCGCCCATGCCGGTAGTAGAATACAATGGCCGACTTTGGCGCCCCATGGAAACGGCCCATGGCCCTATTCTGCAATGGGGTAAACGCTACGGTGCTATGGTCATGTCAGCTCCGGTTGACGCTGATTTGCTGAATTCGAAATCATGGCAGGCAAGTGAACCTCTGCTTTATGACAGTACGTATAATCATGGCGATTTTGGTGGCTGGCTAGAGGGTAATTTTGTGGTGGACAGAAATCAAAAAATGTGGAATATGCTCCGCGTAGGTAACCGGAAAGCACTCGAAGAGAAAGCAGCAATGGTAGGCATATCGCCTGACGGAAAAACGCTCGACTTCGATCCGGCTACCGGTTTTATTCCCTTTGACGGGGGAAGTAAAAAGTTCGTGATAAAATACGATACTTTGACGGATAAGTACTGGACCCTCGCTAACGTGGTAAGGGATAAATACCGGAAGCAATTTCCCGAGAGGAACCCTTCCAGTTTCCGAAATGTATTGGTGCTGAAAAGTTCTGCGGATCTGAAAAACTGGAAGGAAGAAAAGGTAATTTTGGAACATGAAGATGTAATTTATCACGGGTTTCAGTATGTGGACTGGTCTTTTGAAGGGAATGATATTATCGTATTATCGAGGACAGCCTATTTTGATGGAAAAGCCAATGCCCGGAACAATCATGACGCCAATTATTTAACTTTTCATCGCATAGAGAATTTCAGAAAACTCAAAAAATAATGTTAAGGAAAGGAATTGCACTTGTGGGAATTTTGGTCTTTGCTCTGACAAGCAGAGGCCAAAACCTCCCTCCATTAGCCGTACCGGGTCAGCAGGGTGTAGTTAACAGCCAGCTTCTGTATCCCCTGGATGAAAAACCTACAGCGCAGTGCCATGCATCCACCATTATAGAAACCAAAGACGGCCTGATGTGTGCATTCTTTGCCGGTACGCATGAAGGAAACAAGGACGTTGGCATCCGGGTAGCGCACTACCGGAACGGCAGCTGGAGCTGGCCCGTGGAGGTGGTGAATGGCCTGGTCTCTGACTCTGTCAGGCATCCTACCTGGAACCCGGTACTGTTCCGGCCTAAAGGGGGGCCTATCTACCTGTTTTACAAGGTCGGGTCATTCATTGACAGTTGGTGGGGTGCCTACACCACCTCCTACGATGAAGGCCGCACCTGGTCAAAACCGGTGGTAATGGGCAAACACGAGGTAGTGGGAGACCTGCTGGGGCCGGTGAAAAATAAAGCGGTTCAACTGGCCGACGGTACCATCATTTCTCCGACAAGCCTGGAAAGAAGAGGCACGCCGAACGGGCGCGACTGGCGGATCTATTTCGAAATCAGCAAAGACAATGGCAAGACCTGGCGGGTGGTTCCGCCCATTAATGACGGGGTGGAATATGACGCCATCCAGCCGAGTGTGTTGATCCATAAAAACGGTGATCTCCAGATTATTGCCCGAACCATTCAGGATGTGCTGGTAACGAGCTGGTCAAAAGACAAAGGCGAAACGTGGTCGAAGCTGGAAAGCACCGGATTGCCCAATCCAAATGCAGGAACCGATGCCGTGACTTTAAAAGACGGGCGCCATCTGCTGGTGTATAATCATTCCACCAAGCAGGGAGCTGAACCCAAAGACCGGAATATCCTCAATGTGGCCATCTCAGCAGACGGGAAAAACTGGAAAACGGTAACTACCCTGGAAAATGAACCTATCTGGGCAGGGTATTCCTATCCCGCGGTGATTCAGACCAGTGACGGTAAGGTACATATTACGTATACCTATAGCAGAAGGACCATCAAACACGTGGTGCTTGATCCCACCAAAATTTAAAACAGGGCCGGCATTCTGAGTCGGCGCGTAGGTTGCTCTCTGGGTGCAGGGGGCAACCTACATTAAAACGATGAAATATTTAATCCTCTTCATTTTTATAAGCAGTTGTATGAAACCAGACAATCCGGAAAATGTTTTGCTTACACGCAGCCACAGGGGCCACACCCTGCATCATAACGGCGTTTTTTCACCTGACGGACAATGGGTGGTGTTTGACGGCCGAAATGACGACACCAAAATTGGTGAGACGGCAGATATCGGCCTGGTGCATGTGACCACCGGTGAAGAAATTTTAATTTACAGTACGGAAAATTCCTCGGTGTTTGGGCCGGGTGTGGGTGCCGCATCGTTCAGTCCGACCGATGATTTTGTGATCTTTATTCATGGCTTGCCTGATGCAAATCAGGAAAAACCTTATGGTATGAGCCGCCGCACGGGTGTCGGGATCGATATTCGCCGTCCTTTTGAGCCGGTAATGATGGATGCGCGGGATATGACTCCTCCTTATACACCGGGGTCATTAAGGGGGGGAACCCACTCGCACATGTGGAGTGGAGACGGACAGCTGCTTAGCTTTACGTATAACGACGAACTGGTGGATCCGGATCTCCGCGTGGTAGGGGTGATGTTGCCGTACGCACCTGGAGTAAAGGTAGATAGCGCACCGGGAAACAATAGCGGGATATACTATTCTGCCGTGGTGACAAAGGTGGTACGGGAACCTGCTCCAGGCTCAGACGAAATCAGCAAGGCATTTGACGAGTGCTGGGTGGGAAGCAGCGGCTACACCAATGCCAGGGGCGAGAAAATACCGTATGCCATTGCATTTCAGGGCAATACTATCGGGGCAGAGGGACAAGTAATTACAGAGGTATTTGTGGTGGATATTGATCCGCAGCTGGTACTTGCCGATACCCAGGCAGCAGGCGAACCCGGCACAAGGCCGCAGGTGCCACAGGGAATGCAACAGCGCCGGATCACTTTCAGTGAAAAGGGCTTGTCGGATACCCGGCACTGGCTCAGGAGCAGTCCGGACGGCCGGTATATCTACGCTCTGGCGAAAGATGAAAATAACCTTGACCAGATTATTCAGATAACAGTAAGTACGGGGGAGATCTTCTACCTTACCCATAACAGATTTTCTATTGATTTTGCCTTTAATGTAAGTCATGACGGTAAGAGAATTTGTTACGTAGGACAAAATCAGGTACATATTTTGGATATTGAAAAGGAAGAATCGGTAGTCATGAGCCGTGGTACAGGAGGGAAAATCGTGGGTGCACCCTCCTTTTCTCCTAAAGATGACCTTATTATTTACAATCAATATATAAAGAATGAGAAAGGGGAGGACTTTCTTCAGATCAGAAAGATCAACTTGGGTAAGTGATTCTCATTTATAAATTACTATTAGCATGTTTAGCAGAATTTCCTTTTTCGGATTGATTGGGCTATGGTTGGGAGTTTTTTCCTGCATGGAGGCGAAAGCCCAGGAGAAGGCTGTAAAGCCACCGAATATTGTCTTGATTTATGCAGACGATTTGGGCTTTTCAGACCTAAATTGTTATGGGAAAGATTACGGAGCCAATTTTATAGAAACACCCCATACAGATAAGCTGGCTGCAGAATCGGTAAAGTTTACGAATGCTTATGCTGCAGCCCCGCTTTGCTCCCCTTCGCGGGCAGCTTTATTGACCGGTAAATCTCCTGCACGTCTAAACTTTGAATTTGTAACGAAATACCCCCAGGATCAATACATTTGGGATGATAGTTCCTGGACGGGTAAATTTAAAGACAGAGTGCTTATACCCCCTCCTTTTACCCTGAACCTGCCGCTGGAGGAATTAACGGTGGCTGAAATGTTGAAGACAGCAGGTTATACCACGGCGCTGGTGGGCAAATGGCATGTCGCCTCTCACCATCAGGTTTATAATGGCTGGAATCCTGAATTTGGTCCTAAAAAGCAGGGCTTTGACTGGGCAGAGGATGCTATTGGTGCATGGGGTAATGTGAACGCGTACGGAAAAGTGAGGGATGGGGAATATCCTCCCGATGAATTAACCAACCGGGCGGTATCCTATCTTCAACAAAAACATGAAAAGCCGTTTTTTCTTTTTGTAAGTCATTATTATGTTCATACTCCCTTGGATACTACTTTACAGTGGCTTATAAAGAAATATGAAACAAAGGCAAAAAAATTGGGACAGGAGTACTCCGTTAAGCGGATCCGCTATGCGGCCTTTGTGGAGGCTTTTGATCATTATGTTGGAGAACTGTTAAAAGCCGTTGATGACAATACGGTAGTTATTTTCACGTCGGATAATGGTGGTATGCCTGAATTCTCATTTAACCGTCCGCTAAGAGGGAGTAAATGGAATCTTTATGAGGGCGGTGTCAGAATTCCAATGCTGGTGAAATATCCAGGAGCTAATGCGGGTAACTCCATATGTAGTGTTCCTGTCATACAGACCGACTTCTGGCCAACCTTTTATGAGCTGGCAACCGGCAAAAAGCATAGCGGAGCGGGCTTGGATGGTACCTCCGTTCTGCCTTTGTTCAAGGGGCTGGAAGCTCCTCAGCTATTAGAGAGATCATTATTCTGGCATTTCCCTTACTACCATCCCGAGGGGTCGACGAAATCTGGGGAAAAGACGCTGATAGGTGTAGAGGATGGATATATCAGTGTGACCAATCCTCAATCTGCGATTCGGAAGGGCAAGTATAAATTGTTGTATTTTTATGAGGATAAGCGGGTTGAGCTGTATGACTTGAACAATGACCTCCAGGAAAAGAATGATCTGAGCAGGACATTTCCTGAGATTGCGGGTCGTCTGAAAGAGGAATTGATGGATTATTTAACAATGGTTAAGGCACGCCTTCCCCGTGAAAAGTAAAGATGAAATGCCTATTAGGCTTAGCGATTCTCGACGGTGACATGTTATTTTATATTGAACTTATTACATTATTTGAGTGAATTTCCGCCTTATGGGCGGATTTTCGTTTTAAAGCCAGACCTTTGCAGGAAATTAAGTGGAAAGACCATGGCTTTAAAAGCAGTTCTGTTTGATATGGATGGGGTGATTGTCAATTCGGAACCCCTGCACCGAAAGGCTTTTCATCAGGTCTTTGCAGATTTAAATATCCACGTTTCCCAGGAAACGTATTATTCCTTTTCCGGATCATCTACCCGCAATATTGCGGAAAAACTGGTGGAAGGTTACGGACTGGATCAGACCCCCGATGACATCATAGCGGCCAAACGCAGTTACTTTAAGGAATTATTTGCCAATGACACTGAATTTAACCTGCTACCGGGGGTATTGGAGTTGATTCAGCATTATCATCAAGCGGGAATAAAGCTGGTGGTGGCCTCCTCCGCCAGCCGGAACACCATTACCATGGTTTTTGATAAATTCGGACTGAATCCCTACTTTATCGGGCGCATAAGTGGCGACGAACTGGAAGCTTCCAAACCGGATCCGCAGATCTTTCTTCAGGCTGCGGCGCTGGCGGGTGAGCCGGTTGAAAACTGCATGGTGATTGAAGACGCTACCAACGGCATTATTGCGGCCCACCGCGCCGGCATTTTTTGCGCCGCCTACCGCAGTCCGCACACCCACCTTCAGGATTACTCCCTGGCCCAGCTCGTCATTTCCGATTACCAGGAGCTGCGATTAGAGGCAATTGGTCAGTATTTTGACCGCTGAAATAGGGATTAGAGGTTAGATATTAGATATTAGAAGTTAGATATTAGAGGTTAGATATTAGAGCGGCCGCCGCTGCGGTTAGATATTAGAAGTGGTAAGCAGAGTCTCGGGAAGCCGAAGACTCTGCTTGGACACGGCAAGCCGAAGACTCTGCCCGGACACGAGCTCATAGCTCACGGCTCCC
The DNA here is from genome assembly GCA_040394705.1 of Leadbetterella byssophila. Classification (GTDB taxonomy): domain Bacteria; phylum Bacteroidota; class Bacteroidia; order Cytophagales; family Spirosomataceae; genus Leadbetterella; species Leadbetterella byssophila_B. Next base: position 15,124 of record JBEBRS010000005.1, read on the forward strand.
AGCTCAACAAGCCCCCTGAACATTTTTTACCCTGCATTCGACCGAAAATTACCCCGTATTGCGGGTTAGGGCTGCCTACATTTGCTGACTATTTTTCAAACAATCAACCTTAAAAGAATGACCAAGAATTTTACGCAAATGAGAGCCCTGGGCTTTCTCACGGTGCTGTGGTTTGTTTGTCTGACCACGGCAATCGGTCAGTCGTCAGGCCCCGTCACCGGGAAAATCGTTCACGAAGACGGTACTCCGGCCATCGGAGCCATTGTCACTGTAAAGGGTACGGCCCAAGCGGCGGTGGCCGATACGGAAGGAAATTACCGGATCTCTGCACCGGAAAGCGGCACCCTGGTATTTACCATGATCGGTAGCATTTCTCAGGAGGTGGCTGTGGAAGGCCGGAAGAGCATAAACGTCACTCTTGCCGAGGATGTTTCTCTCCTGGACGAAGTGGTGGTGGTAGGTTACGGTACCCAAAAGAAGGTAAATCTGACGGGGGCAGTAGCCCGTGTGGGGGGAGAAGCCCTGATTAACCGTCCGGTAGCCAATGCCACGGGAGCACTCCAGGGCGTGCTGCCCGGAGTAACGGTCTTCCGCGGTAGCGGGCAACCCGGGGCAGAAGGTTACGGAATCCGTATCCGGGGTTTTTCTTCGGCCAATGCCACCAATGCACTGGTATTGGTAGATGGGATTCAAATGGATATGAATCTCCTGAATCCTGATGATATCGAGTCCATTTCTGTACTGAAAGACGCTTCCGCATCGGCCATCTACGGTGCCCGTGCGGCCGGTGGCGTGGTATTGGTGACTACCCGGAAAGGGGCTGCCGGAAAAACACGCATCAATTTTAACAGCTATTACGGGATCAATGCCACCGCACGCCAACCCCAGCGTCTGAACTCCTGGGACGAGCAATTGCTTATCAATGAATCCCGGATGAATGCCACCGGGAACCCCGAATTTAGTGCTGAGCAGATGGAATGGGTGAGTAATCCGAATTTTTCAGTACGGCCTAACCCTACCCAGGACCGGTGGGAGTATTTCGGGAATAACAATTGGCTGAAAGAGGGCATGGATAAATACAATTCCATGCAAAACCACAGCTTGTCTGTCAGCGGTGGCACAGACAAAATGAATTATCTTGTCTCCGGAAGCTATTACAAGCGGGATGGGGTATTGCGGTACGGGCCGGACGATAACTCCCGGTATAACCTCAAAGCCAATATCAATGCGGACCTGAATCCTTACATGAAGGTAGAAGTAGTGGCGGGCTATATTGGTTCGGTGGTAAATGAAAATGCCTACGGTACGGGGCAGATTATTAACCGCCTTTACCGCAGCAGAGCACGCCAGAGTCTCTATGTGCCGACAGAAGACATCACCGGACAACCTTATAACGGCGATCTTCAGATTAATGCCGTGGATATTGAAAAAAATGCCGGATTGGAGCAGCGTCTGTATGAATCTTTCACCGGTCGCTTAAACCTGAAAGTGCACAGCCTGGTCAAGGGCCTTACCCTGGACCTTTCCGCCTGGCGGAATCAGGACTACTATTCTATGGAGAACGACAGCCGGACTTTGCTCTGGTACGGGCGTACGGTCAATACCGTTCGTTTTCGGATAAACGACCCCAATACCAAAAATATGGTCAAAAACCGGGGTTACCACAATAACCTCCAGGGCGTGATGACGTACAACCTGTCGCTCGCCGATGCCCATAATTTCACCCTGCTGGGCGGGGCTTCTTTTGAGGAGTACCGGCGCGATGAGTTTTCTGCCGGGGCGCAATCCATGATCACCAATGATTTCTTCAGCTTCAACTTTGCCGACCCGCTCACCAAAACCAACGGCGACAATAACGCTACCTGGGCTATGGGGTCTTTCTTCGGTCGGTTTAATTATAACTTCCGGGAAAAATACCTGCTTGAAGCTTCTTTTCGGTACGATGGGAGCTCCAGGTTGGCACCGGCCACCCGTTGGCAGTTGTTCCCCTCTTTTTCTGCCGCATGGCGCATAGACCAGGAGTCGTTTATGCAGGACCAGAACCTGTTTTCCTCGCTTAAGCTAAGAGGTTCTCAGGGACAATTGGGTAATGGTGCCGTGCTCGGGCTATACGATTACATCGCCTTACTGACCAGCGGACTTACCCAGTCGGGAAATCTGGTTTTCAACGATACCCGCACCCAGTACCTTTATCAGTCCCAACTGGCCTCGCCCCAGAAAACCTGGGAAACCGTGCAGCAGGCCAATGTGGGAATAGATGCCGGTTTCCTGAAAGAACGGCTTACGCTGACCGCAGATTATTATGTGAAACGAAACAAAGACATGCTGGCAGAACTCAATCTCCCCAGCCTTATGGGCGTAAGTGTGCCGGTAATGAATATCGGGGAACTGAAAAGCTGGGGTTGGGAACTGGATCTCCGCTGGCGCGATAAAATCAATGATTGGGACTATCGGGTAGGTTTTAATATCTCCGATAACCAGAATAAGCTGGTGAAATATGACGGCAGGAACTCCCTGGGTAATGGCGGGGTAATTCCCCTGCTGGAGGGCTATCCCCTGAACACCGTTTGGGGCTATCGTACGGATGGCTTCTTCCAGTCGAATGAAGAATACCAGGCCTATAAGCAAACCGTTTCGACCCCCTTCTTCCCGAATAATGCAGGGGCCGGAGACCTCAAATACCTCGATCTGAACGGAGATGGGGTCATCTCTCCGGGTGAAGCTACGCCGGAGAATCCCGGCGACCTGGTGTACCTCGGCACCACCAATGCGCGCTATACATACGGCGTTGATCTTGGCCTTAACTGGAAAGCTTTCGACTTCTCCGTATTTTTCCAGGGAGCTGCCCGCCGCCGTTTTCTGATCAACGAAGGAACACTCTCCCCCATGCTGGGTACGGCAGATATGCCCTGGACCATCCACATGGACCGCTGGACACCGGAGAACCCGGATGCCTATTTCCCGCGGATGTACCAGACCAGCGCCCACAATTACAGGTCTTCGGATCGCTGGGCGCAGAACGGTAATTATTTGCGCCTTAAAAACGTGCAGCTGGGGTACGCGGTACCTATGAAGTGGAGCCGTATTCAAAAGGCCAGAGTGTACTTTTCCGGCCAGGATCTCTGGGAAAAAACCGATGTGCTGAAGGTGTTTGATCCCGAAGTGGGGAATAATGTAAGTGCTACCACTTACCCCTTCTACCGCTCGTATTCCTTTGGTTTAAATCTTACCTTTTAAAATCTTTCCGAACATGAACAATATCACCGGCTATATGTATAAACTTGTTTTACTTTGGGGCATGGTATGTCTCGGAGGTTGCAGCCTGGACCGGTTTCCTGAAAGCCAGTTTACCGATGCCGCCTTCTGGAACACGGAAACCGACCTGATGAATGCCGCCAACCGGCACTATCAGTTGCTGGCGGGGTTCCAGCTGGACAGCCGTGGCGATGACAATGTAAATCAAACCGCCAACAGCACCAGCAACGGCACCCGGAACGTTCCGGCAAGCAGTGGAGACTGGAGCAATGCCTACCGCGATATTTTTACAGCGAACAATATTCTGGAGAAAGGAGTTAAAGCCCAGATAGCAGAAGACGTCAAAAACCGTTATTTTGGGGAAGCCCGGTTTTTCCGTGCCGCCGCCTATTTTGGCCTGGTGCAGAAATACGGCGATGTGCCCCTCATTCTAAAAACCCTGGATATTGACGCTCAGGAGTTATCTATGCAGCGTACCCCCAAAGCCGAAGTCATCCAGTCGATCTACGACGACCTCGACTTTGCCGCACAGTGGCTGCCCGGCCACCGTCAGTTACCGGGCGCCCAGTACGGCCGCGTAACCAAAAGCAGTGCGCTGGCGCTCAAAGCGCGGGTGGCCCTGTATGTAGGCACCCGGATGAAATTTCACAATGAAGGAGACGGGCGTACCCACCTGAATATCGCGGTGCAGGCAGCGCAGGCCGTGATAGCCCAGGGGCACCAGTTGTATCCCACTTACCACGGCTTATTCCAGCATGAAGCTGAGGGGCCTTCAAATACCGAAAACATCTTTGTGAAAATCTACGGTGTAAGTGTGTCCAACCTCATTGTGGGCCACGGTTATTCCCGCGATATGGAAAACGGCCGCAATGCCCCCACGCGTAACCTGGTGCGCCAGTACCTTTATGCCGACGGACTTCCGGCGTTTGATACGAATAACCGGCCCTCAGCTACCCGTTCGCTTTATTTTGTGGAGGAAAAGGATGAAACCCGTTACAATACCGTTTTTGAGAACCGCGATCCCCGCCTGGCCATGACCCTTTTTCAAGCGGGTGAGCAAGCCTATAAGGGCCCATGGGTGCCCACTACCACCCTGGGTTCAAGAACGGCTTATGCGGCCAAGAAGGGTTTTAACCTGGCCGACTGGCAAACCAGCGGTGCTGGAACCGTGGATAAAATATTGATCCGCTACGCCGAGGTGCTGCTGATTTATGCCGAAGCCCGGTACGAACTGGATGGAGCTATCAGCGATGCCGACCTGGATCTTACGGTGAATTCCCTGAGGCAACGCGCCGGTTTTGGGGCAAGGCTGACCAATGCGTTTGCCACTGAAAACGGCTTGGATATGCGGGCGGAAATCCGCCGCGAGCGTACCGTAGAGTTGGCCCTGGAGGGGTTCCGTTACGACGATCTCATCCGGTGGAAAACGGCCGAAGTGCATCTGGCAGGTCAGTTGCTGGGTGCAAAATTTATTGCGGAAGACTGGCCGGGAGCCGATCCGTCCACGCTTCGGATCAACAGTGACGGTATTTTGGTTACGGAAGACACGAATGTTCGTTCCTTTAATCCGGCAAGAGACTACCTCTACCCCATTCCTTTACAGGAAATTACCCTGAGCGGCGGAAACGTTACTCAGAATCCCAACTGGCAGTAATAACACCATTAAAACGATACTTATGAAATCACCCCATTTATATCTTCTGATGCTTCTTTTTTCCGGCGGAATATTTTCAGCTTGTGAAGATAAGAGCTATCCTGACGGACTGGAGGAATTTGCGCATCATTATTATGTAGTGTATGTTCCCAACAACAACAGCGCCGTTACCGTAAACAAGGCACAAACCGGCTTAGTTAAATTACCGGTGCAGTTTTATTCCTCATTTACCCGTTCTTATGATGCGGTGGCGCACTATTCGGTGGTGACCCCCAATGTGGCTAATCCCGCCGTAGAGGGCGTAGATTTCCGGGTGGTAGACCGCCAGGGAAATGCTTTGCAGCCGGGCAGTGAAGGTAAATATTCTCTCGTATTTCCCCAGGCTAAAAAAACTACCGATACGGTGTATATTCAACTCTTGAATAATCCTGCTCCCGGCAGACGGGTAGTGGAGATCAATTTTGAAGACCATATTACGCCGGCTTACCGGGTAGATATTTTTTCCACGGCGTTCAGAAGAACACTTAATATTGACTAAGCATGAAATAGCCATGAGCATTCAGCTATCAGCTATCAGAAAACCGGCACACCAACCGGCGGCTAGGCGCCCCCCAATGAATAAGCTGACCGCTGATAGCTGAATGCTGAAAGCTAAATTTTTATACACATGAAGTATACTCTTTTTATTATTTCCCTTTTATGGATTCCCCACCTGGGCGTGGCTCAGGATATTGACGCGGCCATCCGCTTTACCGAAAAACAGGCGACCCTGCAACTGGAAGAAACCCGGCGGTTGCAAGCGGGCGGTAAGGTTTCGCCCCGTACTTTAGATGCCAAGGGACAATTGGTACTGGTGGCGCCGGGCGACTGGACCAGCGGTTTTTTCCCCGGGGTTCTGTGGCAACTCTATCATTTTACAAAGGATGTGAAGTGGATGGAGGCTGCGCGCGAGGCGACTGAAAAGCTGGAAAAGGAGCAATACAACGGCCGCACCCATGACATGGGGTTTAAGATGTATTGCAGCTACGGAAAAGGGTATGAATATACCGGCGACACGGCGTACAGGAATGTAATTATCCGCTCGGCCCAAACCCTCATCACACGGTTTAATCCGGTGGTAGGGTGTATTCGTTCCTGGGATCACAACCGCGATAAGTGGGAGTTTCCGGTGATTATTGATAATATGCTGAATCTGGAACTGCTGTTTGCAGCTACCCGCTTGACCGGAGATTCCACTTTCTACCGCATTGCGGTGACCCATGCCAACACCACCCTGAAAAACCATTTTCGTCCGGACGGCAGCACGTACCATGTGGTGGACTATGACCCCGAGACCGGTGCCGTGAAGCACCGCCACACCCACCAGGGGTACAGCCATGAATCTACCTGGGCGCGGGGTCAGGCCTGGGCCCTCTACGGTTACACCATGGCTTACCGCGAAACAGGAAATCCGGATTATCTTCAAAAAGCACTGGATGTGGCGGAATGGTTGCATCAGCGTTTGCCGGCAGACGGTGTGCCTTACTGGGATTTTGATGCCCCCGATATTCCGGATGCTCCCCGTGATGCATCTGCGGCCGCGGTGATGGCATCGGCGCTTTATGAGCTGGACGCCTACGCGCCCCAGAAAAGTAAATTGCGGGAGCGGGCAGATCATATCCTGAAAAGCCTGTTGACGGCTTATACCGCTCCTGCCGGCACCCATGCCGGGTTCACCCTGTTGCACAGCACCGGGCACAAACCGGTGGAGTCTGAGGTGGATGTGCCCCTGATCTACGCCGATTATTACCTGCTGGAGGCCCTTGACAGGAAAAAAGAAAAAGGAAAGTAGGCCGATATATCCTCTTTTTTTTCGATATTGTCCTTTCTATCCGGAACAATATTAGCTATGGGCCGTTCTTTCATATTCCTTCTCCTTGCAGCAGTAGCCCTCGCTACCGCTGCCTGGGGTCAGGAAAAGACGGTTAAATTCACACAAATAGGGTTGCGCGAAGGGCTTTCCCAAAGCAGTGCCTTTGCTTTGTGCCAGGATTACCTCGGTTTTATGTGGATTGGTACCCGTGACGGACTGAACCGCTACGATTCCCGGAAATTTTATACCTACCGCAATGCTCCCTCTGACAGCACTTCGCTGACAGACAATTACATTATCTCTTTGCTGGAAGACAGCAAAAGACGCCTGTGGGTGGGAACAAGAACCGGCATTAACCGGTACGACAGGCTCCATGACCGCTTTGTCCGCGTGCCTTTGCCCGGCTACCCCATGATCTGGTCCATCTCTGAAGACCCGGCCGGGCGAATCTGGTTTTCGACCAACCAGGGACTATATTGCCTTGAGGGTGAGGATATGAAACTTGCTTTTGGTACCGGTACGATCAATGACCTGCCCGCCGGAGCCAATAACGTACAGACCTGCTATCAGGATGCGAAGGGCCGGATCTGGTTAGGAACAGGGGGCGGAGTACTTCAGTTTGAGCCTTACCGGCGGGGCAGTCCGCTGCGCTTAAAACGTCATTTCAGAAAGCGGACCGGAGAACTAAACAGCGATGACGTAAGAGTAGTGATGGAAGTAAAGCCGGGCGTTTTCTGGTTCGGAACACGGGAAGGCGGAATAAACGTGTATCAGGAAAACAGCGGTCAGTTGACCTACCTGCTGCATCAGCCCGATGCGGGGGGCAGATCTCTGGCCGGGAATGATGTCCGTTCCATGATTAAAGATCGTTTCGGGGGGTATTGGATTGGTACCATTAATGGCTTAAATTATTATTCGGAAGAAGGGGGATTTCAGACCTTCTCTGCGAATGATCAGTTTTCCCTCAGCAACAATTCGATACGGCCCATCTTCCAGGATGCAAGAGGCTCCATTTGGGTGGGCACTTATTACGGGGGGGTCAGTGTGTATGACCGGCACATTCCCATTTTCCAAAATTATGCTTACAGTCCGTATGTAAGCAGCCTGAGTTACAATGTGGTGAGCGGAATACTGGAAGACGGGCAGGGAAACCTGTGGGTGGGTACCGAAGGCGGCGGACTGAACTATATGGATGCAGGTGGACGGGTGTTTCGTCACTATCGCCATGACCCTGCACAAGCCGGATCCCTGAGCCATAATCATGTGAAATCGCTTTACCTGGATGGGCGGGGTGACCTGTGGGTGGGCACTTACCACGGCGGCCTAAACCTCCTGAAAAAAGGAAGTTCTCATTTTCAGAATATCCGTCATGACCCTACGGTTCCCCATTCTTTGTCGCACAATAATGTGTATTCCATCCGGGAAGATCAGGAGGGAAATTTATGGTTAGGGACTTATGGGGGCGGTTTAAATATGAAAAAACCGGGAAGCACCATGGCGTTTGAAAGCTATCAGGCCGGTAAGAGCGGGCGTAACCACATCAGCTCTGACCTGGTACGTACGGTTTTTATTGACAGCCGGGGCAATCTCTGGGTAGGTACCGAAGACGGCCTGAACCTGAGGCGGGCGGGAACCGATCATTTTGAGGTTTTTCGTTTTCACCCGGATGATCCCGCCAGTATCAGCAGCAATGTGATCATCAGTGTCTTTGAAGACAGTAAAAAAAGGATCTGGTTAGGAACCTATAAGAATGGACTGAATTTATACGAGGAGGGAACTTTCCGGCGTTTTACCGAGAGCGAGGGACTTCCGGGGAATAATATCTTTGGGATCCTCGAAGATCAGCAAAAGCTCTGGTTGAGTACCAATAACGGGATATGCAGTTTTGATCCTGAAACCGGGGCCGTAAGAACCTACAACAGCAAGGATGGCATCGGCGGCAATGAGTTTTCTACAGGGGCGTATTGCAAAGCCCGTGACGGCCGGCTGATTTTTGGCGGTACACACGGTCTTACCGCTTTTTATCCGCGAAGTTTTACGCCGAGTAACTACGTGCCGCCCATCGTTTTTACAGATTTCAGGTTATTTAATCAGCCCGTATTGCCCGGCACCCCGCGTATCCTGGAGAAGCCCATTTCCATCACCGATACCCTTGTGCTGACCCATAAGCAGAACATTTTCACGGTAGAATTCTCTGCCATCAATTATGTTTTGCCGGAAAAAAACCGCTATGCCTATCGCCTTGAAGGGCTTGAAAATCAATGGAACTACGTGGAGGTCCCCTCGGCCACGTACACCAATCTTAATGCCGGAACCTACACCTTGCTGGCTAAAGGCTCCAGCAATGACGGCACCTGGAATGAGGTGCCCGCCGCGCTGACCATCCGGATTCTTCCCCCGCCCTGGAAAACGTGGTGGGCCTATACCCTGTATTTTGCTTTAGGCGCTGCCAGCATTTATATGATCATCCGGTACACCAGAATCCGGAGCCGTCTGGAACACGAACTCGCACTGGAACACCTGGAAAATGAAAGACAGAAAGAAATTAATGAGATCAAGCTGAATTTTTTTACCAGCATCTCCCACGAATTCCGGACGCCTTTGACCCTTATTCTAGCGCCGGTGCAGCACCTGTTGAGTCAAAAAAATCTGGATGAAAACGCCCGGAAAATGATTTCTACGGTGAAAAACAATTCCCTGCGCTTGCTGCATCTGGTGAATCAGTTGCTGGACTTCAGAAAGCAGGAAAGCGGGAGTTTCCGCCTCGCGGTGCAAGCCCATAATCTGACGACAGTAGTGGATAGAATAGGTGCCGAGTTTATGCATTATGCGGAGGAGCGACAGATCCGGTTTTACTATCCACAGACCGGAGAAGAAACGGAGGTGTGGATAGACGACGATCAGATGGAAAAGGTGCTGTATAACCTGCTTTCCAATGCCTTTAAATTTGCATCCAAAGAAGGAGTGGTGAAGCTGGAGGTAGAAAAAAGAAGTGCTTCCGGGGCTTTTCCTTTGGGTTCGGTACAAATACGGGTGTGGGACAACGGGCCGGGAATTCCCGTAGATCAACGCGCTTCCATCTTCGAATTTTTCTATCAGTTTGAGACCGAAAACATTCATTTGGGTTCAGGGATTGGGTTATCACTGGCGAAAAGCATTACCGAGATGCACGGGGGAACCCTGGAGGTAGACAGTTATGAGGGGAGTGAAAAACCTACTTACAGCTGTTTTACGGTGGAATTGCCCCTGGGCCGCGATCACTTCAAGCCCGAAGATCTGGTCAGGCAGCGGGTAGCAGAAAGGCTCGTGAATCCCGAGGTGGTTTCCCGGCCAGCCCTGGAGATTGCCGAGGTTCCGGGAGTTATGCAATCGATTGTTTTGGTGGTGGAAGATCATGCGGAAATCAGGGAGATGATCGTAAGAAGTTTACCGCCTCATTATACGGTGTTACAGGCGTCAGACGGAAAGCAGGGTTGGGAGAGAGTGAGAAAGCATTTGCCCGATGTAGTGATTACGGATATCATGATGCCCGTGGCAGACGGGATCACGTTACTGAAAAATATCAAGGAGTCGGTGGATACGCATCATATCCCGGTGCTGCTGCTCACTGCCAGAACGGCCGTGGAGAGTGTTATTGAAGGCCTGCAGTCGGGCAGCGACGATTACCTTACCAAACCTTTTCATCCCGAGGTTCTTTCCCTGAAAATCCGGAACATCCTGGAATCACGGGAACGTTTCCGTAAGAAATTCATCCGGGATTATGTACTTACTCCGAAGGAAGTGGAAGGGGCGGGAGATCCTGACCGGCAATTCCTGAGCAGGGTGATGAGCCTGATAGAAGAAAATCTGGCCGAACCGGATTTTAATGTGAACGTACTGGCCCGGGAACTCAGCATGAGCAGGCCGGTTCTTTACCGGAAACTGAAACAGTTGACAGACCTGAGTGTGATTGAGCTCATCAATGTGCTGCGGTTAAAGAAAGGCGCCCGGTTACTGGGTCAGCGGTCAGCCGCGGTCAGTCAGGTGGCATACGAGATTGGTTTCAGTGACCCCAAGTATTTCAGCAAAACTTTCAAAAATTATTTTGGCTTGTCGCCCACCGACTTCAGCGGGTTAAGCGCTGCCGAACAGACAGAAATTATTCACCTTAAATTTAATTCCTTAGCTCATGAAGACATCCCTTCTTCTACTTAGTTTTTTGTTGTTATCTTTTCTGCAGCCTGCCAGAGCCAATGATCCGGTTCGGGGCTTTTGCATTGCCGCGCCCAGTCCTGACCGCCTGGCGGAGTTTATTCGTTTTATTGATCAGGAGCTGGCGTCGCGCCAGGTAAATACCCTGGTGCTGCGGGTGGATCACCATTATCAGTTCAAAAGTCGTCCTGAGCTGATAGACGATAAATGGGCGCTTTCAGAAGCCGAAGTGAAGCAGTTGGTGGCGGTGTGCCGTAAGCATAACATTCGTCTGATTCCCCAGATCAACCTTTTCGGGCATCAGTCGTGGGCGGAGGGTATCGGAAAGTTGCTGGCGGTGTATCCACAGTTTGACGAGACGCCGCATGTAAAAATGCCGGAAAAGTATCAATGGCCGAATGCCGATGGGCTGTACTGTAAAAGTTATTGTCCGCTGCACCCGGAGGTGCATGCGGTAGTATTTGATCTGGTAGATGAAATTTGTGAGGTGTTTGAGGCCGATGCATTTCATGCGGGTCTGGACGAGGTGTTCTATATTGGCGACGACCAATGTCCGCGGTGTGGCGGGCACGACAAGGCGGAATTATATGCGGGCGAGGTCAACAAAATTGCCGGGCACCTGGCCGGCTCAAAGCGCCAGTTATGGATGTGGGGCGACCGCCTGCTGGACGGCAAGACGACCGGTATGGGCATGTGGGAGGCCAGCATGAACAACACCCACCGGGCCATAGACCTCATTCGTAAAGAGGTGATGATTTGCGACTGGCATTACAATCAGGCGGTTCCGTCGGCTGCGTATTTTGCTATGAAGGGCTTTCCGGTGATTTCTTCTCCCTGGAAGAAGGGTTCAGTAGGGGTACAGCAGTTGCAAGACATGAACCGTTTTCGGGAACAGGCTCCTAAGGAACAGGCCGCGCGCTATAAGGGAATGATGCAGACCATCTGGGCCGGCGCCGGATCTTTCCTTGACGAATTTTACGGGCGTAAACCGGCAGGGGAGGAAAGTGAGTCGGCCTGCTTTAAGGCCCTTGCTGCGGAGTGGAGCAAAGAGTAAGAAAGTGTGGAATGAACGATTTTTACCGCCAAAGTAAGCAAAAATTGCCCCTTGCACGGGCGTACATGCCGATATCTTTGCGACAATAATCGTCTATTCAATGATCCTAAAAATGTATGCGGGGGGAAAAAGAACGGCCCTCTTCTTCTTCTTCCTGTTCAGTCCGTCGCTTCAAGCCCAGTGGTTGTGGGATACCGGCCAGATGAACCAAATCAAAGGCAGCACCGAAAAGTATGCGGCTGCCATCCAGGCGCTAAGAACGGAGGCCGACCGGGAGTTGGAGCATCCTTTGTATTCGGTAACGCATAAAGCAGGCCTGGCTCCCAGCGGAGATAAGCACGATTACGTCAGTCTCAGCCGCTACTGGTGGCCGAATCCGGATACGCCCGATAAACTGCCCTATATCTACAAAGACGGGGAGTCTAATCCGGAGTTGAATCAGTTCGACAGGAACACGCTTGGGAGAATGTGCGGGGCGGTAAACACCCTGGCGCTGGCCTATTTTTATAGCGACGAAGAGCGTTATGCCCAAAAAGCGGTGGCGGTGCTTCGTGCCTGGTTTCTCGACCCGTCTACCCGCATGAATCCCCATCTGGAATATGCCCAGTTTATCCCCGGGCGAAATAATTCCAAAGGCCGGCCGGAGGGGCTCATTGACAGCTATTCTTTTGTAGAAATGCTGAACAGTGTACAGTTGCTGCGCGGTTCTGAGCACTATACCACCGCAGACCACGAAGGACTTAGCCGTTGGTTTTCTGATTTTGCACATTGGTTTCAAACCAGCAGTCAGGGAATGAAGGAGGCAGCGGCCAAAAATAACCACGCCACGTCTTATGACGCCCAGATGGTGACCTTTTATCTTTTTACGGGCAATGCGGAGGCCGCCCGAAAAATTATACACGACTTCCCTCAAAAAAGAATTTTTACGCAGATTGAGCCAGACGGCAGACAAACGCACGAACTGTGGCGGACCCTGGCTTATCATTATTCCCAGTATAACCTGAGTCACATGATTGACCTGGGCGCCACGGCCCAAAAGCTGGGGTTGGATCTGCTGAATGTGGAATCTCCGGACGGCAGATCCTTCTATAAAGCCATGGATTATCTTACTTCTTTTTTAGGAAAGGAAGTGGATAGCTGGCCCTACCGGCAGATCAGCGGCTGGGACGAGGAAATGCAGGATATCTGCCGGGATCTCATTCGCATTTTGGCTCTCGATTCCTCCCGGAAAGAGTACCGGGAGCTGGTGCGGAAATATGCGGTGCACGATACCAGCGCCCGGTGGCGGCTATTGTTCCTGATGGAATAAACAGTACTAAAACAACGTTCGGGCAATGCCGCCGTCTAGCGGAATGGCTGCGCCGGTCAGGAAGGCCGCATAGTCGGAAGCCAGGAAAGCGGCCAGGTAGCCGTATTCGTCGGGGGCGCCCAGTCGGTTCACCGGCACGGCCATCCTCTTTTGTTTCTTCACTTCTTCCAGGGGTATTTTCTCCGTTTCCGACTGCATCTGCATCAGGCTGTTCAGTCGGTCGGTCTCAAAATACCCCGTCAGAACAGAATTTACCGTAATGCCTTTTGGAGCCACGGCATTGGCAAGTGATTTACTCCATGACACAAGCGCAGTACGCATGGTATTGGAGAGTACCAGGTGATCTTGCGGTTCTTTCACTGTCATAGAAGACACGTTGATGATGCGTCCGAAGCCTTGGGTTTCCATGTGGGGCAGTGCCAGATTGGTAGCAAAAACGGCACTTTGAAACAGGAGCTCAAAGGCCTGTTGATAATCGGTTTCGGTTTTCGTTCTCACGTTACCCGCAGCCGGTCCCTGGGTATTGTTCACCAGGATGTCTACGGTATTTTTGGCAAAAAAGGCGCCCAGTTTCTCTTTATGGTTTTCGTAATCTGCAAAATCAGTAACCAGGTAGCTGTGCTTTTGTCCGTATGCGGTGTTCAATTCTGCCACTGCATTGACCAGTTTCTCTTCCGACCGCGACATCAAAATAACTTCCGCGCCACAGGCGGCCAGTTGCACGGCAATGGCCTTGCCTATGCCGGAGGAGCTGCCGCCCACAAGGGCTCGTTTTCCTGTAAGATTAATCTGCATTTTGTTTGTTTCGTTATTTGGGATGTAATTTACCATTAATTAGATTTGTGTAAGTCAAAGGACAGGAAAACATAGAGTTTAGGGGAGAGGAGGGCATGTTTAAAATTTGTACTTCCGCAGTCTAAATTTAAGATTTCAACATGAAGAAGTGAAGGATAGTGAATTCCTGTCATTAAATCGGATAAGCAAAGCGAGCCATCTGTCGCTTCGCTCCCAGGTTTCCTCAAGTACAGTTATGAGGAAAATAAATTCTCCATCCTCTTATTGATTAATGCAATATAGTCTTTCTGCATTTGGGGAGATAAGAAACTGAGTTGAATAACCTCCTGCCATTTACGATAGACTTTACTGAATCGGTCATAAATGGATCGCAGTGGCAATTCAGCAATATGCAGAGAAGTGGCCAGTACGTCGAAATCTGATCTTTTCAGCTTGTTTCTTTTTCCATTGATGGTTAAAGCAGATTCTTCCGGATCATCCGTAATCACCAAAGCTGTATTTAGTAGGTCATAGGCTGGAGAAAGTTCATACTCTGCGGAATGGTTTTCGATTAGTGAAAAGTTTTTCAGATGCATATCGGCATTTCCCGTCAGGTAACTGAATAGCACCAGTTCAAATAGTCGTTGACTTTCGAAACCTCTATTCGTTGTATATTGCCGGACTGTTTTCCCTATCTTTTCAATAGATCCCCGATATTTATGCTCCGTTAGTGTTTCGGTCAACTGACATAAATCTTCCACGGCAATCTTTTTACCCTTTTCGCGATCAAAGCGCTTGGTCAGATAAGCGATTTCTCCCGAATTTAAGCGAATTAAGGAATGCTCACTTACTTTCAAGCCGACCAGCTCGGCCATAAACATCGTCAGGTCTTCATTCTCCGGTAACTCCGCGTATTGGGATGAGGGTGGTTTTAAAATATAATCCCCGTGCAGGCCAACAATCGTTAATCTTGATGTCCCCTTTTCTTTTTCCAGATCCAGCGATAGTTTTGGCT
This sequence comes from Leadbetterella byssophila, assembly GCA_040394705.1. Classification (GTDB taxonomy): domain Bacteria; phylum Bacteroidota; class Bacteroidia; order Cytophagales; family Spirosomataceae; genus Leadbetterella; species Leadbetterella byssophila_B. The sequence goes on from JBEBRS010000005.1 coordinate 30,228, forward strand.
GAACTCCGGGAACGGCCACGCTCTTGATCACGGTTTGTTTGGCAAGTTCCTCCAGATCTTTTAAGCTGAAGTGGATAACAGGGGGTGTATTGGTGCCGAACATTTTCCGGGAACACCCTCTGTGGAAGCCTGTTTCTTCATTCTTCAGGCTCTGATAACAATACAAACACTTATTCATGGTCTTCTGCGATTACAGATACACAACCGATGCACTCTTTGCACAGGGTCATTAATAAACCCAAGCGATCACGCGGATTAATCTTCCAGTTTGTGATTGCAATATCTAAGAGCCAGCCTTCCGGAATTAAACCATCAAAGAAAGGGAAGAGGACTTTGCTCCTGTAAGGTTCTGTACTGATTGGCAGCGTTAAACTCACAGGTTTGGGATCTGTGGTGCCGAGATACTTGCTGTCATATTGAAAGATATATCCGTCATCATCCTCTGCGATGCTGCCTGCAAGAATGTCTTTATAGTAAATTTTTGCCTGTCTCATGACTCAGACTTTTTAACCACGCCCATTTCACTTCCAAACAGGGCCAATACCTGGTTAACTTTATCCAGTCGCACAGAGTCTTTGCCCTGCTCCAGCTCTCTGATAAACCGCAGGCCGACTCCGGCACGGGCTGCCAGGTCAGGCTGCGTAAGTTTAAGCTGCTTTCGCTTTTGTTTGATGAATTCGGAAACAGAAGTATTCATTTTTATACCCTTTGGGGTACAAATATAATAAAATTTTGTGAATTTATACCTTATAGGGTATAATTCTGCAACCAATAAATAGGTCCATACCCGATAGGGTATAATATTTTCAATTGTAAGATGATTTATACCCGGAAAGGTATAAATATGGTGCAGATTTGCCTGGATGTAAGCTTTTCAATCTATTTGAAATAGTGAAGCCCTTCTCTAGAAATCCCAACCGATTTAGGCTAATAATACATCTGCCGGAATACCATATGGAGCACACGGTAATAACTATGATAGATTTAAATGGTACCGCACGGAACGCCCCGCACCTTCCTGGACCAGCACACCTATTTCATATAACCGCTGCAAATCGCGCGTAGCTGTGGCTTTGGAAACCTTGGTAATGCCCATGTACTTCCTGGCTGTCATCCCACCTTCGAAACCCTCTGCTCCCTTGTCCAGCATTTTGTTGATCGCCTTCCATTGCCGTTCGTCAATCCGCTCTTTATAACGATCATAAAACTGGGCTTTCTTCAACGTAAACAATACCATGGCTTTGGCATCGCGCTGCGCATTCAGGATCACGTTTGTAAAATAGACCACCCATGCCGTAATGTCCAATGCACTTTGCGCTTCCTTCAACGCATTGTAATAGGCTTTCTTATTGGCCTCGATGGTTTTGGAAAGGCTCAGCATGATGGGTCGTCCGAGTGATTGCGATAGCGCTTTTTCCGCTATGGCCCGCCCGATGCGGCCGTTGCCGTCTTCAAACGGGTGGATGGATTCGAAATACAGGTGTGCGATTGCTGATTTCAAAATAGCTTCGGACACCTGCCCTTTTAGCGGCAAGGATGCTGAATTATACCACCCAACAAAGCGTTCCATTTCTTCCGGTACCCGTGTGGATGGCGGTGCTTCGTAATGGATGATTTCCCGTCCATAAGCACCCGAAACTACCTGCATAGGGGCATCGCCCTTCCGCCACTCGCCCGGATTGATGCGACTTGTAGTGGCCGCAAAAAGTATTCGATGCCAGGCTTTTAGAATATCCAGAGTCAGCGGCTCCAGAAAGCCTTTTCTTACTTCCACCGTCAATTGAGCCACGCCCGATGCCCGCTGGTCCTTGACGTAACCCGGCGTATTATTTAACCCCAGATTATTCCGAATGGAAGACATCACGTCTTCGCGACTTAGGTACTCTCCCTCTATTTCGGAGGTTTTCATCGCCTCTGAAAGCATAATCTGTAGAAGGGTTTCCTGCCTGAGCGTATCCGGCAACCCTTGGATAAGACCATTCACCTCACCTGTTTCCTGCGCAAATGCAAGAATAAACGCCTGAACCTCCGAAACGTCGTAAGTAAAGTTGGGCCATCCCTTCAGTTGCCAATTATACACCATGAGCCGATAATATTTCTTAATCGGCTCAAATATAAGCAAAAATTGAGCCGATTGCAAACTTTATTCGGCTCATCAATCAGTCTTTCAAATAACGTGGTGCATTCGAAAACGGGAATACATTTCCCAAAATGAAGCACTTCAGTTACCGATTATCCAAAAAAACACCCGTACGCGTCATTTTTAATTTCAGCCAACAAGTCGTGTAAATGAGTACTTTCCGGTAGCGGTCCATAGGCTTCCCATTTCCAGACCCCCGCATCCAATACAATTTCCAAATTTTAGAAGATTTAACAAACCGGAGCTTAGCAAATGGTAATTCTAAGATTTTCGTCGGATCATCCCATTGTGGCCTGATTTCAAACAACAAAGCTGTTTGTCCATCCCAGGAATATCCGTAGTCCAATTGTTTACGGATTTCTGGGTCCGCTGGTCGTTTGGCTTCAATAAAGCTCGTTAATTGAACTTCGACCATTGAAATAAGTGGTTTGCTCATGCCATTTTAATTTTTATCAGGTGAATATTCAAATCACAAAGAAACTTCCAAAAGCTCTTTCCCGATGCGGTGTAGTTCTTTTTCTTTCTCTCGGGATTCGCTCGGAATTTTGCTACCGCTAATATAAGCCGCTATCAAAGGTTGGGAAATACCCAATCATGTATGCCAAAAGCAGAGGAATCGTATATAACTTCATTTCTCTGCAATCCTTCATGTTTAAAATTTGTACTTCCGCAGTGTCAATTTAAGATTTAAACATGAAGAAGTGAAGGATGATGAACTCTCTCATCTACGGGCATTTTCGACCAGGTCTTTGTCTATGAGAGGGCTTCTATCGTAAAGATAAACCGACAGGATTTGTGGGGTTACTTTCCAATACAAAACTTCCCGAAAATATTCTTCAATAAATCATCTGTGCTGATGGTGCCCGTAATCTCACCCAAATGATGCAGGGCTACGCGGATATCCTGAGCGAGGAAGTCGCCGGTGATGCCAGAGGCCAGGCCGGAAAGTACATCGTTCAGGGCTTCGCCAGCCTTTGACAGGTGTTCGTAATGGCGGATGTTGGTGATGGTGTGGTCTTCGGTTTTCAGGTCTTGTACGGCCTGTACAATGGCTGTTTTCAGCACTTCGAGGCCCCGGTTTTCTTTGGCGGAAATGGAGAGTTCACCCGGACGGATGCTGGTAGACGAAAGGTCGGTTTTGTTTCTTACCCAAAAGAGGGTCTGTTCCTCCGAAGCCAGGTGGCGAATGTTTTCAAGGAAATGATGACCTTCGGGTGAGTCATAAAGAAAAATGACCAGGCGGGCCTCTTTCAGGGCTTTTTTAGAACGTTCAATTCCCATGGATTCGATGAGGTCATCGGTTTCCCGGATACCGGCGGTATCAATGAAACGGAATTTGATGCCGTCAATGATCAGGGTGTCTTCGATGATGTCACGGGTAGTGCCGGCAATGTCGGTCACGATGGCCTTTTCTTCGTTGAGAAGGGCATTCAGAAGGGTAGACTTTCCGGCATTGGGTGCGCCGATGATGGCTACCGGGAATCCTTCCTTGATGGCATTTCCATTGTCAAAGGAAGTGAGGAGGGGCAGGATCTGATCCTGGATGTTCCGGATAAGTGTGCGGAGGTCGTCCCGGTCGGCAAATTCCACATCTTCCTCACCGAAGTCGAGTTCCAGTTCTACCAGGCTGGCAAAATGGATGAGGTCTTCGCGCAACACCGCCAGTTTCCTGGAAAACCCGCCCCGCAGTTGGTGTAACGCGGTTTTGTGGGCCGCTTCAGAATCGGCGGCGATGAGGTCGGCTACCGCTTCTGCCTGTACCAGGTCCATTTGTCCGTTCAGAAATGCTCTTTGGGTAAACTCGCCCGGGGCTGCCAGCCGGCAGCCCTGTTGAACCAGTAACTTCAGGACATACCGGATGATGTAGGGGCTGCCGTGGGTGGAGATTTCCAGGGAGTCTTCTGCCGTGAACGACTTTGGCGCGCGGAAAACCGATACCAGCACTTCGTCCACGGTTTTTTCACCGTCTATTATCCTGCCGTAATGGATGGTATTCCCTTCCGCCTGGGTAAGGTCTTTGCCTTTAAAAAGGGTATTGCCGATAGAGAGTGCGTCCGGGCCGGAAACCCGGATAATGGCCAGCGCACCCACTCCCTGCGGAGTGGCTACGGCGCAGATGGTATCCTGGAAATTCAAATTCTGATCTTTTAGTTCTGAAATACAAAGATAATGTAAATTGTGTGTACCCTCCGCTTCCAAATCCAAACCATATAGCATAGAAAGGAAGGGAATTGGAACTATTTTCCGCCCCGGTTTTACATTCCCTCCAAGTTTCTCTATTTTTGAACCCGAAATAACCCCCATACGGCATAGATGTTATTTGACTCGCTGCAGTTTATACTGTTTTATATCGTAGTTACTATCCTTTATTTCTCGATCCGGCATCGGGGGAGGGTATGGCTGTTGCTGTTGGCGTCGTGCTATTTCTACCTGGTATTCAAGCCGGTGTATATTCTGATCCTGTTTGTCACCATTGTGGTGGATTATTTTGCGGGAATCTGGATTGCCAGCAGCGAGGGAAAGAAACGGAAATGGTTCCTGGTGCTCAGCCTCATTGCCAACATCGGTTTCCTGGCCTTTTTTAAATACTGGAATTTTTTTAACGATAACCTGACGAACCTGTTGAGCGTGTTCGGGATGGTGAATCATTTACCGGATTACGAACTGGAGCTGCCCATTGGCCTTTCCTTTCATACTTTCCAGGCCATGAGCTACACCATTGAGGTGTACCGCCGGAAGCAGAAACCGGAGAAAGATTTTATTGTTTATTCCCTCTACGTGATGTTTTACCCCCAACTGGTGGCGGGGCCGATCGAACGCCCCCAGAATATGCTGCACCAGTTTCATACGTATTTTAAATTCAATTGGGAAAACCTGAAATCCGGACTGATGCTGATGCTCTGGGGGCTGTTTAAAAAGGTGGTGATCAGTAACCGACTGGCCGAAATGGTGGATTACTGCTTTGACAATCCTTCTGACCACCCGGGACTGACCTTGTTGGTAGCCTCGGTGTTTTACAGTTTCCAGATTTACTGTGATTTTTCAGGCTATTCCGATATCGCCATTGGGGCCGGGCGCACCATGGGCTTCACGCTTATGCGCAATTTCGATGTGCCATATCTTTCCAAAAGTATCGGTGAGTTCTGGCGGCGATGGCATATTTCCCTTTCCACCTGGTTTAAAGACTACCTGTATATTCCCTTGGGCGGCAGCCGGGAAGGGGAGTGGAAACTCTACCGCAACCTGGCCATTGTTTTTCTGGTGAGCGGACTGTGGCACGGGGCGGCCTGGACCTTCATTATCTGGGGTGGACTGCATGCGGCTTTTCAGATTCTGGCCCGCATGCGCGACCGCTACCTGCCTTTCCGGATTCCCAAAAACGACGCCTTGTCTGTCGTTTTTACCTTTGTGCTGGTGACCCTGGCCTGGGTGTTTTTCCGGGCAAAAGGCCTGCACAATGCCCAGGTGATTTTAGGAAAGCTGCTCAGTTTCGATTTCTTTAGCGGTTATTCCATGCCCTATTCGGTCAACGAGTTCATCTTCTGTTGGGTGCTGATTCTGGGTTTATTTTTGAAGGATATTTTTGTGCGTGAGTTTGCCGTGAAGAACACCCCTGCGTTTTACCTGAAGTTTGCGGGTCTTGCGGTACTTTGTTATTTCTTTGGTGTATTTTCAGGTGATCAGTTTATCTATTTCCAATTCTGATGAAGGCAGTAAGATACATAGCATTGGCGGTTTTTGGTTTCCTGTGGTTCCTGGGATGCTCCCGCAGCACGGTAGTGTATCTGGTAGATAACGGTTTTATTGGGGATGATTTCCGCTATGGTGACCTCTACCGGCTTTCTAATCTTTCCGCTTACCGGGTTCCGGTGGAGAAGTGCAGGGCGCCCTATACGGGTGAAAAAGTACCCGTGACGCTTTATCTGGCGGGAGATAGTTTTACGGAGGAAGGGCGGGTGCCTGCCACGCAATACGCAGGTACCGGCTATTTTCGTGCATTTGTGGCGGATGAAGGCGTGCCGCTGGAACAGGTGCCGGGCCGGAAAATCCTGGTGATAGAAACGGTGGAGCGGCACCTGCGCGAGCGCTTTTCAGAAAAACCATGGATGAACTGGGTGGGGGAAGCGCCCGGCGCCGATCCCGCTAACGCACCCTTTACTTTCCAAAAACTGTATCAGGCCGTGCTGGATTACGAGATTCCTTACCGGGAGGAAATGCACGAATCGGTACTGTTCAGCAATGATTTCATCCTGAAAATAAAGGAATGGAAGGCCGATTTGATTTACCGCATGTTTGGGCGCACCGACCCGAAAGTGGCCGTGCTGAAGGGAGAACTGGTGTATGAACTGGACCTGGCGCCGGGGGTAAGTTCCGTATATGATGTGGTTTCCGACGAGGAAATTGCCCGGATCGTGCGGCACGCCAACGCCACCCGTGATCATTACCTTAATTTGGGATTTGACGAAGTCTACCTCAGCGTTATTCCCAACAAATCCAGCCTGTTGATTAAAGACGATCCCGCCTATAATCACCTGATTGAACGGATAGAGGGGCATCCGGAGTTGCAGATTCCGCTAATATCGGTATGGAAGGCGTTTACGGAACAAAATTATTATCAAAAGGGGGATTCCCACTGGAACTGCGCCGGACAAAAGATATGGGTCGATGCAGTGAATGAGCGGCTTCATTCACCTATAGGGTCAGTCTCTTCTCATTAAGCCTTCGCGACTGTCACCCTGTTAAGAAGTTAACAACACCTCTGCAAAAGCCCTGATATCATGCGTATCGCGGTAAGCGGTGCCGTCTATCACCGGGGAAGCCTGAAGGTATCGGGTAAAAATCTTAGCAATTGCCGGGATATCGCCGGGATCAACAGTTTCTCCCAAAGCATATTTCTTTACCAATTCTGCCATTACGCCCGTATCGGAAACAATCACGGGTTTATTGTAGCGGGCAGCAATGCCCACCACGCCACTGGAGCCGAAATAATTGACGTTCATTCTGAGAATGACATCTGACTGCCGGAAGGTGCTTTCCATTTCTTCATCGCTTACAAATTCATCGCGCGTAATCAATTGAAAACTACCTGTTTTAAGGCGATTTAGTTCTGCTTCATAACCGGGTTTGAACTTGCCAATAATCAGCAATGTTATAGCAGAATGGGGCATTTGATTTAATGCTGCAATGATATTCTCGTTGTTTTTGCGCTCGTCTGCATACCCGAACTGCAAAAGCACCAGGTGATTTTCCGGGATGTTATAGTGTTTTCGCAGTTGGAAATTTTCCAGTACAGGGTAATCAAACCACGGATCGGGCAGGGTAAAAAAGCGGGTGGGATCTAACCAGCCCGGCATTTCTTCATCGTTCAGAATAAAGATTTTATCGAGGGCTGGATTGCGCAGGGCCACTTTCATCACCATTTTTTTCTGCCACCTTGATTTTAGAAAGCGGAATTTGTGGCCGATGCCCGGGCCCTCGGGTACCATACGTGCGTAGGGACGAAACCAGATTCCCGAAATTTTATAGGGGGTGATGTTTCTCCCAATGGCTACCTGATAAAGGTCTAATTCCATCAGGATCAGACGTTCGCATTGGTGATGACGTACTTGCTGATCAATGAAGGTCCATTCTGCGGCCGATTTTTTCAGCAGATTAGTTTCTTGCCGGAGGCTGTGCTGTTCTTTGGAGTCAGGCATCACTACCTCTACGTGGGGGTAGGAACTTTCCATTTGAAATTCGGCAGATTGGTTGATCAGAAATACGAAGTGATCCATTAAACGGTGTTTCCCCACGTAATGCAGGAGATTGTTCACAAAACCGTATTTGTGTCCGTTAAGCGTAATATTCAGGTCCGTGATCAGGTATTTCATACGTATGTTTTTAGC
>JBEBRS010000006.1:0-37616 GCA_040394705.1 Leadbetterella byssophila
AGATGTTAGATATTAGATGTTAGATGTTAGATATTAGATATTAGATGCGGCCGCTGTTGCGGTACAATATTAGACAAATTAATCACCTATGAGTAAGTCTAATAGCTAATGTCTAATATCTAACAGCTAAAAATTATACACATGAAGATCTTCTTACCTTCCCGTACGTTCGCCAAGGGTATATCCCTGGTGGTATTCGGTTTCACCTTCTCCACCGCATACGCTCAGAAGGTAGGGCTAGAAGTAACCACGGTTTCAGACAACCGGGTGGTGCTAGGTTCGGAAGGTCAGCCCGCCTCCAACCTGATAGTCAGCGTAAGTATTTCGGGCCTGGAAACCGACGACAGCCGTCTTATTAAGGCAGGAAAGATTACGCGGGCGGTGGACAACCTGGGGAATGCCATTCCGGTCCAGGAGGGTGTATATGATGCCTATACGGCGGAAACCACACTCCATCTCCGGCTCTACTCGGCCCAAAGAACGGCTACGGAAATCTCCGTACTGGAAGGCACCTTGAAATACTTCACCCCTACCGTAGCGAATAATGGACGGGTGGCCGTGGATAAGTTTCGGGAGAAGACCGGTGCCAACATTCTCAAAGGGAAGTACGACGACATCGTCCTGGTGCCGCTGGACCGTAAAAAACTACAGCGCCTGAAAAATGAAGACCCCGAAGCGTACCGGCAGGAGCTTGAAAACCTGAAGAAAGAATATGGAACAGGTGCTGACCATATCGTGGAACTGGACGACCTGCTGGGAGACCCTGACTTTGAGAACGACGACAAAGTATTGCTCTTCTACTATGACCCTGATTCTAAGATCTATGACCTGATCCTGAGCAATGGAGATGGGGAACGGATTTACTATAACTATGAGAACACCAAAGACCACCACCTTTCTTTATCTCTGGAAGAAGGCAATCGCGATTTAAAAATGGAGCTATGGTTGGAGAATCCTCAGTCTGTAAAAGAACTTCCTTTTACATTGAAGAACATTAAACTTCCCTAAATAACCCCTAAAAAAACCAAATTCGGTATACCATTTTTCCGATAGCTGATAGTAAAAAACTTAGGGCGGTTTCTTATATTTGGAAGAATGAAAACCGAATGTGCGTGAATACGGGGATAAAAACGCTCTACATTCTTCTTCTCTCGGGAGTGATGACCATGGGTTTTGCGCAAGACCCCAAAGCAGATTCTTTGCTTTCTCTCCTGGCCGTTTCCCCCGTAGATACGCACCGGGTTAAACTACTGCTCGAATTGGGCGAGGCTCAGAAAAAGCAAGACTACCGTGCGGCTTTGGATTACTACCTGCAATCTTTGGCCCTGGCCCGCCGTCTGGCCTATGACCCGGGTTTATCGGAAACGTATGCCCGCATGGCCAGCTTCCATTTTATTTATTCCGATTTTGATTCGGTATTGGTTTGTATTGATTCCAGCCTGTATTATCTCCATAAAACGGGGATGTCACGCAGGCTGTCGGAGACCTACCTGACCCGGGCCAACATCTGTCTTTCCCTGGGCAATTACCAGGATGCGCTGAGCGATTGTCTTTCCGCGGAAAAGCACGCCCGGGAAACAGGAGATAAAGACGCCTTGGCGCAGATCTTCCAGTTGCAGGCCAATATATACCGTTCTCAGAACCAGCTGACGCCGGCCATGGAGTTTCAAAACAAATCTATTCTGCTTTTCCGGGAGTTGGATGACCGGGTACAGGAAGGTCATGCTTTATACACCTCGGCCATGTTGCATCTCCGGATGCGGAACACCTCAGAAGCCCACCGTACCATCCGCACCGCCATTTCGATAGCGGATAGTATAAAGAATTACGACAATATGGCCACGTACCGCCAGGTGTTAACCGAGATATTTTTGGAAGAAAAGAAGTATCCCCTGGCGGAAGCTACGGCCGCGAAAGCGTTACAATATGCGGAAATATCCGAAACAGATGCGGTGAAAGGCTATGTACTGGAGGTATTTGCCCTTCTTCATCAGAAGCAGGAAAATTATCCCCAGGCTATCCGGTACGGCTTAGCGGGTTATGCGGTCTTTGAAGACGGAAAGGAACCCTGGCACCAGCGCAAACTGGCTTCTATCCTGGCCGAGACCTACGAAAAGCTGGGAAATACGGAAAAAGCCCTTTACTACCAAAAGATTTTTAATGACCTGAATGATCTGCTGCTTCGTCAGGAACAGGCCACAGAAACCCGGCATCTCCAGCTCCAGTTTAGGTACAGGGAAAAAGATAACGAAATAAAATTACTGGCGAAGGAAAAGGAGTTGCAGGAACAACGCCTGAGTCGGCAAACCGCGGTATCCCTGTTGACCGGCACCCTGGCCCTCCTTTTTTTAGGAGGAATTGTGCTCCTGCGAAACCGAAGCAGGCTCAAAGCGCAGATCCAGGAACTCCAGCTAAGAAACCACATCGCGTCTGATCTCCACGATGAGGTAGGCAGTTCACTGAGCAGCATCCACCTGCTCAGCCAGATGATCCGCAATCAGCCGGAAAATTCCGCCGACCTGCTGGAAACCATGAGCCACAATGTAAAGGAGACGGTAGACCGTATTACCGACATGGTCTGGGTGGTAAAACCCGAGGAAAATGAGCAAGGCAGCCTGCGTGAACGCATGGAACGCTTCGCGTACGATATATGCAACTGCGCCGGCATTGAGCTGGAGCTGGATATCGCCGATACGAAAAAGAATACCCTGACCATGGATCAGCGGAAAAACATCTACCTCATCTTTAAAGAGGCCGTGAATAACGCCGTCAAATATTCCGGAACGGAAAAGCTGACCGTAGAACTGACCCAAAAGGGTAAAAATCTGATTCTGAACGTCAAAGATTACGGCAGGGGCTTTGATCCGGCTACGGTGAAATCGGGCAACGGGTTAGGCAATATCCAGAAGCGGGCAAAGGAGCTGAACGCCGAATTGGATATCTCCACGCGAACAGGTGAGGGTACTGCAGTAAAACTGGTCATGGCCGTTTAATAAACAGCAGTCTCAAGATAAAGGCATTGAAAATACAGACAAAGCAGGGAAAGGCGAGTATAACGTAAACGGAAAATCAGACAGAGGTTATACTGGCACACCAGCGAAACGTTACCCGGCTAAAATTTATACCCATGAAGAACCTTTTACTCCTACTGATCCTGCTGGTATTCCACCTGCAACCCGCGTTTACACAGAATAAACGGGTAGATTCTTTACTTACCGAAATAGCTAAAAACCGGGTAGATACGGGTACGGTGATTGCTTACCGGGCCTTGTCGGGCCTGTCCGTCAATACCGATCCCCGGCAGGGTATCGCCTACGCATGGTCAGGGGTCAGGCTGGGTCAAAGAATAAACTATGACAAAGGAGTAGCCGGGTGCTTCCTGAACATGTCTTCCAACTACAATTCCCTTGGAAAGTACGATTCTTCGCTGATATTCAATGATTCAGCGGCATACTATTCCAAAAAAGTGGGGGAACCCGGCCGGATAGGACTGGTCTATCTTAACCGTGCAGATCTTAAATTTTCCCTCGAAAGCTATAAAGAAGGCCTGGTGTTATGCGACAGTGCCATGAAATATGCGGAGATCGCCGACCGTTCAGACCTCAAGGCCCGTGTTTTTCATGTTCGGGGCAATATGTATTTTGTCCAGGACAACTATCCCCAAAGCCGGTCTTTCTACCAAAAAGCCCACGATCTGTATGCCGAGAACCAAAACTTCAGGATGATGGCCATCATCGTCAATAACCTGGGGAATGTGGACAAACACATGAAAAACTATGATCTGGCCATCAGCGACTTCCAAAAGGCCCTGGAATATGCCCGGCAAGCAGGCGATGAAGTCAATCGGGCCATGTATTACGGTAATCTTAGCGATGTATATGTGCATAAGGGCGATATGAAAGCTGCCGAAGAAAATGCACTGATCTCTCTCTGCCTGGCCCGTAAAAATAACAATGACCAACAAATACTGAGTGCACAGACCGGTCTGGCCGATATTTACCAAAAAACAGGAAGACCGTCCGCGGCGGTCGCCGCAGCTACTGAAAGCCTGCATTTGGCTCTCCGGAAACGCCTGCTCGACAAGGCGAAGACAGCCACCTCTATCCTGGGCGAAGCCTATGCTGCCCTGGGGGAGTACAAAGAGGCCTGGCACTATACCCTGCAAAGTAAGATTCTCAGCGATTCAGTCAACCGTCAAAAGTACGAAGAAGATGTATTAGCGCTCCAGACCAATTTTGAACTCAAAGAAAAAGAAAATGAGATCGGACTTCTGGAAAAAGAAAATGAATTGCATCAACAAAAGCTTCGCCAGAACCGGATACTTATGGCGGGTTCTGCGGTTATTGTCCTGCTCACCATAGGCAGCATATTCCTGCTGATCAACCGAAACCGGTCTAAGCAGCGGATCAAAGAGTTGGAACTGCGGAATAACATCGCATCTGACCTCCACGATGAGGTGGGCAGTTCACTCAGCAGTATCCACCTGCTCAGCCAGATGATCCGCAATCAGCCGGAAAATTCCGCCGACCTGCTGGAAACCATGAGCCACAATGTAAAGGAGACGGTAGACCGTATTACCGACATGGTCTGGGTGGTAAAACCCGAGGAAAATGAGCAAGGCAGCCTGCGTGAACGCATGGAACGCTTCGCGTACGATATATGCAACTGCGCCGGCATTGAGCTGGAGCTGGATATCGCCGATACGAAAAAGAATACCCTGACCATGGATCAGCGGAAAAACATCTACCTCATCTTTAAAGAGGCCGTGAATAACGCCGTCAAATATTCCGGAACGGAAAAGCTGACCGTAGAACTGAGCCAAAAGGGTAAAAATCTGGTTCTGAACGTCAAAGATTATGGCCGGGGGTTTGATCCCGCTACCGTACCCAAAGGCAACGGACTAGACAATATGAGAAATCGCGCCAAGGGATTAAATGCCGAGCTGGAAATCATATCAAGAGTGGGCGAAGGCACCACCGTAAATCTGGTCATGCTCATTAATCATTAACCATTGACCATTAACCATTGACCATTAACCATTAATCATTAAAAATATCCCCCATTCTCGCTATTGCCCCCTAGCTCTCCTCCCAGCAACTTTGTAAGGTTAATTCTACAGCCCATGAAAAAATTGACCTGTCTGCTGATTTTGGCGATAGCTGCAACCTTGAAAACAGTGGCTCAGGACGTGTCGGCCCTCGCATCTCAAAAGCCGTTCGAGATCAGGGGTTCTTTCGACGTCCGGTTGATCGGATATTCCGTTAACGGGGCGGCCGTGCGCAGAAGTCCTTTTTCATACGTACTTTTAGGGAGTCCCGTTTTAAGCATATACGGGATCGTAGTGCCACTTTCCTTCACCTACAGCGAACAGCAGCGATCTTTCAGTCAGCCTTTCAATCAATTCGGTATGAGTCCCACCTACAAATGGATCACCGTTCACGGAGGCTACCGAAACATCAATTTTTCACCTTATACCCTGGCCGGACATACGATGTTGGGCGGGGGAATAGAGCTGAGACCGGGTAAGCTACGCCTGGGTTTTATGACCGGAAGGCTGAACCGGGCTACTACCATTGACACCACCACAGGTACACTACAGCCATTCAGTTTTTCCCGCCACGGCACGGCAATCAAGATTGGCTACGGCACGGAAAGCAGCCACTTTGACCTAAGCGTTCTCAGTGCCAAAGACAGCGAAAAAGGCTTTAAAGGCTCCCTCGATTCCGGTCACGTGCGGCCCGCCTCTAACGTAGTGATTGGTACCGACATGAAAGTAACGTTCGCCCAAAAGTTTTTTGTGTTCCTGGATGCCGGCCTGAGCCTGTACACCCGTGACCACGGCAATACCCAGGAGATATTCAGCCAGGAAGAAGACCAACGCTACCTGGATTTCCTCAAGAAGCTCCTCCCGGTTAATGCTACCTCGGAGTATTATTTCGCATATAGCGGGGGGATTGGGTTCAGAGACCGCAACTTCTCCCTCAACCTGGCCTATAAACACGTAGACCCCCGATTCGAGTCAATGGGTGCGTATTTTTTCCAGAATGACCTCACCAGCATCACCATAGCCCCTACCCTCAATGCCCTCAAAGGCCGGCTGAGACTATCAGGAAGCCTGGGCATACAAGACGACAATACCATGAAACAGAAGGAAGCCACCACCCGCCGGATCATCGGTATGGCTAATGTAAACTGGGACATGACCGACAAGTTCGGCCTGGACGCCAATTACGTTAATTTTTCCTCCAACTCCCAGCCTACGGTAACCTTGATAGAGAACAAATACCTGCTTACCCAAACCAACAATAACCTGTCTTTTACCCCCCGCCTGATCCTGCCGGGTGAAAATGCCACACAGGTGCTGATGCTCTCGTATAACCTGAGCGACCTGAGCGACCTCAACCAGGAGACCCAACAGCGCAATGACATCACCTCGTCTGTGGCGTTCCTGAACCATAACCTGACCCTGAACCGACTGGGACTGAGCATCATGTCGGGCCTGAATTATATTTCAAACCGCACATCGGTGGGAACGTTCAACAACTACGGGGTAAGCTTAGGACTTGCCAGGAGCTTCAGCAAAGTGCAGCTCAGCACCCAGAATTCATGGATGGCCACCCGCACACCCGGCATAGAAGGTTCCGGAGGCAGTATACTGAACCTGGGCGGCAACCTCAGTTATCAACCCAAAGGGAAACAGCGCGTGAGCCTGAGGCTCAACTACCTGAGTAACGGAACGAACCTGCAGAAGTATACAGAGACCACCGGAGAGTTAGGATACGGATTAAGTTTTTAAGCATATCATCACCATGAAAAAGATCATTTTATACATTGTTTATATGCTGGTAGCCCTGACCGCGGCGGCCCAGGAGAATTACGTGAACGTTACCCTGAACCTGGTACCGCCCTACTCTACCCGGTTAAGCGATTACACCAGCCAGCCCGGCAAGATTCTGATCACGTTGCGGAGTACCTCCCGGAGTACGACAGAGGTATACCTCAAAGTGAGCGTCAGGGGGCAGAACGGCATCAATGTCTACAGCTACCATGACCGGCGCCCCGCCCGCAGCATCACCCTACAGCCCAATATACCCTACGTACTCACGGTAGCAGACGTGCAAAACGTCTTTGACGCCAATGATTTCATCACCGAAGGCATCACCCGCGGTGATATCGGCCGTAAAAAAGGCCTGCCGGAGGGTATTTACGAGATCTGTCTACAGGCGTATGACTATAACCGGCCAGGCGTATCGGTCTCCGCGGGATCTCCACAGGGGTGTCAAACGGTACGGATGACCCTTTTGGAACCTCCCATGCCCATTTTACCCTTAGATAAGGCCGAGGTATTAGCAAGCCAGGTACAAAATCATATTTTCTCCTGGAGTATCCCCGCGGGTTCTGACCCCCGCACGAAGTACAAACTGACGATTGTAGAGATATTTACCCCTGACCGCAATCCCAACGACGCCTACCTCTCGGCTACCGGCCCGGCCTTTTTTGAAAAGATCGTGATGGGAAACATCTATGTGTTCGGCCCGGCCGATCCGCCCCTGGTGAAGGGCCGTAACTATGCCTGGGCTGTAACGGCTCTGGACGACGACGCGGTAGACCGGGAACAACACACCGCCTACCGCAATAACGGCCGCAGCGAGGTGAGGTCATTCTCCTATCAGGATCCGCCCAGCCTGGTGAACAACACTATGCAAATGGCACAAAATACCGACCCCATGCAAAACATACAGGTAGAGCAAAACGGCTCCAATGTCATGAATGTGGGCCGGGACAGGGTGCCGTACAGTCCTCAGTTTATCTTCACCCACCTCAGCGGCAAACTCCGCTACTACTGGATGGCCCCTCCTAACGAGAATAACCTTAATCTCCAGATGGAGGGTAACAATTATGAGGTTTATAATCCCCTGGCTATGGTCTCCTTCAGCCAGTATCAGAACAGTCCTCTGGGCAATGTCACCGTACAGTTGGTAGAGGCCCTGCAGTTTGAAAACCCCAGCAATACCGGCGCAGGCCGGCCCTCCCTGCTCCCGGGAAACCTGTTTACCGGCGAGGGATTCTTGAGTGCATCAGGAAACCCCCTATCCGGTACCGTACTAGCCACCGCGTTGACGGATGCCGGCGGGAACTTCTCGTTTAACGTACCCGGTATGGAGGACATGGACTTCGGGTGGAAACAGGTCTCGATAAGCAGGGGAGGAGAATTTGGCTTCTCCCTGTCGGGAAGAGCCCGTAAGGTACTGATGATAAAGCTGGCCGGCACTCCCTCCGGCTACTACGCCCAGCCCATACAGTATATGGAAGACCCTGGAGAGGACAATCAGGATATGGGTACTTTCTACAGCCGTGTCCGTACCTTTAACCCCACCATACTGGTGGCTGAAATGAGCGACATTACGTTAGCCAAACCCAACCTGGAGGTGCTGATCGTACGCAAGAACCCGCGCC
Organism: Leadbetterella byssophila; assembly: GCA_040394705.1. GTDB lineage: Bacteria > Bacteroidota > Bacteroidia > Cytophagales > Spirosomataceae > Leadbetterella > Leadbetterella byssophila_B. Next base: position 8,458 of record JBEBRS010000006.1, read on the forward strand.
CGGCCTACATGCCCAAAGACGAGGGAGATCCGGGCAATTTTTCGCCCAAAGAAATTTTCAGAGGCTATTACCAGGTAGTGGCTAAAGCTATTACTGACGGAGACGGCCTGGCCAAGTTCAAAAACATCCCGGTGTTTTACGGCGGTACTGAAGAGGCCAGTCCCTACCGAATCTTTGTACGGCCCCTGGACGAATTTCAGACCGATATCAGTATGAGCAGTAGTGCCTGGCCTTCGGGAATAGCGCTGCGGTACGCCTCATGGAGCACCTACAATAACCCAAACTGCATAGCATCCAGCGTCTGGCCCTACCACCTGACCAACCAGTGTTATTCCGATTATTCCTTTGCCGCACTCACCGCTATTAACTCCGGAAGCTACAGCCTGTCGGGGGTGGATCCGGCCTTTGACAATTTTACCTGGGCCCCGATCTGGCCCAACCACCCACGGGTCTATGCTCAGGTAAAGAACACCGCGGGGGGTAATATCGGCGATGACGCCCAAAACCTGTCCGGAGCCGTCTGGAGCCTCTGGAAATTCAGTCATAGCCAGGCGGGCCTGGCAGGGTTCGCGCTCAATACCGGACTGTGGGGAGCTGCCCTGAACTATTACGGTCAGGGAGCTTTCAATATAATCAATAACCTTCTCATCCAAAATGGTGAATCTGTTCAAGTCCGCACCTTCGGCGTGACAGGGGCTGACGGCCGTATTGATTTTCGGGATTTTAACGCCACAGACTATCCCTATAGCAATAACCCCAACAGCAGTTGGGGACAATCCTATTATTATGTACTGAGCGCCTTCAAGCCCGGCTTCAGACCCGCTTACAGGGCGGTAAACAGAACCGGACTGGGATTTGCGGGTAATGTGGGTGACATGGCCCCCCTCGCCCACGGCACGGCTTACAATGCCGGAGAACTGCTCATGGTGCCCAATGGTAGAGTAGATATACGGCTGCAAGACCCCGACGGTAACTTTGTCCGCGGTAAGGTCTATTACATCAACCCCGCTGACGGGCAAATCGGGGAAATGGTCAGCGTAGGACCAAAGCTGGCCGGTTTTGGGAGGAATCTTCATGAGGTGGAAGTAGACCGATATGTGACCGTTCAAGTACCCTCAGGCAATAACCGCAAGATCGTGATCGTACCCCACAATCTCGACCTGTACCACCAGGACACCGTCACCATCAATGTGCCGGCCGACCAACTCACCCAGCATACCCTGCCTGTAAAATTCAGGTTACATCAGATCTATTTCAATATAAAAAACGAATCGGGACAGCGCCTTGAGAATGTAAAAATCACCCTCACCAACGCTCCCAACGCCATCATGTATCCCGACATCACCAGCCCTTACCTGTACGAGGGCGCTCAGTCAAATATTCCACTCAATCCACCGGGTAATCTGAACCAGCAGCAGAATCAGCAGCAGAATCAGCAGCAGAACCCACAAATATACCAGCAAGGCAATAACCTGCCGATGATCCAGACGCCGCCTGATCCTTTCCAAAGGATCACCAATAACGGCGGCGGGGCAGATTTTGCGTTCCGTAGCGGCGGTACCCACTTTACGTTTCGGATCACGGGACCGGAGGGTTCTTCCTACATCGTGGTGGACAAGAGCGTATATAGCCCCTCCCCCTCCAAAGAATGGCGGCGGGTAAATGTAACGCTAACAAGGGGGCGTATTGTGCGGGGTACCGTTACCGTTGGCAATAGCCCCGTAGCCGGGGCGAGGGTCAGAGTAAAAGGTATACAACCCCTGATACAGGCATTCACCAATGCAGCCGGGCAGTATGAGCTGACCGGTGTACCCATAGAAAAACAGACCTTTACGGCCTCCAAGGGAAATGCCGACTGCGACAACTGTGTAGGCCTCGAATACATCGAGGGACAGGAAGGCACCTTCGGACAGCCAACCGACGTGAAATACGGCCAAGTGGTACGCCTGGCCGATCAGTTTATGCAGATCATCAATCAGCAGGGAATTCCAGTACAGGGGCAGCAGATCGTCAGTACCATCAACCTGAAGTTACGCATCTACCAGGGTCTGGATCTGAAATACCTGCTGGGTTTCCCGCTGGAGGTCACCGACCTTACGGAATCGGGAAATACCATCCGGATCAACGGCCTGGTAAGCATTCCGCCCATGACCGACCAATCCTTTAACTTCCGCGGTACCGACGCCGGTGGCAACCCATTAGAAACCATAGACCTGGACAATAACCTGATCATTGTGGCCGATGACCAACGAAACGAAGACAACGTACCCTACTGCCGTCCGCAGACCCTGCCCGTAATCACCGCTATCAACGAGCAGGGGGTTACCCTGCATAACGATACTTACCAGGCTTTCCTACGGGATAACAGCGGCCTCCGCCTCCACCAGCACGGTCCCCAAGGACAAAGCATAGGAGTAGTGCAGGGGCAGGTGGCCGTAAGCGCCATTTCATTTGACAGCAATATTTTCCGCTACCTGGCCGGAGAAGAACAGAACACCGCGATCTACCTCCGAAACCCCACCGCGAACAGCATGCTGTTTCCGGCATTCACTTCTACCGGACAAGCGGTAGTCAGCGGAGAGCAGGGCTGGCCTGTGGTCAACGCCCAGGGAGAAGAATTCCAATACCACCTCGCCTATAATGAACAGCAGGGAGAGTTCAGCCGATTCTTTACGGTCAACACTACTGCTGACGCGAAGCTCTACCCTGACCGGGTCATCCTGCCCTCAAGCGTGACCACCTCTATACGGGTGAATCAGAATACCGTACAGGAAGTAAACCTGAATCTCGGTGATATAAGACTCACCCAACAGGGCAATACCCTGAAATTAGCCGGATTCAACAACAGCGTACAAAATACGGTTTCGCTTGATCACTGGAGTCTGAACATCACGGGGGTGAGCGGCAATATTAACGGGATCAAGTTGGCCGGGAATATCAACGCAATCGGCATCGAAAAACCCTATACAGGCGAAGACCTGTACACCGATCGCATTCACCTGCCTCAGGGCCAGTTAGGGGTGAACGACCTCACGCTCCTGGGCCGGATCCCCCTGCACATTGCTCCGGGGGCCACGGGTACGTTCGGTTATGACGGCGTAGAGCAGCATGCCTGGTACCTGCTCGTACAGAACGGGAACGATATTAATGCCACCGCGGCCACCATATCTACAGCCGAGCTCGGCAACGGCATAATTACAAATAATGCGGTCATCGGGTTCAGGGCCCTGCGGTTTTTCAGCAACGACCACAGCTACATCAACCTGGATGAGTCTCGCCCGGCATTTGTGCTGCACCGGGTAGTCCGGTTCGGCTACAGCCAGGTCCAATTGACCTCACAGGGCTTTACGGTAAGCGGCCTCTTAGACCTCGGCGTACCGGGCTTAGACGCCTATCAGACCAGTCTGTATTTTGGCACATCACAAGACCAGGACAGGCTCATTAACTTCAGCATGGACCCCATAGTGATACAAGGCGTCAGGTGGCGGTTTGCGAATAACAACAACAGCAGCCTGTCTTTCTCTAGCGGAAAATTAGAGATCAAAGGCACCATAGAGCATGAAAACAGCAGCGTTTATAATGGAATAGCCTACACCCTCACCCGGGCTGTGGGCCAACCTCTGGCCCTGAAGATAGACGAACCGGTCGGTAAACAGACCGTACAGTTGGGTGCCGATGAAAGTAGCCCGGTGATTCTCAGCAACCTGGTCGGGTCTATGTCTGTACCCTCCCTGCAGTCCGTAGCAGACGCGGCCGACGATGCCGCATGGAATAACCTGGGTGCCGCTGCCTGGTCATCGTTTGATTTCAGGGGAGACATGCCGGAGGAGCTGGGTATGGATGCTTCCAACCGCACCATGAACTTTCGTACCGGAAGTGGCAACTTCGGCGTGACCCCTTCTACCATCAAAGTAAAGAATATCGATACGCCTTTCGGAGATATGACCATGGTGTATGATATGGGTATTCACCGGCTGATGGGCACGCTTGAGATCGACGAAGACGTGGAAGCGATGCACGCCACGGGTTCTATACAGTTTGCTGTGGATAAATTAGGCACCTATTTTCTGGCCGCAACCAATATGCGGATGCCGAACCCCAAAGTGGAGGTACGGGGTCTCCTTCTTTTCGGCAACTACAAACATAAGGAGAGCGACCTCCTGCCTGACATAGAAAAGGTAATCCGGGATTACAGTTACTATTACGACATGATGCATGAGCTGCCCAAAGGCTATACGGACATGAACCAGATAAACGGCTTTTTCATGGAAGCCGGCGCGCAGATACCTTTTCCTTTGCTACCTAACTTTGAACTTGACCTGGTGGTGGTCAGTGCCAAACTGCACGTAAACGTAGGCGGTGACGTGAGACTAGGCGTAGAGTTTGGGAACGTAAACGCTTACAGCATGGGCATGAGTGTATTTGTGGATGCTGAGTTCGGGCTCGGTGCTTCCATAGGTATCGCCTGTGCCGGAGTAGAGCTGCGGGCCCTGGCCGGTATCAATATGGACGGCACTTACCGTAGCAATGACACGTATGACTTAGTGGTTAGCGGTTTCATCCGGCTTACAGGCACGGCGTATGCCGGATTCGGACTTGCCTGTGACAGCGACTGCGACGGTGCCTGTGTAGCCGATTACGTATCCGGTACGGTAGTGATAGGGGCCATCGGCACTATTACGCAAAGTGATTCGTCTTTCGAGCTCGTATTTGATTCCAACACAGTTCAAAAAACCGACTAAAAATGAAAACGTTAAGCATCATCACGGGGATACTTCTTTGGAGCCTGACCGCACAAGGACAAGAAACCATACACACCCTGGCTCATTCCGGGGCCAAAGGCCTGTTCGTCCTCGCCGGAGAGGAGATAGCCGCAGCTCCCGGCACAAAACGCCAGGGTTACCGGATAGAACGCCGCGAAGCGGGCAAAGGCGATTTCAAACAGGTGGCTGAGCTGGCGGCCGTTTCTACGGTGGAAGATTTCCGTAAAAATATGGCCAGGGTACAGGATTGGCTCCCTTACCCTGTAGATCTGTCGGTTTTTCGGCCGGACAGCATCTGGAAGATTGCCCGCCCCACGGGTAGCATTCGCGTACTGAGGAGTATAGGCTATAGCCTGCCCATATTGGCCGGATTCAACCTTATCTGGCTGGATGAAAGCGTACAAGGGGGTCAAACATACGAATACCGTATCACAGGTATAGGCGATGACTATCAACTGCTATCCGGCGAGGTAGACCACGCACCTGATTTCGTGGCCCCGGTAGATATACTCAGCCACAAATTCAACCTGATTGAAAACATACAATACATCTATGCGGGCTCTACCGGGCGCAACAAACCCTTATGGATAGACGCCTACCGCAGCGAAGAGGGAGGACCGTTTGTTCCCCTCAACGCTGAGATGTTCTTTTCCTCAAAGGGAGATTCACTCCAGTATACCATGAAAGACAGCAGCGCACAGCCCTACCGCATTTACCGTTATTACCTCAAGGGCTACGATCTGTATGGCAATGCCTCCCCCCTCTCCGATACCGTATCAGTAGCCACCTTAGACAAACTGCAGAGGCCTCTGCCGCAAAAGGTTTTACTGGAGGCCGACACTGCCCGCAACAGCATCACCCTCTCCTGGGAGATAGACGCCGCCCCCGTAGTCAACAGCGTTACCCTACTCCGCAGCCTGAGTTCGGCGCACGATTTTGAGCCTATAGCGGTACTTCCACCCGAGGTCACTACCTACACGGATGAGGGCCTGCGGCCCGCCACGGCCTATTTTTACACCTTTGAGGTTACCTACAAGACCCTGGAGGGCAGCTCGCGGGGCATTACGTACGGACAGGCATTCAGCAGTCCGCGCGTACCCGAGGCCCCTCAGCAAGTAAACGTACTGGCCGACTCCTCCGGCATAGACCTTACCTGGCGGGCAGAAGGCGATTATATACACGGCTTTCGGGTGTACCGCGGCGAGCAGGAAGCCCCCATGCACCTCATCAGTGACCTGGTATATAACCAACCTGACAGCACGGGCATGCAGACCTGGCGGGATACTACTTCTTCCCTCACGGGCAGCCGGTACTACCGCTACGCCGTCAGGGCCGTGACCACCAGCTACGTAGAGGGCCTGTTCTCTGACACCGTAAGGGTACGCCCCCTGACAAACATCCCCGTACCTTCGCCCGCCCTCCACCTGGAGCTGCAAAATACGGAAGGAAAAGCCTGGGTCTCCTGGGGCCACGTGGCCGACTACGAAGACCACATCTACGGTTATCGCGTATTACGTAGCACCGCCCCCTCCGGTACGGAGAGGTACATCACAGACACGCTCTATACCGCAGTAAATTTCATTGTGGACTCCACCTGTCAGGAGGGCTTTACCTACCGCTATAGGGTCATCACCCTGTCAGAGCTCGGCACAGCCAGCGTGCCTTCCGAACCGATATACTACAGTTCGGCACACGGCTCGGCTCCGCCCCCGCCTACGTCTCTGTCTGTAACATACGATGAGGAGAAAGGCATAAGACTCCAATGGGTTTCTCCCGCTATGGCCGAAGACCTGCAATATCATGTATATCGCTATGAACGCGGCCAGGAACCCTCTCGGATTGTCACCCTGCCCGGCGACCTGGAAACATACACCGACACCACGGCAAAAGAAGGAAAGCTATATTTTTATTTCGTGCGGTCGGTGGGCAAAAATGCGGTAGAAAGCGACCGAAGCAATGAGGCCGGGATAAGGAACAGTGAGTGATTTGGAACTCCTGCCCTGAAGAAATAGCCCTCCTGGTGGATGCCCTTGCTCCCGTACCGGGGCTAGCTTAGGCGTAGATCTATACTCAGGTTTTATCGTAATCACGTATGAAAGAGCATAAACTTGCGGCCCTCATATCTTACCTCAGCCTGTTTCTGACATGCGGCATCGGTATATTCATCACCCCGGTGATTATCAAAGGGATTGGAAATTCCGAATACGGTCTTTATTCACTGGTAGGGGCGTTTATGGGTTATCTTTCTATACTGGATTTCGGTCTCAGCAATTCGATTGTCCGTTATATAGCCGAATACCGCGTTCATCAAGACCGCGTCAGAGAAGAGAACTTTCTCGCCGTCAGTCTGGGGATTTATTTCCTTATCGGTATATTGATTGGGGTAATCGGTAGTATTTTTTGCTACCGTCTTGACTCCATTTTGGGGAAGAACCTGACCGTAACGGAGCTTGAAAAAGCCCGGACCATGGTTTCTATTCTCCTCATCAACTTTGCGATCACTATACCGGGAGCGGCCTTTACCGCGATCAGCTCCGGATATGAAAAATTCGTCTTTCCCCGAGTGTTGTTGCTTATCAAGTATATTCTGCGGTCAGTTCTCGTTTACCTGGTGGTGAAAGCCGGTACTGACTCCGTGGGATTGGTGATCCTTGACACCGTGGTCAATGTGCTTTTCATATTGCTTTCCGCCGCTTATGTTTTTGGGCGGCTACGCGTGAAGGTAAGGTTTCATCGTGTGGACATCTCCTATCTCGGATCTGTGTTGGGGTATTCCTTTTGGGTGTTTTTATATGGGATGCTCAATGAGTTTCAATGGCGCTCCGGACAAGTAATCTTAGGGATCGCCACAAATACGGAGGAGGTGGCCATATTTAGTGTGGCGGTACTCCTGAGCCTGTTCTACACCACGTTCGGAGGAGTAATCAACGGCCTCCTTCTTCCTAAAACTATACGCTACATACACGAGGGAGCGGACCTCACCGATAAAACCATTAAGGTAGCCCGGCTCTCCCTGGCTTTGGCTCTTTATCTTTTCGGAGCTTTTCTCCTGACCGGCCGTTTGTTCGTAAAACTTTGGTTAGGTGACCTATACGACTCTACCTGGCTCATTGCCCTGCTGATTATGGCGGCCTATATTATTCCTATCTCATTGGGACTGGCACACGCTGTATTGGAGGCCCGAAAACAGCTCCGATTTAAATCCATCTTACTGGTCATCGTGACCCTAACGGGACTGATCGCCGGTTACCGGTTTTCTTTTTCACACAAAGGCGTGGGCATGATAGGGGGCCAGGTGTCTGCATTTATGCTGTTTAACATCGTCATGTGTGGTTATTATCATTTCAGAGCAGGAATTGATATGAGCCGCTTTTTTAGGGAAACCTATGTCAAAATAACGATTCCGTTTACGGCATGCGTGCTTACGGCTTACCAGGTCACTCCGCACTTCCCTGAAAGCTGGGCAGGGATTTTCATTAAGAACTTGATTTACAGTATTTTATTTTTAATCTCCATAAGTTTTTATCTTAATAAGGAAGAAAGGAAACTGGGATTAAGCTTGTTAAAATGGTGAAGAATATGAGGGCGCATTTATTGATATTCTCCTACGATTATCCCCCCACCAACGGGGGTATAGCCCGTTTGTGCCAGGAAATTGCCGACGGAATGTCTGCTCACTACGCCTCGGTGACCGTGCTCACCCGTAAGAAACAAGGACTCAGCCACCCTTATAACTATGGAAGTAAAAAAGTAGTGGAACTTCCGGCCCGGCGGGTGCTGTGCGAGCTCTCTGCTCTCTTCTACCTTTTGACCTTACCCCATAGAAAAACTACAGACGTACTCTGTGGACTGTGGCATCCCGAGGCGGCGCTCTGCCTGCTTGCAGGACTGAATCGGGTATACGTTTTGGCTCACGGTATGGAGTTCCTGGCGGGCACGTCACGCTTCACAAAGAGACTCTGGCTTCCTGTATATGCCCGTCTGGTTTTGAAACGTGCCACCCATGTAATAGCCAACTCGCACTTTACCCGAAACCTCGCCCTGAAAGTGAGCCCGCAGGCCACCGTCACGGTAGTACCTCCGGGAGTGAATCCGGATTTTTTCAGGCCTCTGCACCTGGCCAAAGATCCCGCTACACTAAAACTATGTACGGTGTCGCGGGTGCTCCCGTTCAAGGGCCATGATCTGGTGGCCAGCGCCATAGCGGCCCTACCCGCGGATATACGGTCACACATCCGCTGGAACATAGGTGGCGCCGGAAGCGGACTACCTGAACTCAAAACCCTCATAAAAGCCTTGGGGATAGGAGATCTTACCCGTTTTGAAGGATTTATACCGGATAATGCGCTACCGGGTTTCTATAATGCGCACGATTGCTTCATCCTGTGTACAAGGGAGGATCCCGCCTCATCGGAAGTCGAAGGTTTCGGTCTGGTATTTGTGGAAGCCCAGGCCTGCGGGGTTCCCGTGATTGGTACCCGCACCGGGGGTATACCGGATGCGATAGCGCAGGATAACGGCGGCTGGCTGATAGAACAGGATGACCTCGAAGGGCTGATGACCTTGCTGACACGACTGTTCCGGCAGCGTAATCTGCTAGAGACCCAATCCAGTAAAGCGAGATTGAGAATAGAAAATCACGGCAGCCGGGATCTTTACTGCCGGAAATTAAACCAAATCATGCGGTCATGATTTCCGTAGAACACTATAGTACATTCTATTACACGGGGCTGTCGCTGATCGTGCTGCTGATTGTGCTTACGCTCATGGGCTACACATACAGGCATCCCGTTCCCGGACTTATACTTTGGGTATTCGAGATCATATTACTGACTTACGTCATTCTTTTTATCGGACTGCGGGACCCCGACGGCGGAGGGGACACCAGCGTATATACGCATGCCTTTGAGCTCGTCAGCTACCGGAATATCGCAGAGGAATACGACATCGGGTTTCTGTATTTTATGAAATTGTTTTCCTGGATGCCCGTACAGCTTTTTTACCTGGCATGTGCCTGTTTATACGTAATGCTTCCTCACCTCACATTCAAAAAATGGTTCAAAAAAAATGCGCTGCTCGCCACGGTAATCATGGTCGCCACCATGTCTTTCTGGGGTTTTGGGCATAATGTAATGCGAAACGGGCTGGCCGCGGCATTTTTTATCTACGGTTTGGGCCATTACCCGCGAAAACTGAGGATGATCTTCTGGATACTCCTGTCCGCGCTCTTTCACAATTCCATGTACCTTCCGATGTTGTGCCTGATAGCCGCACATTTTATAAAACGTACCCGCCTGCTGATCTGGCTGTGGGTATTTACCGCGATAGTGACCTGGGTGTGGAGAGGCATACTGATGGATGTAATTAAAGGGGCGTTCACCGTGGCCGGGTTTACCGACCAGCGGACAGAGGGATACCTCTCCCCGGGGTTTGAACTGCTTGATTTCATGTCGGGATACCGTTATGATTTTGTCCTGTATAGTGCCGTTCCCATTTTAGCGGCCCGCCATTATATCTATAAGAAAGACTTTAAAGACCGGCTGTATATTTTGATCGTAAACACCTACCTGCTGGGCAATATTTTCTGGCTGCTCATCATGAATGTGCCGTTTACCGATCGTATGGCTTACCTGTCGTGGTTTCTCATGCCGGTGATCTACGCGTATCCCTTACTGAAAAAACATTTATATCTCAGGCAATACAGTGTCATCCGATTGGTGATACTCTGCTGCATGGGATTCACACTCTTTATACATTTCAAATGACACAGTACCTGATCACCGTATTTACTCCGGCCTACAACCGGGCCGCCCTGCTTCCAAGGCTGTATGATAGCCTGCTACAGCAGCAATACAGACATTTTGAATGGATCATAGTGGATGACGGCAGCACCGATCATACACAGGAAACCGTACATGCCATCAAGGAGCAGCAAAAGATTCCGGTTTTGTATCGCAGGCAAAAAAACGCAGGTAAGCACGCCGCCATTAACCGAGGCCTGGACATGGCATCGGGCGAGTTGTTCTTTATCGTGGACAGCGACGATCGCCTGTATGAAGATGCCCTGGAAAAAATAAACACCCTCTATCAGCCTATCCGGAACAACAGGGACTTTTGCGGCGTGAGCGGTGTGCGTGCCTACCCCGACGGACGGCGGATTGGCGGCAGGGTGGATTTTGGTGTACTCGACTGCTCCGCTGTAGACCTGCGATACAGATACCGGATACGCGGGGACATGGCGGAGGTCTTCCGCACCGACATCCTCCGCCAATACCGGTTTCCGGAGATCGAAGGAGAAAAATTTTGTCCCGAAGCCCTGGTATGGAACCGAATGGCATGGCGGTACAAACTCCGGTACAGCTCCGAAAAAATATACTGTGGTGAGTATCTGCCCGGCGGGCTTACCTCCCGGATCACGCAACTAAGGAAGGAAAACCCGGTCAATACCTGCATGCATTACGCGGAACTGGGGAACATGAATATTCCCTTTGTTCAAAAAATAAAAGCGGCGGCCAATTACTGGCGGTTCGCATTTTATCTGAGCAGGCCTTTTAAAGAAAAAATACGGCAGACCGGGGTCGCTAACCTCTGGCTCTTCCCTTTCGGATATATGTTGTATCTTATAGATAAAGGAAGATGAAAGTACTGCATATCATCAATTCCCTAGGTACGGGCGGAGCGGAAAAACTCCTGCTGGATACCCTCCCGCTTTATCGGCAGGCGGGTATCGAAGCAGACGTACTGCTGCTTTGGGACAATGACCATCCTTTCACCCGAGCTTTGAGGGAGCTTAACTGTTGTACGGTACATGTCCTCAAAAAGTCACCCCATATACGGGATATATACAATCCCTTGAATATTTTCAGGATACGAAAATACCTGAGGATGTACGATATTGCCCATGTACACCTGTTTCCGGCGCAGTATTTTACGGTCTTCGCCAATATGTGGAACGGTAACAAAACCCGCCTGTACTTTACGGAACATAATGCCGTTAATCGCCGTATAAAATGGAAGATCTTCCGTCCCGTGGAGGCTTTTGTGTACCGTCGGTATGAGCGGATTATATGTATCTCCCAAGAAGTGAAATCTATCTATGCTCGTTACCTCAAAAACGACTGTAACCTGGTGGTCATTCCTAACGGTACGGACATTTCTAAAATTGTTCGGGCCGTCCCCGTTGACCGGGTACAAATTGATCCGGCCCTCAAAGAAACCGATGTCCTCCTCATCCAAGTATCGGCTTTCCGGAAACAGAAAGACCAGCCCACCCTCATCCGGGCAATGAAACACCTGCCGGACCATTTTAAGTTATTACTGGCAGGTACGGGCGATCTTATACAAGAGTGCCGGAGGCTGGCCCAGAAGCTTGGACTTCAGGACCGTGTGTATTTTCTGGGACATCGAGCGGACATTCCCCAACTGCTGAAGGCCTCTGATTTTGTTGTGCTTTCATCTCACTATGAAGGCTTGTCTCTGGCATCAATAGAAGCCTTGGCATCATACAAACCCTTTATCGGATCCAAGGTCTCCGGTCTAAAAGAGTTAGCGGACGGAGCAGGAGAGCTGTTTGAGGCAGGGAATGACAAACAGTTGGCTGAAATTGTCCTGACCTTGCATCGCGACCGGGAAAGGTACGATCAGACAGTGGGTCGCTGCGTGGCACGAGCCGGAGAATACGACATTAGGCGTATGGCCCTCAGACATATAGAATGGTATAACATCATGAATAAAACCAGCAAATGAAAACTCAAGTTTACATTGACCCCCGATGCATGTTCAACTATGCATCCTACTATATCCTGGGGTGCTTCAATAGTGTAGGCCCTGCTCGCGTGAACTACGATATTTCCGCGTTTCAAAACATCCGTCTCCCTTATCGACATGGAGTAATGCTGATTTTTGAAAACGGCGAACACCTTAGAAAAAACATATTCATTGACTTCCATGACTCCGATCATATCATTGATCACTTATACGAGTGGTGCGATGTGTATGCCAAGGTAAACCTACACACAGGCGCAGATCTTCTGGCCCGGCCTAAGCTGCTCCCTATAGGGCCGGGGTTTAGTATCAGGCTGTACAATTATCCACAACTGCTGAAAACCCTTATCTCAAACTATGCCCTGAGCAGCGGATTTACCGAAACCCCGCTACTGTACTATTTAAGGGATTACCTCTATACCTGCATCAGGAGGTCGCCCTTCGCACTTTTCAACCGTAGCCCTTCATGTGACAATTACATTTTTGCCATATCAACCCTCTGGTATGACGAGTACACCGCTATAACGACCAATCGCTACAGAGGAGTCTTTATACGGGAAAGCAAGAAGCGAAGCCGATTTGAGGGGGGATTTTTCTACATTCCTGATAAGTATGTCATAAAACAAAACCCTGAATACGAAAGATACAGGAATGAATACGCAGACACTATCTCTTTCAAAAGGTATTCCAACAAAGCGTATATTACCAAAACCAAACAATCTTCGCTAGTATTCAACACCCCCTCTGTGCTGGGGTGCCATGGGTGGAAACTGGGGGAATACCTCTGCCTTGGAAAAGCCGTCATTTCCACCCCTATGAATAACAGGATGCCCGGGGAATTCAAACATGGTGTACACTATCATCTCGTAAGGACGGAATCTGAAATAGGCGATGCCATAGACCTTATCCTAAACGATACGGTTTATCGCAAAAGCCTTGAAAATGCGGCATACGAATATTACGAGAATTATCTAAAGCCGGAAGCCGTAATCCGGCATATCTTTAATAAAGCGTTCAATCCGCAATGAGACTATCACGAAACGCCAATGAATAAGCCTAAACTCATACGTACCGCCACTGTGCCGCACTCCCTGAATGTCTTACTCAGGGGGCAGCTGGAATACCTCAACCGTTATTTTGACGTGACCGCCCTCTCAGGTGACGGGACTGACATGGACGAGACCGCCCGCAGAGAAAAGGTAAAAACCCATGCCATAGAGATGCAAAGAAATATCTCTCCCTTGCATGACCTCATCAGTCTGTGGAAGCTCTACCGCTATTTCAGAAAAGAAAAACCGCAAATCGTTCATTCCATTACACCCAAGGCCGGACTGTTGAGCATGATAGCGGCCCGGGCGGCAGGAGTGCCGGTACGAATACACACATTCACCGGACTGATTTTCCCTACCTGTACAGGTATAATACAAAAACTATTGATCACCACGGACCGTCTTCTGTGCCGAGCCGCCACCCATGTATATCCCGAGGGGTATGGGGTCAAAAACGACCTTCTCCGGTACAAGATCACCGGCAAGCCGCTGAAGGTGTTAGCCCATGGGAATATCAACGGCATTAACCCGGAGTACTTTTCTCCTGCCCAAATTAGCGAAGAGCATAAGCATAACCTGAGACACCACCTTAACCTCAAACCAGATGACTTTGTATTCATATTTATAGGACGGCTGACCGGAGATAAGGGTGTCAATGAGTTGGTAAAGGCTTTTTCCAGGCTAAAATATACCCCTGCCAAATTACTCTTGGTAGGACCTACGGAACCGGAATCAGACCCCTTAAAGCCTGAAATCCTACAAACAATAAAATCCACCCCGAGTATTATCTCTACGGGATTTCAACACGACGTACGCCCTTATCTGGCCGTAGCGAATGCATCTGTACTGCCCAGTTACCGCGAGGGAGTCCCCAATGGAGTGATACAGGCCGGTGCCATGGGGCTGCCCTGCATTGTGACCGATATTAACGGCAGCAATGAGATCATTATTCATGGAGAAAACGGCATTGTCATTCCTGCCAGAAATATGATTGCCGTTCAGGGAGCAATGGAAACCCTGATCTCGAACCAGACCCTTTACAGCCGCTTGGCCCAAAACGCCCGGCCCATGATTGTGTCGCGTTATAAACAGCAACAAGTATGGAGTGCTCTATTGGAAGAGTACCATCATGCACTAAAGGAGACCGGCCATGTATAGAAAATACATCAAACAAACTATAGATATTCTGGGGGCATTGAGCGGTCTGATCCTGTTGTCGCCGTTGCTGGCTACTGTAACGCTGGTACTAATCTTTACCAATCCGGGGCGGCCATTCTTTTTACAGGCCCGACCCGGTAAAAATGGGCGAATTTTCAGAATTATTAAATTCAGAACCATGAATGATAAAAAGGACGCCACAGGCCGCCTGCTTCCGGATGCCGAACGTCTTACCGCTATCGGCAGGTTTGTCAGAATGGCCTCACTGGATGAACTCCCCCAATTGCTTAATATACTTGCAGGAGACATGTCACTTGTTGGCCCCAGGCCCCTGCTGCCGGAGTATCTCCGTCTGTACAATGACTTTCAGAAACGCCGGCATGAGGTACGTCCCGGTATTACAGGCTGGGCACAGGTACAGGGGCGCAATTCCGTTCCGTGGCCCAAAAAGTTCGAACTCGATGTATGGTATGTCGACAATGTATCCTGGAGGGTGGACCGCGATATTTTATTTTCAACAATTAAAAGTGTTTTTAGCCGTGAGGGTATCTCCTCGGAAGCCCATGCGACAACAGAACCGTTTAAAGGAAACTAATCATGTACTTATTTGGAGCTGGCGGACAAGCAAAAGTAGTAATCGATATTCTCCGGGCGTCACAAAAAGACTTCCCTATCGAGGCGGTGTATGATGATGCTCCGCGAACAAACAGACTGCTGGACGTACCGGTACTGAGGATCCCGAACGGAGCTTTTGACACCACAAGCGAATGGATTATCAGTATAGGGGATAACCGTATCCGAAAAAGACTTTCGGAAAGACTGAAGGTGAAATTTCAGACGGCCATACACCCCCGTGCGGTGGTCTCTCCACACGTCGGAATAGGTGCGGGGTCTGTCATCATGGCCCAGACTGTAGTAGGGCCAGACGCCGAAATAGGCATGCACTGCATCATTAATACAAGCGCCGTTGTGGAGCACGACTGCATACTGGGCGATTTTGTCCATGTATCACCGGGTGCCGTAGTAGCCGGTGGAACAATCGTGGGCGAAGGAACATACATCGGAGCAGGAGCTTCCGTGATACAGGGCATCACCATAGGCAGATGGGTAGTTATCGGGGCTGGGACTGTGATCCTTCAAGACGTACCTGACCATGCGGTGGTAGTGGGCAATCCCGGTAAAATCATAAAATCAACTTCCGATGAGTAAACCTAAGATATGGCTTTCCACCCCACACATGAACGGGAGAGAGCAACAATATGTGGCAGAGGCATTTGAAACCAACTGGGTAACTCCACTGGGACCCAATGTGCAGGGTTTTGAGAAAGACCTGGAAGAATATCTCGGGGAAAATGTATTGGTAGCCGCCCTGACCTCAGGTACGGCTGCCCTGCATCTGGGCCTTGTATTGCTGGGTACAGGGCCGGGCGACGAGGTGATCTGCCAAAGTATGACGTTCTCCGCTTCGGCCAACCCCATTGTTTATCAGGGAGCCACACCCGTATTTGTGGATAGTGAGCCTGACACATGGAACCTCTGCCCCCAGGCTCTGGAAGAAGCCATAAAAGACCGGTTAGCCAAAGGGAAAAAACCCAAAGCGATCATAGCGGTACACCTTTATGGCATGCCTTTTAAAGCGAACGAAATACGTACTGTAGCCTCCAGATACGATATCCCCGTACTGGAAGATGCCGCCGAAGCCCTCGGCAGCCGCTACAGAAATCAGCGATGTGGTACTCTTGGAGATATAGCTGTACTATCATTTAACGGCAACAAGATCATCACTACTTCCGGAGGCGGAGCCCTCGTAACCCGTATGCCTGAACTAAAAAAGAAAGCCATTTTTTTGGCCACCCAGGCGCAGGATACAGCACCACATTACCAGCACTCACAAATCGGATATAATTACAGATTAAGCAATATATTGGCAGGCATAGGCCGGGGACAAATGGAAGTGCTAAACAGTCGTATTGCGATGAGACGCTCGATGCACGATTTCTATGTACAATGCTTTAGAGGTACAGAAAGCATCAGAGTCTTTTCAGAGCCTGAAGACGCCCTGTATTCCAACTACTGGCTGTCTTGCATCACCACCGATTCATACCAAAGCAGGGAGAAACTACGACTAAGCCTTGAGAAAGAAAATATTGAAAGTCGACCTCTCTGGAAACCCATGCACTTGCAGCCGGTATTCAAAGATATGCCCTATTACGGAGGAAAAACTTCGGAAAACCTCTTTTATACCGGCTTATGCCTACCCTCCGGCTCCAATCTAACAGACCACGACAGAGATAGAATTCGGAATGCGTTGTTAAGTTGAAAAAGTGAGGTTCACTCCAAAAATATCCCCCAAATTCGCTATTGCCGCCGGCTGTATCCCTTTACAAATTTGTATTTGTAAAAGAATAACCATGCCGAGCTATGAAAAAAATATTGACCCTGTATCGTGACCGTCTTTTTTCTTCGTGGCCTGTATTCGGGCGCTTAGGTAGTTTACCGGTTTCCAATATTTTCAGAAGGCAGCCCAATGCGCCCTGGATCCGCATTGAAGCCCTGCTGGAACGGCCGGTCATCTGCATCAACGATCACAAGGTACGTGAATTTTTAGAAGGAAAACGGATTCTGGTCACCGGAGCCGCCGGATCCATAGGCAGTGAGCTTGTGCGTCAGATCGCAGAGTACGGTCCGGGCGAAATTATCCTGGTAGACCAGGCGGAATCGCCTCTTTACGACCTGGAGAGTGACCTGACACGCATGAAAAATGGTACACGTTATCCTTCCCCCCAGTTGTCAGTCGAAATCGAAAGCATTACCCAACGCGATCGGATGCAGGCTCTCTTTGAGCGATACCGTCCTGAGCTGGTTTTCCATGCCGCTGCCTACAAACACGTACCGATGATGGAATCGCACCCGGTGAAGTCTCTGGAAGTGAACGTATTGGGTACACGGCACCTGGCCGACCTGTCTGTAGAATACGGGGTAGAGAAATTTATGTTTATTTCTACCGACAAAGCCGTAAATCCCGTCAGCGTGATGGGGGCCTGCAAGCGGCTTGCCGAGATCTATGTACAGAGCCTTGATGCCTCCCCGGGAGTACCCACCCGCTTTATCACTACCAGGTTCGGTAATGTATTGGGGAGCAGCGGTTCGGTAGTTCCTCTGTTCTGGAAACAGATTGAAAAAGGCGGACCCGTAACCGTGACCCATCCCCACATCAACCGATACTTCATGACCCCGTCAGAGGCCTGCCAATTGGTGCTGGAGGCCGGTAACACAGGTATCGGAGGAGAAGTCTTCGTGTTTGATATGGGTGAACCGGTCAGGATACTGGATCTTGCCCTTAAAATGATACGATTAGCAGGGAAGAAACCCTACACGCAGATCCCGGTAGTGTTCACAGAACTTCGTCCGGGCGAAAAGCTCCACGAAGAACTGCTGCATAGCGGAGAAGCCGTTCTGCCTACCCACCACCCCAAGATAATGGTAACCAGCGAAACACCTGCCCTTAATCAAAACATCAAGACCCAACTGGACAGACTCTTACGGAACTTAGAGGGAATGACCCACCGGGACGCCGTGCAGTTTCTGAAAAACATGGTGCCGGAGTACATCCCTGGAAACTCTCCTTACCAAGACATAGGCGTCAGAAAAACCGAGGAGAACTTGTCCGAGCTGGTCGGAAACACCTGAACAGTAAACCAAATGAAATAGCCCTCAGCTATCAGCGGTCAGCCGGGTGGCGCACCACTATCAGAAAACCGGCACACCAGCGAAGCGTTGCCCGACCACCGGCTAGGCGCCCCCCAATGAATAAGCAAAGTGTCGCGGGGCCCCCTTCCGCCCCGGCTAAATTTTAGACAGATGAAAAATCCCCCGTTCTCGTTATTTCCCAAGTAAGAAATTCTTTCCACCTTTGTTAAAAAATACCTGTATGATCAAGGTCGCCATATTTGAGGACAACGCACACTTGCGGTCCACCTGCCAACTGCTGCTGGATGCCGCGGAAGATATCGCTTGCGTGGGTGCCTGGCCTGACGCCAACCGGGCGGTGGAGAACCTTAGGGAAAAAGAATGCGACGTGGTGCTGATGGATATTGAAATGCCGGGCGTGAACGGAATAGAGGCTACTGCTCAGATCAAAGAACATCTGCCCCGTATTAACGTAGTGATTCAAAGTGTTTTTGACGACGATGATTATATTTTCCGCGCCATCTGTAACGGAGCCTCGGGTTATCTTTTGAAAAACATAGGCCCGGAAAAATACCTCGACACGGTGCGCGAGGTACACGCCGGCGGTTCACCCATGACCCCCGGTATCGCCCGTAGGGTACTTGAGCTTTTTAAAAGCGGGTATCAACCCGGAATCTCATCTTCCCGGCACTACAATCTGACAGAGCAGGAAACCCGGGTACTGCAGCTGCTGGTAGCCGGAAAAAGCTATAAAATGATCGCCGGCCACCTGATTCTGTCTCTTGAAACAGTGAAAACGCATATCCGGAATATCTATACCAAGCTGCACGTACACTCCAGCACGGAGGCAGTGAGCAAAGCCATCCGTGACCGGATTGTGAAACTGTGAATCACACGGCCCGGAATTCCGAACTGTATTTTCCCGTTTCTTTCGCCTCCAGCATGGAATAACCGCCCAAAAAAGTATCTATCGCCCGCGCGGCTTCCCGCCCCTCTGAAATAGCCCACACCACCAAAGATTGCCCCCGCTTACAGTCGCCCGCAGCAAAAATCCCTTTCCTGGACGTGCGGTAGTTTTCAGTCACCAGGTTTCCGCGCGCGTCGAGTTGTAAATTGAGGTCTTCTACCAACCCCTGGGCAAGGGGACTTGAAAACCCGATGGCCAGCAAGGCGAGGTCGGCCTCCACTACCCTCTCCGTTTCCGGGTGTTCCATCAGCATTCTCTTTCCCTTTTCAAATTTCCAGGAAACATTGACCAGGCGTAAAGCCTTCAGATTGCCGTGCTCGTCCCCTAAAAACGCTTTGGTATTCACACTCCAGAGCCGTTCACAGCCCTCCTCGTGCGAGGTAGAGGTGCGCAACTTGTGTTCGTACATGGGCCAGGGTGTACTGGCATCTCTTTCCGTAGGCGGTAGCAAGCCGTACGCAATCTGCGTAACGCGCTTTGCGCCCTGGCGGTTGGCAGTACCCACACAGTCGGAACCCGTATCTCCCCCCCCAATGACAAATACTTTCTTACCTGTAGCGCGGATATCCTCTTTTTCATAGGGATCTCCGGCATGGTTACGGGAGAGGTCAAGCCCGTCATAGCCTTCTTCCAACGCTACCCGTTTATTTTGCTGAGTGAGGTAATCCATGGCCCAGTGTACCCCTTTCAGCTCCTTCCCTTCAATATCCAACGCCCGCGGCACCGTCGAACCAATCGCCAGCAAAACCGCGTCATACTCCTCCCTTAGCTTCGTGGCCGAAATATCCACGCCCACATTTACCCCCGTCCGGAAAACCACCCCTTCTTCCTCCATGATCTTCAGACGCCGGTCAACGACCGACTTCTCCAGCTTGAAATCCGGTATACCGTAACGGAGAAGCCCCCCGATCTGGTCCGCCCGCTCAAAAACAGTAACCCAGTACCCCGCCTGGTTCAGCTGGGAAGCTGCGGCCAGTCCCGCCGGACCAGACCCTACCACCGCTACGCGACGGTCATTCCGCTTCTTTGGCGGCTTCGCATTCACCCACCCGTTCTCAAAAGCCTTTTCAATAATCGACTTCTCAATGTATTCAATGGCTACCGGACTCTTATGTATCCCAAGCACGCAGGCCGACTCGCAGGGCGCGGGACAAATCCGCCCCGTAAATTCCGGGAAATTATTGGTAGAATCCAGAATCTCAAATGCGTACTTCCAGTTCCCTTCATAAACGGCATCGTTGAAGTCCGGGATATTGTTTCCCAGAGGACAACCGTTGTGGCAAAAAGGCACACCGCAGTCCATACAGCGCGTGGCCTGCTCCCGGGTCTGGCTTTCATTGTACTTCAGCTCTACCTCCCGGTAATCCTTCTTCCGGTCTTCAATCCCCCTTTTCAGGGCCGCTTGTCTTTCAAATTCTAAAAATCCACTTGGCTTTCCCATCTTTATCCTATAAATATGTTACCCCTTCGGGGTATATTTGTATCGTCTTATTTCAACCCTTCTACCGATATGTAATCCCTACGGGATATTTTGGTCCATCCACGCACTACTCACCACTCACTACTCGGAACTCGGAACTCAGAACTCACCACTCGGAACTCGGAACTCACCACTCGGAACTCGGAACTCAGAACTCACCACTCGGAACTCAAAACTCACACCGCCACCACTTCTCTCTCCCTCAAAATCTTCTTGTAATCCCGGGGGAATACCTTCACAAATTTCTCCAGCTCCACACTGCGGTTATCCAGGATTCTCCGGGCCACATCACTGCCCGTGTTTTCCCAATGCCGGTTGATGAGTCCCGTCAATAGCTCCACATCTTCTTCCGTCAGGTCATCCAGGTCCACCATTTCCGTGTTGCATTTTCCGGCAAACAACTTCTTCGCGTCATACACGTAGGCAATTCCCCCGCTCATCCCTGCCGCGAAGTTCCTGCCCGTTTCGCCCAGAATCACTGCTATTCCCCCTGTCATATACTCACAGCCGTGGTCGCCTATGCCTTCCACCACCACTTTGGCACCGGAGTTACGCACACAGAAACGCTCTCCCGCCATGCCCCGGATAAAGGCCTCTCCCGAAGTAGCCCCGTAAAACGAGACATTGCCCACCGCCATATTTTCAGAAGGAACAAAGGTGGAAGCAGCCGGCGGGTATACCACCAGCTCGGCTCCGCACAAACCCTTTCCGAAATAATCGTTGGCATCTCCTTCCAGCTCAAAACGGATTCCACGGGTAGAAAAAGCGCCAAACGACTGTCCCGCAGTGCCGTAAAACTTATACTGAATGGTGGCGGGATCCAATCCCTGTCCACGGTAACGGACCGATATCTCGTTCGACAGCATCGCGCCGATAGAGCGGTTGAGGTTATTGATCGTGTATTCTCCTTTTACCGGCAGTTGATGTTCCAGGGCGTCCTGGGCGTCGCGGATCAGGGCATGATCCAGCACCTCCGCCAGTCCGTGATCCTGCTCTTCCTGCTTGTACAGCGCGGTATCCATCTCTTCCCGGTAAAGAATCCGGGAAAGGTCCAAATGTTTGAGTTTCCAGTGATCGCCGCGGTTCCGTGGCGCCAGATACTGGCTTTGTCCCACCATTTCGTTGATGGTTCTGAAGCCCAGTTCCGCCATAATTTCCCTGACTTCCATGGCCAGGTAAGTAAACATGTTCACCACATGTTCGGGCTGACCGGAAAACAGGGCCCGCAACTCCTTGTTCTGGGTGGCCACTCCTACCGGACAGGTGTTCAAATGGCATTTTCGCATCATGATACAGCCCACGGTCACCAGGGCGGCGGTAGCTACACCGTATTCTTCGGCGCCCAGCAGGGTCGCCATCACAATATCCCGCCCCGTACGGATCTGTCCGTCGGTCTGCACCGTAATCCTTCCGCGTAACTTATTCTTCACCAGGGTCTGGTGGGTTTCGGCCAGTCCCAGCTCCCAGGGCAGACCGGCATGACGGATAGAGGAGAGCGGACTGGCCCCCGTGCCGCCATCGTATCCGGCAATCAGCACCGCATCGGCATGCGCCTTGGCTACGCCCGAAGCTACCGTACCTACACCGGCTTCGGAAACCAGTTTCACGGAAATCCGGGCTTTCCGGTTCGCATTTTTCAGGTCGAAAATCAGCTGGGCCAGGTCTTCAATGGAATAGATGTCGTGGTGGGGTGGCGGGGAAATCAGGCCTACACCCGGTGTACTGTGCCGTACCCGCCCGATCCATTCGTCTACCTTATGACCGGGAAGCTGCCCGCCTTCCCCCGGCTTGGCGCCCTGCGCCAGTTTGATCTGGAGCTCATCGGCGTTCGAGAGGTAATAGGAAGTCACCCCGAAACGCCCGGAAGCCACCTGTTTCACGCGGGAATTCATGTTGTCGCCGTTCGGCAGCAGGGCAAAACGGGCTTCGTCTTCCCCGCCTTCTCCGGAGTTCGACATGCCCCCGATACGGTTCATGGCAATGGCCAGTGTAGTATGGGCTTCCCAGGAGATAGACCCAAAAGACATGGCACCCGTAGCGAAACGCTTCAGGATATTCTCTATGGGCTCCACTTCGTCCAATGCAATCGATTGCCTATTCCTGAACTTCAGCAGGCTACGCAAGGTCATGGTCTTGTCGGCCTGCTCGTTCATCAGCTTCGTATATTTCTTAAAGATTTCGTATCCCCGCTTTGCGTCTGTCACGCCCACGCGGGTCGACTGCTGCAGGAGATGTATCGTATCCGGGTTAA
This sequence comes from Leadbetterella byssophila, assembly GCA_040394705.1. Classification (GTDB taxonomy): domain Bacteria; phylum Bacteroidota; class Bacteroidia; order Cytophagales; family Spirosomataceae; genus Leadbetterella; species Leadbetterella byssophila_B. The sequence goes on from JBEBRS010000006.1 coordinate 31,580, forward strand.
ACAGGTGCTTTTCTCCCCTTTGTTTCCACTGGTACACCCCTCCGGCTTCCAGTTTTTTCTCCGTCACGATTTTGGGGAAAGCTACACCGTGCCGAATCAGGCACTCCCGGGCGATTTCCTCTACTCCCAGCCCACCGATGCGCGACACCGTACCGGTAAAGAAGCGGTCTACAAACGGTTTGCCCAGTCCTATACATTCAAAAATCTGGGCGCCCCGGTACGAAGCCAGCGTCGAGATTCCCATTTTCGAGAAAATCTTCAGCAACTCCTTGTTGACCGCTTTGATATAGTTTTTATACAACTGCTCGTCGGTAAATTCGCCCGGAATCATGCCCTTCCGGTTCATGTTGGAAAGGGTTTCAAAGGCTATATAAGGACAAATGCCCGATGCTCCGTACCCGATCAGTGTGGCAAAATGATGCGTTTCCCAGATATCGCTGCTCTCCACCAGCAGGCCGATCTTGCCCCGCAGTCCTTTGCGGATCAGGTGGTGATGTACCGCCGAAACCGCCAGCAGAGAAGGGATGGGCGCGTGATCGGAATCAATGGCCCGGTCGGAAAGAATCAGGATCTCGAACCCGTCGTGAATGGCGTCTACCGCATAACGGCAGATCCGCTCCAGGGCAAACTCCAGGGCCTGGGCAGGCCGGTCCGTACCTACGTTAAAATAGGTATTGATGGTTTTGGCCTGGAAGCCTTCGTAATCCACAAAACGCAGTTTGTCAAACTGTTTGATGGTCAAAACGGGCTGATCCAGCTGTACCTGGCGACAATGCTTGGGCGACTCCGACAAGATGTTCTCCGAAGCACCCACAAAAGAAATCAGCGACATGATAGACCGCTCGCGTATGGAATCGATGGGCGGGTTGGTCACCTGGGCGAAAAGCTGCTTAAAATAGGAGGAAATATGCTGGCTTTGCTCCGAAAGCACCGCCAGGGGAATATCAATGCCCATAGACCCTATGGCTTCTGCCCCGCTGCCGGCCATGGGCCCCAAAATCAGCCTCAGGTCTTCCGCCGTCATCCCGGCCGCTATTTGTCTCTTCAAAAGGCCTTCTTCGCTATACTGGGTATAAGGCCGGATCGACTCCGGCAGGTCACGGATCATGATTTTATGCTCGTCCAGCCACTGCTGGTAGGGCTGACGACTGCAAATATCAGCTTTCAGCTCCTCGTCCGGTATGATCCGCCCCTGTTCCATGTCTACTACAAACATCTTTCCCGGTTGCAAACGACCCTTATAGGCCACCTGGGCGGGATCAATGTCCAGCACCCCTGCTTCCGAAGCCATTACCACGGTGTCGTCTTTCAGCACCCAGTAGCGCGACGGCCGCAGACCGTTACGGTCGAGCGTGGCGCCCACGATTTTCCCGTCGGTAAAAGAGATGGAGGCGGGGCCGTCCCAAGGCTCTATAATAGAAGAATGGAACTCGTAAAACGCCCGGCGCACCGGGTCCATATCCGGGTTTTCCTCCCAGGCTTCGGGGATCAGCATCATCATCACGTGCGGAAGAGAACGGCCCGAAAGATGGAGTAGCTCAATGGCGTTATCCAGGTGGGCAGAATCAGAATTTCCCTTCGCACAAATCGGCAGAATCATCTGCATCTCCTTATCTGAAAAAAACTCGGAACAGAAAGAAGCTTCCCCCGCCCGAATCCAGTTCACATTGCCCCTTACGGTATTGATTTCCCCGTTATGAGCAATATATCGGAAAGGCTGGGCCAGCTTCCAGGAAGGAAAAGTGTTGGTCGAAAAACGGGAATGCACAATGGCAAAAGCCGAAATCACGTCTTTCCGGGTAATATCCGGGAAATAATATTTAAGTTGATCGGTGGTGAGCTGTCCTTTATACGATATGGTCTGGGTAGACAATGAACTGTAGTAAAAACTCTCTTCCGAACCGGCCACCGACTCGTGAATCAGTTTGGTCGTGATCTGGCGCAAGACATACAGTTTGCGCTCAAAAGTCAGACGGTCGGTATCGCTCAGTTTCAGGAAAAGTTGCTCCACACAGGGCTCTACGGAAAGCGATCCCTCGCCCAAAGTATCGTTCAGGGTAGGCACCTTGCGGTATCCCAGGAGTTCAAAACCCAGTTTCTCCGCTTTCCGGTTAATGATCTCTTTGCACTCGTTTCTTTGCTTTTCTCCCGAAGGAAAAAAGATCATCCCTACCGCGTACTCTCCGTATCTAGGCAGACGGAAACCCAGCTCCAGGCATTCGTCGTAAAGAAATTCATGGGGAATCTGAAGCAAAATACCGGCTCCGTCTCCGGTGTTGGGGTCACACCCGCAGGCGCCCCGGTGATCCATGCGTTCCAGCATGGTGATGGCGTCCGCTACGATCTGGTGCGATTTTCCACCTTTTAAATGCGCCCTGAAGCCGATACCGCAAGCATCATGCTCAAAATCAGGCTGATATAGTCCTTTATTTGTCTCCTCCATCTTTGAAACTGCCAAAATATTCTAATAATAGTATTATATACCGACAAAATCATATTATATAATACAAAATATACTTTGAATGCAATTTATCAGACTTTTATTTCGAGACCATACAAATCATCCATATTTTATATCGAAAAGTAAAATTTTATTTTTTTTATTATAATTTCTATAAAAATTATACAAAAGAGGAATTCATACTAAAGAAAATTTAGTCAAAATCGATATAAAGTTCTAAAACAAACAATATATACTGAATAAAAATCTCAAAAATATAAAAATCACAAAATAATATTTAGTATTACTTCTTTCTTAGGGAGGATCACCAAAACCACTTTCAGATTCCTTCCTCCTTTCCCTCCCGCTCTCCCTTTATTTTTGTAATTTTGCATGATTTTGAAATTATATCCGAATGAAAAATATCCAAATAGGTATCGTTCAAATGACCTGCTCGGCGGACCCTGAGGAGAACCGGACCAAAGCGGCAACCAAGATCCGGGAAGCGGCCGAGAAGGGGGCTCAGATCATCTGCCTCCAGGAGCTGTTCACCTCCCTGTACTTCTGCGATGTGGAAGACCACGCAAATTTTAAGCTGGGGGAGAGCATTCCCGGCCCTACTACAGACCGGCTTCAGCCCCTGGCCAGAGAACTGGGTGTAGTGATCATCGCTTCCCTCTTTGAAAAAAGAGCTCAGGGACTTTACCACAATACCACCGCCGTGATCGATGCCGACGGAGCCTACCTCGGTAAATACCGCAAGATGCACATCCCGGACGACCCCGGCTATTACGAAAAATTCTATTTCACCCCGGGCGACCTGGGATACAAGGTATTTGACACTAAATTTGCCCGGATAGGCGTACTGATCTGCTGGGACCAATGGTACCCCGAAGCGGCGCGCATCACCTCGCTCATGGGTGCGGAAATCCTCTTCTACCCTACCGCCATCGGCTGGGATCTGGACGAAAAAGACCCTGTTATCAACCAGGAGCAACATGATGCCTGGGAAACCATACAGCGAAGCCACGCCGTGGCCAACGGCCTCTATGTGGTCTCGGTGAACCGCGTGGGCACGGAAGCCAACCAACAGTTTTGGGGAGGTTCTTTTGTGGCCAATCCTCACGGACGCCTGCTCTACAAGGCTTCCCACGACCGGGAAGAAGTGCATGTACAGGAAATCGACCTCGATCAAACCGAATATTACCGCACCACCTGGCCCTACCTGCGCGACCGGCGGATTGATTCTTACCAGCCGATCACGAAAAGGTTCATTGACGAATCATAACAAAGGAGAAAAAAGGCGCACCGCACGGTCAATCAGACGCTGAACCACGGGTCTCCGGCGCCAGGCCTCCGGATCCACCCTTTCGGCATTCAGGAGGTCCCGGTGAAATACGTCGCGCAACGCGGAAGCCATGCCTTCATCGTACAACATGGCGTTCACTTCAAAGTTCAGGTCAAAGCTTCTGAAATCCATATTGGCCGTACCCACAATAGCCAACTCTCCGTCAATCACGATAGTTTTAGCGTGAACAAAGCCTTTTGTGTAGGTGTAGATTTCCACGCCCGCTCTCAGCAACTCGGCAAAATGAGAGTGATTGGCCCGGTTCACAAAAACCGAATCTGACAGCCCGGGTACCAGCAATTTCACCTTTACTCCGCTCCAGGCCGTAATCAGGATCATGTCCATAATGGTGGGATCGGGGATAAAGTAAGGATTCGTAATCAACACTTCTTCCCGGGCCTGGCCAATGGCCTTGCACAGGGTCTGGAGAATGAGGGGCGAATCGGAGTCGGGTCCGCTGCTCACCACCTGGCCCACCGTACTCCCTGTTCCGCATTTCGCAGGAAAAAAGCGGCGATCCGGCTCCAGCTTACGGGCCGAGCAGAAATTCCAGTCTACCATAAAAATATATTGCAGAGAATGCGCCATACTTCCCTTCACTTTCAGGTGGGTATCCCTCCAGAAACCGGCCTTTCCGGGAAAATTTACATATTTATCGGATACGTTAATCCCGCCTACAAAGCCCGTTTCCCCGTCTATAACCATAATCTTCCGGTGATTGCGGTAGTTCAGTCGGTTAGCGAGAAAAAGGAGGCGAATTTCATAGAAGGGGTAAATCTCTATCCCCGCTTCCCGCATCATTTTCACTTTTTTTCGCATTCCCCTTGAGCCGAAATCATCAAAAATAAAACGGACTTTCACGCCTTCCCGGGCCTTTTTCATCAAAATCTCCATCAGTTGCGTACCGATCACATCCGGTTCATAAATGTAATACTCCAGGTGGATATGGTGTTTCGCCTGCTCTATGGCCTCCATTACGGCCGGAAATTTCTCTTCTCCGTTGATCAGCAGCTCCACTTCGTTGTCGTCTGTCAGAGGCGAAAAGCTCTGACTCATGGCCAGTTCCACCAAGCCGGCATACGGCGCGAGCGTTGCCGATCTTCCCTGGATGATCCTGTCACGGTCTTTCTCCACAAAAGCCATCACCTGCCCGCTTAACTCCCCGGCAAACAGGCTTTTGCTGTACAATTTTCGTTTCCGGTAGTTAATTCCCACCGAAAAATATACGAAAATACCGATCAGGGGCAGAAAAACCACCAACAGTATGTAAGCGGAGGCTTTGGTAGAACTGCGCGTATCCAGAATAATCCGGATACACACCGCAGCGATCACCAGTCCATACACCACCTCTCCAAAAAGTACCCAATTCATGGAAAACGGTATTTATGATTTAAGGGCATTTTGCCTTACGGACAAAGATAAGATTTTGGCGGAACAATCTTACCGCTCATATAGCGAAGATGATGAGGTTTTCACTTAGGTACCGTTAAATAAAAATGCAATCAAAAGCAGGAAATAAATTTGTACCTCCCCATTAATTTTACAATATTAGCATATAGCGGCCGGGGGGTGTAGCAGCACATCAACCGCTTACCGCTATGATTAACTGCCGGGTGCGGACTGCTAAAAATTACCAAAATGAAACCGATATTATCGATACTATTGACTCTTTGGTTGTCGTGGGGTCCCGGGAAAGAGCCTCTGCCCTCAGAGGCGAACTTCCTGGTCTCCTACGAAGCCCGTGTAAAACTCACCCAACACGGTACACAGACTACCTCAGAGTCTCTTAAATTATATGTAAATCCCAAAGGCTCTGTTTTCCTTGACCGCAAAATGGACCTAAAGAACAAAGTAATGCGAAAGAGTCTTTCCCCGGAAGAAAGAGTCCGGCAAATAAGCCTGATTGGTCATACTCGCTTTAATTTCATCATTAGGAAAGATTACCAGCAACACCACACCAGATTTATCGCAGAACACCTGAACAGAGAATATAACGCTTATGATAAGGTATCCATGGATTCGGAAGACTGGACACTTACACCCGGCAGCGACAGCACCCTTTTGGGCCTTAGCGTTCATCAAGCCGAATGCAACTTTGGGGGTCGCCATTGGGTAGCCTGGTTTACGCCGGAGATCCCCGTTTCTGATGGCCCATACAAATTTACCGGCTTACCCGGCCTCATTCTTCAACTAAATTCCACGGATGGAGACTTTTCTATACGTGTTTCAGGGATAGAACGAAATATAAC
>JBEBRS010000007.1:0-36939 GCA_040394705.1 Leadbetterella byssophila
GAATTTCCAGATGCAGAATTTCCCGTGTGGCTTCCGTAATCTTAAACCGGTCTGCGATGCGGTGGCCTGCCAGCCACAGAATTCCCGATGCATCTTCCACCACCTGTTGTTCTTTCTTTTCCGAAGCGCTGACCTTCCTGTCTTTCAGGTAATCGGAAACCAGCCTGCTGCCTTTCATGCCGTAAGGAATAAAACGGTCGCCGCTTTTCCAGGGGCGGATACGCAAGGGCCAGGATACGGCGCGGGCATCAAGCCAGGCCATATCAGGGTTGGAATAATCGGGCTGAACGGTATGCACATCGACCCGTTTTACGGATAGAAACCGCTTGCCGACCGGGAAAATCCCTTCGCCTGTAACCTGGGTTTCCGCGGCGGGCACTTCCTGTTTGGGGGTCAACCGCCAGTACGCTCTTTCCCGCATAAGCAAGTGGGTAGGAGACAGGATTTTTTTGCCTGTTTCTGATACATTCAGCACCAGGAGCGCCTCCTGCCGTGTAAAACCGTATGGTTTCAGGAATTCTTCCAGGATAAGTCCCGTGGTTTCCTCCAACACCGCAAGCGGGATACGAAGTTCTTCTTCGTTCCGCAGGAGGGAGGCTTCAAAGCTTTTGAGATGTTGGCCGAAAATAGTTTCCAGGTCAGAAAAACGTTGAAGGTTGGCCGAAAAAGTATGTTCCAGGCCGGGATTGATCTCTTTTAAAAGGGGAATTACCCGGTTTCGGACTTTGTTTCGCTGGTAGCGATCGTCGCGATTGGAGAGGTCTTCCCTCCACGGAATGTGGTTTTCTTCCAGGTAAGCCAGGAGCAGTTCCGGGGAGGCGTACAGCAGGGGGCGAATGATGCGCCCTGTTTTCACCGGGATGCCGGCCAGCCCCCGGGGGCCGGTGCCTTTCGTGATATTCAGTAGGAGAGTTTCGAGATTATCAAGCAGGTGGTGGGCCGTGGCAACTTTGTCTAGCTCACGGTGTTCGGCCACTTCTTCAAACCAGGCGTAACGAAGTTCCCGGGCTGCCATCTGGGTCGAAATTCCTCTTTCGGCGGCATAGGTTTTGGTGGCAAAAGAACGGGTATGGAAAAGGATTCCCCTTTCCCGGCAAAAAGTGGCTACCAGGGCTTCGTCTGCGTCGGAATCCGCTCCTCTCAGCCTGAAATTGACATGGGCGGCCTCTATCGCATAGCCTTCGGTATGAAAAAGATGGAGAAGGGCCATGGAGTCTTTGCCCCCGCTGACCGTGACAAGGACCCGGTGGGATTTCCGGCAAAGGTCATGGGCGGAAATGGTGTTTCGGAAGACTTCTGGCAACATAAAGAATAAATGCGCTGGGACACTATGGAACACAAAATTAACGTTATTTTTGCCTGATGAAACATGTACTCCGATATTTCTGCGGGATATTTTTAGGAATGCTGACGTGGGGGGCCAAGGCCCAGAAACCGCTCAATCCGCCTCCGCCGGCTGGTCCGCAAAGCATTGTAGAGGTACTGAACGCGGATATCCAGGAAGGCGTGAACCTGGCCGATATGCAGGTGCAAACGTTTACGGGAAACGTGATTTTTCGTCATCAGGGGGTACTTATGGGTACCGACAAGGCCATTCAGAACACCAGCACCAACATCATGGAGGCCTTTGGGAATATCAAGATCAACCAGGGCGATACCCTGACCATTGTGGGGGATACCCTCTATTACGAGGGCAATAGCCGTGTAGCCACCATCTGGGGAAAAAGTGTGGTGCTGAGGGATAAGAAAGTGACCCTGAGAACCAAAAAAGTAATTTACAATATGGCCAGCGGTATGGCGTATTACCCTGTGCCGGGAGAGATTATGCAGGATTCCAGTCGCCTGACCAGCAGAACGGGGTATTACAATACGAACACCAAGTATTTTAATTACATCGGGGATGTAGAGGTGATGCATCCCCAATTTGTGCTGTGTACCGATTCCATGGACTACGACACACATTCCAAAAAAGCCATTTTTAAAGCCTATACCACGATCAAGGGCGAAGACGGCAATATGGAGGCCGAAAGAGGATGGTACAATATACAAACCAAGGAGTCGTATTTCAGCGGACGCTCTACCGTGGATAACGAGAAATATGTGTTGAAAGGTGATACCCTGAATTACGACAGCGAGAAAGACTTTGGCTGGGCCAGGGGAAACGTGGTGTTTATATCGAAGACGGATAGCCTGATTACGGTGGGCGACGAGGCCATACGGGTGGGCAGTCAGGGTATTACCAAGGTCAACGGCTCCACCATCACCCGGTATGTGTCGGGAAATCAGCCGGCCCTCATCGCGGGAGATTCCCTGAGGATTATCGAAAAACCCAAAGTACGGGATAGCCTTTCTATGGCGCAGGATTCGCTTGTGGTGACGGTTTCCGACAGCCTGCAGCCTGCTTCGGGGAAGGGGCCTTCGCGGGAAGACGTGCAATTCCTCATCGCTACGGGCCAAGTGAGGGTGTACCGGGATGACATGCAAAGTATTTCCGATTCCCTCATCTACAATGCGCTTGACTCTACGATAGGGTATTACAAAGACCCGGTGCTGTGGCACAAACGGAACCAGATCAAGGCCGACTCCATTGATGTTTTCCTTAAGAATAACCGGATAAACAGGATGGAAATGGTGCGAAATTGCTTTATTATTGAGCAGGATAGCCTCCTGAATTTTAACCAGATCAAAGGACGAAACATGAACGCGTTTTTCAACGACAGTTCACAGCTGGAGCAGATCCATATTTACGGAAACGCGGAATCCAAATATTTTATCCTGGACGAGCAAAACAAGATTGTGGGACTGGATTTGTCCCAGTGTTCTTCCATGAAATTTATCTTTGCCCATGATGAACTGGAAAACATTCATTTTTACGGGGATGTAGATTCGCGCCTGGTGCCTCCGGGTGAAATTACCCAGGCGGAATCCCGCTTTGAAGACTTTAATTACCGCGTTTCGGAAAAACCCAGTAAAGAAGGTATCTTTTCTCTCAAGCACGGAAAATTGCTGGAAGAAGCCTCCGGCGACTTTGCAGAGAAGCCGGAGCTGCCGGAGAAGAAACCGGAAAGGCTCGAACCTGACAAAGAATAGGACGGCGTTTTTCGACAGGGCCTGCAATTTTTTTTGCCCGTCTCTTACGGACTGAGGCGGCTGATCGCCCATTCCCGGTCTCCTTTCCGCGAATACAGCAGGCGGTCGTGCAGGCGGTTGGGCCGCCCCTGCCAGAACTCGATACTGTCGGGTTGCAGAAGATAGCCACCCCAGTGTTCCGGGCGCGGAATTTCCTCCAGGTCTTTGAATTTGTCTTCGTAATGCCGTTGTTTTTCCTCCAGGATCTGCTGGGATTCAATTACGGAACTCTGGGCGCTTACCCAGGCTCCGATCTGGCTGCCCCGGGGGCGGGAGTGGAAGTAGGCATCCGATTCTGCTCCGCTGAGACGCGATACGGTGCCTTCCACACGGATTTGCCTCTCTATCCGGTCGTAAAAAAAGGTGAGGGCGGCATGGGGATTCCCGGCCAGTTCGGTGCCCTTATGGCTGCGATAGTTGGTGTAAAATTCAAATCCCCGGTCAGATACGCCCTTCAATAATACTACGCGGGCGCGGGGCCGGTTGTCGCGAACGGTAGACAGCACCATGGCATTGGGCTCGGGAATACCGCCGGCGAGGGCGTCGGAAAACCAGGTTTGAAACAGAATAAAAGGAGTAGCAGGGGCATTCGCTTCCGAGAGTTCGGATTTTTCATAGTGAATCCGAAGATTTGAAATATCTTTGCCGTTCATGGAAAGGTGTTTAAATATTATTATTAATTTTGCTCTTTCACAAAAGTAATTATCTATTTCGATTAATGAGCCAGTCAAGTTTAGAACCGAACAAAAAGGAAGACAATAATGACGAAGTTTCTCACGCGTCTGTAGAGCAGGGACCTTCTGCGGAAGAGGGTAAGGCTGAAACCTCTGCGGACCTGGAAATCATTGAAGAGATTGAAGAAGAACCGGAATCTATTCTTGAATTTGATGAGGACTTTTCCAATTATTCCAGGAAAGATTTCGTGGATCTTGCTGACCGTCTGTTGGAAGCCATGAACGCCCGTAACCTCACGGTATCGGACGTGAAGAATATTGACAATGCGCTGAAAGTAGTACGTGGCGCTTTTGATGAAATTTACCAGCAGGAGAAAAGTGAGGCCCAGGCTGCTTATGTAGCGGAAAACGGTTCGGACGAAGGCTTCGAGTTCAGAAACGATAATTATTCCATTCGTTTTGAAGGGATTATGATCCAGGTTCGGGAGAAAAGGCAGGCATTCTACCAGAAACTGGAAAGGGAGAAAGAAGATTACTTCGAAGTGAAAACCCGTTTGCTTCAGCGTTTGAGAGAGATCGTGGATACAGAAGAGCAGGGAGAGTCGCGGAACAACTGGGAAGCCTTTAAGGGGCTGCAAACGGAATGGAAAAACGCAGGAAACATTAACTCCCCGCATAACGGCTCGCTATGGTCGGCCTACAATGCGCTGGTAGACCGGTATTTTGATATCCGGAGTATTCAGAATGAGTTGAAAGACCTGGACAGGAAGAAGAATATTGAGGCGAAAGAAGCGGTGGTGATCAAGATTGAGGAAATAGCGGCTGCCCTGGAAGCCACCCCGATCAATAACGTCATCCTCAAGAACGCCAATGAGCTATTGCAGGAATACAAGCACATAGGCCCTGGTCCCCGGGAAGAGCAAGACGCGCTCTGGGATCGTCTGAAAAAGGCCTTTGATGTAATTTATGATAAAAAGCGGGAATTGCAGAAAGAAAGTTCTGAGCTTTCGGAAGAAGTTTTGAAAGCCAAAACCCAGCTTCTGACCAATTTGCAGGCGTATCTTCAATTCAACAGCGATTCTATCAACGAATGGAATGCCAAGACCCGTGAGGTACAGGCCATCCAGGACCAGTGGAATGCCATCAAAGGCGGTATGCCGAGAGAGAAAGGCAAAGAGGTAAGCAAGAGTTTCTGGAGTACCCTGAAGCAATTCTTTAAGCACAAGAGTGAGTTTTTTGCCAAGCTGGAAGCGAAACGCGAGGCCAATTACAAGGCCAAAAGTGAGCTGGTAGAGCAGGCCAAAGCCATTCTGGAAGCAGGAGATTTTTCGGCACCCAATACGAACCGGATTATTGACCTGCAGAAAAAATGGAAAACCATCGGACATGTGCCCGAAAAGTACAAGGACAGCCTGTTTGAAGAATTCAAGTCCATTTGCGACACCTACTTTAACCATAAGCGGGATGAAAGCAAGGCCCAGGATTCAGAATACGATAAGAACCTGGCCGCTAAAGTGGCGATTTGCGAAGAAATAGAGAAACTGGTAAAGGAAGGAGAAACCAACCTGAACCTTCTTTCCGATTTCAAGAAAAGTTTCAATGCCATCGGGTATGTGCCGCGCAGGGATATGAAGACTATTCAGGATCGCTTCATCAAAGCCATTAACGCGTATGTGAAAGCATCGAGCGGACTGGAGAAGTCAGAGAAGGATAAGCTCATGATGCAGAATGAAGCCGAAGTGGTATTGAAGTCTGGCGGAAACCTGAACAAGACGGAAAGTGATTTACGTCGGAAAATCAAACATCTGGAAGATGAGATTTCTCTTACGAAAAATAACCTGGAGTTCTTCGGATATTCCAAGAATGCGGATAAACTGAGGGCAGAATACCAGAAAAAAATTGACAAAGGAGAGGCGGAACTCAGGGAGCTGAACGCAAAGCTTAAATTGATCATCACGGCGAATTAAAAAAGTTTTAAAAACGCTTGCGCCGTATTCTCCCGGTGCTTAATTTTGCACCACTAAAATAAGGAACGCCTCCTTAGCTCAGCTGGTAGAGCAACTGATTTGTAATCAGGTCATTGGTTCGATCCCGATAGGGGGCTCAGAGAACTCTCAGAAATGAGAGTTTTTTTGTTTTACGGCCAAACAAAATCTCATGAAATACAGTTTTTTGAATGATTACAGCGAGGGGGCGCATCCCCTGATCCTGGAAACCCTGCTTAAAACCAATCTTTCCCAGCAAGCCGGGTACGGGAACGATGCGCTGTCTTTAAGAGCGGTGGCCAAAATCAGAGAGGCTTGTAAGAATGAGGCGGTGGAGGTGCATTTTGTAGCCGGAGGTACACTCGCTAACCTGTTGGTGGCCGGAGCCCTCCTGAAGCCCTATGAGTCTGTTATTTCCGCGGAGAGCGGACATATCAATACCCATGAAGCGGGAGCGATAGAAGCCACCGGCCACAAGATTGAATATGTGAAGAGCCAGGACGGCAAGCTGACGGTTTCCGATATAAGCCGTATGCTGATGAAATTTCCTAAATACCATACCGTCAAGCCCCGCATGGTGTACCTTTCGAATACCACAGAGCTGGGTACCGTTTATACGAAGGCGGAGCTGGAAGATATCTACCGGTATTGCTCCAAAAATGATCTCCTGGTGTTTATTGACGGGGCTCGTCTGCCCATGGCTCTGGTGGCCTCGGGTATGAGCCTGGCAGAGCTTAGCCGCCTGTGCGACGTGTTCTACATTGGCGGTACCAAGTGCGGCGCCCTGATGGGCGAGGCCATTGTGATCACCAACCCGGCCCTTCAACCTGATTTTAGGTACAATGTGAAGCAAAGGGGGGCGATGCTGGCCAAAGGCAGGGTGCTGGGTGCCCAGTTTGACGCCCTTTTTACCGGGGATCTGATCTTTCGCCTGGCCCGGCACGCCAACGCCATGGCCGCGAAAATGGCCGGAGCGTTTCAGGAATTGGGCTACACTTTCCTGACGCCGGCAGAAAGTAATCAGGTATTTCCGGTGATGGCGCACCGGCATATTAAAAAACTGGCCCAGAAATACGAATTTTTTGAATGGGAAGAACTGGATCAGGAACATTCGGCTCTGCGTCTTGTTACCTCCTGGGCAACGGAAGAAAAAATGGTGGATAAATTTATTGCCGACCTTAAAAAACTGAAAGCGGATGGCGGCCATCTAAACAGATAATAGTATGTACCCCGAAAAGAAAATAAGAAAATTTACTGAAGCTGTATTTCGTGCAATAGGATGCCCTGCACGTGACGCACGCTTAGCTGCGGATGTGCTGGTCAATGCTGACCTTAACGGGGTAGACTCCCACGGAGTAGCCCGACTGGCAGGCTATGTACGGCTGTACGACCACGGTCGCCTGAACCCGACACCTGAGATCCGAATCGTACACGAAACGGCATCTACCGCTACGGTAGACGGAGACAAAGGTCTGGGACTGGTGGTGGCGCCCTATGCCATGAAACTCGCCATAAAAAAGGCCCGGAGAAGCGGATCGGGCTGGATTTCCGTGCAGAACTCCAACCACTTCGGAATCGCCGGATACCATGCCTCCCTGGCCCTGGAACAAGACATGATAGGCTGGGCCATGACCAACGCCGCCCCCCTGGTGGTACCTACTTTCTCCAGAGAGAAGTTATTGGGTACCAATCCCATTGCCGTGGCAGTTCCCGCGGGCGAGCAACCCGCCTTTCTGGCCGATTTCGCGACTACTGCAGTGGCTTACGGGAAGATGGAAATCCTCCAGCGAAAAGGGGAAAATGCGCCCATCGGTTGGGTTCAGGACGAATCAGGGAATCCAACCGATAACGCCAATGCGGTGAAAGAAGGAGGAGGCCTCCTGCCCCTGGGCGGCGACCGCGAGCATGGCAGCCACAAAGGGTATGGCCTGGGTGCCGTAGTCGATATCTTTTCGGGGGTGCTATCCGGTGCTAATTTTGGTCCCTGGGTGCCGCCTTTCGCTACTGCCGGTTTCCATGGCGTAGCCGCCGAACAGGTGGGGAAAGGCACCGGCCACTTTTTGGGCGCCATGCGCATTGACGGCTTCCGGCCCAAAGAAGAGTTTAAAGCCGGTATGGATCAGTGGATCGCCCGTTTCCGCTCCGCAAAAGCCGTAGACGGCCAAAGGGTACAGATTCCCGGCGACCAGGAAAGGCTTTCCAAAGCGGAACGCCTGATCACGGGAATTCCCCTGAATGAGAAAGTGGTGGAAAATATGCGGGAAATGGGCGAAAGGTTCGGACTGAAGTGGTAGCGGTTCGCCGCCCGGCTCAAAGCTCATAGCTCACAGCTAAAATATATACACATGAAAGGAAAAATAGTAGTGCTGCTTTTACTGGTTACGCGGGTAATGGCCCAGGAGGTGCAGGTTTCTTCTGTGGACGAACTTTTTGAGCTGGCGCTTTCCCGTAACCTGGCTTTGCAAAATACGGCGTTGGAGCGTGAGTTGTCGGTTATAACCCGTAAGATTGCTGCGGTGAATGCTTTTTCCCCTCGGTTGCCCGTGTCGTGGCAGGGTCTGGACAATATCGCCTTGCAGCGCACCTATGTACCCGGTACGATCTTCGGCCAGGAGGAAGGAACTTACAAAGAGCTGGTGATGGGCCAGAAGTATGTGGCCACGTTGAACTTGTCGCCCCAGTTTGACCTTCTTCATTTTGGTAACCTGGCTCAGCGCAAGACCGCCGCGCTGAATGAAAAGCTGACCTCCCTGAATGAAAAACAGGCCCAACGTGATATTTTCCTGGACATTAACGCGGCCTTTCATAACGTGATTTCTTTTGACCGTCAGAAGCGTATTCTCGAAGAAAACCTGGAGGTGGCCCGAAAAATAAAGACCCTAATCCGCCACCGTTACGAAGAAGGAATAGCCCGGAGCCAGGAAGTGAACGAAGCCGATGTGAACGTGGTGACCCTCGAAAACAACCTGGATCAACTGGAGCAAAACCGGCAGTTGCAGATAGAGCTGCTGAAACTGCTGACCCGCTCGGAGATCAGGATAGTGGAGGTCGCCGTCCCAACGCCCTCTACTATACCGCTTGCCCAAAGCCGACTGGACACTGACCTGGCCGAAATTCGTACCCAAATGGCGGAACAGGACGTTTTTACGGCCAAAAGAGACCAGTGGCCGGTACTGTCGGCCGTGTCTTCCTTTAATTGGCAGGATCTTAGCAACCGCTTCTTTTACGGCAGCGGCGCAAGCAGCATCTATTTTGCCTATGTGGGCCTGAAGTTGTCGTGGGACCTGCCCACCAATGTACAAAAAATCAGTAACCTGAAAAACAAGCAGGTGCAGTTGAAAATTGCCCAAAATAATCTGGAACAAGCGGAAGAACAGCAATCTTATGCGAACCTTCAGCGTACGGCTGAACTTAGAAAAGCACAAAGCCAGTGGGAAGCGCAGCAAAAGATTGAAATGCTGAAAAAGGATACCTTTGAAAAAAACTATGCCCAGTTTGAGGAGAATATCCTGGCCCTGGATAAACTACTTATAGCGCAGAACGACTGGCTGAACAGTAGCCTGAACCGTGCCACGGCTGCGGTCAGTATGTTATACAATTATCAAATTTTAAGGATCAACAATGGCTATTGATATGAAAACCCCCACCCTCCTTGTGGTGCTGCTTGCAGGTCTAGCCTCCTGTTCAAAGGAACAAGAGACCCGTCCGGTAGTACAGGATATCAAAGAGTTAGTATTTGCTTCGGGTCAGGTAGAATGGAAAGACTCCTGGACCCTGGTGGCGCAGACAGACGGTATTCTGCAGAACCTGAGCCTGGAAACCGGCGATGAAGTGGAGGCCGGGCAACTGCTGGGAACCGTTCATAATCCTGCCAATACCGAAAACCTGAAATCAGCGGCGCAGCAGGTAAGACTGACCGAAAAGGGCGCGGCGCCCCTGGAACAGCAGATCAGGCAGAATATCGTTTTCGCAGAGCAGAAGTATCAACAGGATAAACTTCAGCGTGAACGTTACCAACGGCTTTACGAAAAGCAGAGTGTGTCGCGCCAGGAATTTGAAAACATGAAACTGGCCGAAGAAAATGCACTTTCCCAACTGAACGTGCTGAAAGAGCAGCTGGCATCGGTGAAGCTGCAAAATGAGCAGACACTCACTACTGCCCGAAACCAGCAGGAGAATTCCCGCATTCTGAATGCCTATAATGCGCTCCGGGCTTCGGAGAAAGGGAAGGTGATAGGCAAGCAGAAGTTCGAGGGTGATTTTGTACGCCGGGGAGATGTGATTGCCACCATCGCGGATCCGGCCCGGGCCGAAATTGTCTTGAATGTAGACGAAAGCACGATCGGGAAAGTAAAGGTCGGGCAAACCGTGTTTGTACGTTTGAATACGGAAAAAGACAAAGTGTATACGGCACGGGTGACCGAAATTGTAGCGGCATTTGACCCCGCTACCCAATCGTTCATTTGTAAAGCCCGTTTCGATGATCCGGCGGTAAATCCCCTTTACGGTACCCAGCTGGAAGGAAATATACTGGTAGGGGAGAAAAAGCAGGCCCTGTTGGTTCCCCGCAGCAGCGTGGGCTATGGAAACACCGTGAGAGTAAAAGGAAAAGAAGAGCCTGTGGTGCTTCAAACGGGTATTGTATCTTCCGACTACGTAGAAGTGCTGGGAGGCATTACCTCTGACGATATACTCCTTCCCATCAAACGTTAAGTGTGATACAATGAGCTAACGGTAGTTTTTACTGACCGCCAAATTTATACCAATGAATATCAACTACAGCATCGCGAAAACCTACGTGCTGGCCAACAAGAAAATGACGGCGGTGGCCGTGATGGGGGTGGTGTTGGGCATGGCCATTTATATTTTCATGAATTGCCTGATTGTAGGGTTCGACGGAGTCTCTTACGGCTCGGTATTCAAAGGTACGTCGCATATCCGGCTCTACCAGGACGATGTGATCAGCCAGCCTCTGGTGACCGGTGAAGAGGCGCGCTACCTGATTGTAAATCCTAAAGTAGTACCCCACAATAACCGTATTCTCAACCCCAAAGCCATCAAAGAGCAGGTGCTTCAACATCCCCAGGTGCGCATAGTCACCCTGCAGGCCAGCTCGGGCGTTTTTTATAACAGCGGGAAATCCCAGATTTCCGGACTGGCCATTGGTATCGTACCTGAAGAGGCCAACCGGATGTTTAACCTCGAATCCATGATGGTGGAGGGCACCTGGGAAGCCTTGAACTATAACCCCAACGGTATACTCATAGGGGTCGGAATCGCGGAGAAGATGAGCCTGAGGGTAGGAGATAATATCAACCTCACGTCTTCCAAAAGTATCAACAAGAACCTGAGGGTGGTGGGCGTTTTTAAAACCAGTAATTCCAAAGTAGACAATACCACTTCCTATGTAAGCCTGAGCAGCGCCCAGCAGATGCTCCAGGAAAATGCCGACTACGTGACAGACGTAAATATCAACCTGGCCGATTATCGCAATGCGGAAGCGGTGGCCACGGAATTGTCTCAGCTTACCGGGTATAAGGCGGAAGGTTTTGAGCAAAGCAATGAAACCCTGATGGCGGGAAACCGCATGCGGAAAATTGTGATGATGTTTATTTCCGTGACCCTTTTGGTGGTAGCCGGCTTCGGTATCTACAACATCCTGAACATGACGGTGAGCCAGAAGATCAACGACATCGCCATACTGAAGGCCATGGGGTTCCGGGGCAAAGATGTGGTGAGGATTTTCGTGGCCCAGGCCCTGACCATTGGGGTGATGGGGGTCACCGGCGGAATAGTGATGGCTTCGGTGATTATTATGCTGGTACAGAAAGTATATATTGGGGGCGATATCGGGTATTTTCCTATTGATTACGAATGGAAAAAATACCTCCAGGGGGTCATTATCGGTTTGGTCATTACTTTTTTCGCAGGATATATTCCGGCACGAAAAGCCGCCCAGGTAGACCCCGTGAGCATTTTCCGGAAATAAAAGCTATTAGCAATTAGCTTTTAGAAATAAGACCACATTTGAGAAGCAGCACCCTGCTGATGAAAATCCAATATCTAATTACTAACGGCTAACTTCCAGGTATGAAAAATGTAATTTTAAAGACCGAAAACATCGACAAATACTTCTACGATCCGGTAGAGTTCCAGGTCTTGAAGAAAGTCTCGTTTGAGGTGTATAGGGGAGAGTTCCTGACTATGGTAGGAAAATCGGGAAGCGGGAAATCCACTTTGTTGTACATCTTGTCTACCATGGATACCGACTACCGCGGAACGCTGAGTATTGACGGGGAGGTCATGACCGGAAAATCGGTAGACCACCTCGCCCAGGTGAGGAACGAGAAGATCGGTTTCGTATTCCAGTTCCATTATCTCCTGCCGGAGTTTACCTGCCTGAGAAATGTGATGATTCCGGCTCTGAGGCTGGGCAGATATAGTGAGGAGGAAATTGAAGAGAAGGCCATGAAGAAGCTGGAGATTTTAGGTTTGCAAGACCAGGCCCTGAAACCGGCCAGTAAGCTTTCCGGCGGACAACAACAGCGGGTAGCTATTGCCCGTTCGCTTATCAATGACCCTTTGCTGATTATGGGCGATGAACCTACCGGTAACCTGGACAGCCGGAATACCGGGATCGTTTTTGATATTTTCCGGGAGCTTTCCGGGGAGTTTGGTCAAACCATTATTGCGGTGACGCACGACGAAGACTTTGCCGGGAAAAGCGACCGGATTATAGAGATGCGTGACGGAGAAGTACTGAAAACAGGTTTTTAGTTCAAACTCCGGTAATCAAGAGGGGTTATTCCCGTTTTCTGTTTGAAAAGCCGTGTGAAGTGTTGCGGATATTTGAATCCCAGTTCATAGGCGATCTCACTAATGGATTTATTCGTGTCGAAAATCCGCTCTTTGGCCAGATGGATCAATTTAGATTGTATATATTCCTGTGGAGATATTCCGATTTCTTTCTTGATTAAGTCCCCAAAATAATTGGTAGACAGGTGCAGTTCATTCGCACACCAGGAAACGGTCGGCAAGCCTATGGCTTGTGGTTTTTCCGAAGAAAAATAGCTATTCAGTATTTCCTCAAATCGTTCCAGGATTCCTTTGTTGACATGGTCTCTGGTGATGAATTGACGGTCATAAAAACGGCTGCAGTAATTCAGGAACAGCTCAATATTCGATATAATCAATTGCTTGCTATGCTTGTCAATGGCGTGGTACAACTCGTATTCAATCTTGGCAAAACAGTCTTCCACAATCTTTCTTTCCTGTTCTGACAGGTGCAGGGCTTCATTGACGGCATAGGAGAAAAAATGATAATCGCCTATGTTTTTCCCCAGGGATGTACCCGCAATCAAATCGGGATGGAAGATCAGCGCAAGTCCTTGCGGCTGATAATAGCTGTCGCCGTTTTCCCCAATCACCTGGTTAGGGGCCAGAAATATGAGGGATCCGCCCTCATAGTCGTAGTTGTTCAATCCATACCGCAAATCACCGCAATATACCTGCTTCAGAAAAACGGTATAAAAACCATACCGCAGGCGTCTTAGTTTCCTGGGTTGGGCCTTGTCTAAACGAACCACGCTGACCAGCGGGTGCAGGGTTTCATTGCGATTGAAATCGTTGTATTCCTTTATACTTCCAAAATAAAGTATGTCTTCCATGGCCTTATTTTTAATAGCTTAACAAACTTACAAAATCCTCCCCCTCGTTATACCCTGGTTTCTTCCAAATCCGTAATAAAGGTAGGGAAAACCGTAATCGATATAAGCCCGCAGTCACTTTATCTTATGAAATTTGCATAGCAGAGTAAATGGGGACAAGAAGGCATTTTGCCATAAATAAATAAAGAATAATGGAAAATAACAATCGCAGGGATTTCTTGAAAACAGGTGCATTAGCGGGCGTATCTCTGGTAGGGGCGTCTACCATGGGCGTAGTGGGTACAGGTTGTAGCAGCGCAGAAAAGGGTAGTACATCCACCCCGAAATCTAAAAGAAGAGCTTTGGGTACGGGAGCTCAGCGTATCGAAGTATCGGCATTGGGCTTAGGTTGTATGGGCATGAGCTACCACAGGAGCTTTATTCCGGACCGGCAGAAAATGATTTCCATGATACGGAAGGCCTATGATTTGGGTATGGATTTTTACGACACGGCGGAAGCATACGGTCCGCTTGTTAATGAAGAATTGGTAGGCGAAGCCCTTGCGCCCATCCGTAAAAATGTGATCGTTGCTACCAAATTCGGTTTTGTGGAGGGCAAACCGAGCCTGGGGCTGGATAGCAGACCGGAAACCATCCGGCGGGTGGTGGAACGTTCGCTAAAGAATTTGCAGACCGACTACATAGATTTATTGTATCAGCACAGGGTTGACCCGAATGTACCCATAGAAGAGGTCGCGGGAACCGTACAAGATTTGATAGCAGCGGGCAAGGTGAGACACTTCGGTCTGAGCGAAGCCGATAGCGAAACCATTCGAAAGGCACACGGGATACAGCCTCTTACCGCTTTGCAAAGCGAATATTCTTTGATGACAAGAAAACCCGAAACCGATGTGATCCAAGTCTGCGAAGAATTGGGCATTGGTTTTGTACCGTATAGTCCGCTAAGTAGAGCACTACTGACGGGGTATATCAACGAACGTACCAAGTACAATCCCGACAATGACAACAGGGGGACATTGCCGCGTTATCAGCCCGAAAACATTATTGCCAATTGGGCGCTGATAGATATTCTGAAAGCCTTTGGCGATCACAGGGGGTTGACCGTAGCGCAGGTGGCGCTGGCCTGGCTTCTGGCACAAAAACCGTTTATCGTACCCATTCCCGGTACCACAAAATTGGCCCATTTGCAGGAAAATATGGGATCAGCAGATTACGCCTTTACGCCCGATGAACTGAAAAAGCTAACAGACGATGTGTCGAAAATTCAAATCGTAGGCGAACGCTACACGGGTCAATCGGCTGCCCAGGTAAGCAAATAAAGCAAAAGGGACGGAACCATTTGCCTGTCTTTCCAAAACGCAAAGGCGGTAGCCGGTATTATCCATAAAAGGCATGGTCTCATAAAATTACCACAAAGGTGGTCAGATGATTTTGGCAGACTTCCGTCATTAATTGAACGTATTGGTATACGAAAAGTGTTCTATATAGGAGGAAACTCCATTAAACCGAACACAGGATTAATTCACCATGATTTCTACCGATATACTGATTATTGGCGCGGGGCCTACCGGGCTTTTCGCCGTTTTTGAAGCAGGTCTTCTCAAGTTAAAATGTCATCTTATTGACGCGCTTCCCCAGCCGGGCGGGCAGCTGTCTGAGTTGTATCCCAAGAAACCCATCTTTGATATTCCGGGCTACCCGAGTGTGGGTGCCCAGGAGCTGGTGGATAATCTGATGGAGCAGATTCGTCAGTTTCAGCCGGGTTTTACGCTCAATGAGCGTGCGGAAACCATTGAAAAACTAGACGATGGAACCTTCATAGTGACCACTGACCGCGGTACCCGTCACCATGCGAGGGCGGTGGCCATTGCCGGGGGGCTGGGCAGTTTTGAGCCGCGGAAACCCGAGCTGGAAAACCTGGAAATGTACGAGGAAAAAGGGGTGGAATATTTTGTGCGTAACCCGGAACTGTTCAGAGGGCGGAAAATCGCGATCGCGGGCGGTGGGGATTCGGCCCTGGACTGGAGTATTTTCCTTTCCGAGATTGCCGAGGAAGTCACCCTTATTCACCGAAGAAATGAGTTCAGGGGCGCCCTTGACTCGGTAGAGAAGGTGAGGGAACTTAAAGCACAGGGGAAAATTCATCTGCTCACCCCGGCGGAAGTAACCGGTTTGAAAGGAGACGGCCGGCTGGAAGCCATCACCATTGAAAAAGAAGGTGTATCTTCGGAGAAGGCGGTGGATTATTTCATACCTCTGTTTGGTTTGACTCCCAAGCTGGGGCCTATTGCCGGTTGGGGACTGGAAATAGAGAAAAACGCGATTAAGGTCAATAATGCCCTTGATTACCAGACCAACATAGAGGGAATTTACGCCATCGGGGATGTCAACACCTACCCCGGCAAACTGAAGCTGATTCTGTGCGGGTTCCATGAGGCCACGCTCATGTGTCAAAGTGTGTATAACCGTTTAAATCCAGGTAGAAAATACGTGTTGAAATATACCACGGTATCGGGTATAGACGGTTTTGACGGTAGCCGAAAAGAAGCGGAAAAGGCAGTTGTACAGGCCATTGACTGATCATAAATACCCGGTGACATGTCAGACGTTAATATTAAAGTAAAAGACAGAAAAGGGGTGGAGCATACCCTGCTTGCGCCTACCGACATGAGCATGAACCTGATGGAGCTGGTTCGTGCGTACGAGTTGGAAGAGGAAGGTACCATAGGAATATGCGGAGGGATGGGCATGTGCGCGTCTTGCCAGTGCTATGTACTCAATGATGTGGACCTCCCCGAAAAGTCGGACGAGGAGGAGGCGCTTCTTTCAGAGGCCTTTCATGTGAAATCCAATTCCCGCCTGGGTTGCCAGATTTTCTTAACCCGCGACCTGGAAGGGCTGGAGATTGAATTGGCGCCGGAATCTTAACTTTTGCGCAAGATAATCCTCCGAAATTAGGTTTATTGGCTGAATACCATGTACTTTAGGGATATTAACCTTAGTAAAATGAAAAATTACCTGGCTGTTGCCTTGCTTCTGGTCGCTTTTTCAGGCTATGCTCAGCATCAGGAGACCGATTCCGTGAAGGAAACCATCCACCGTTTTTTCGATGCCATGCGAAATTCTGATTCTTCGGGAATTAAAAGTACGTTGGCCTCCAGAGCCGTCTTCCAGACCATCACACGGGAAAATGAGGTCAGGACAGAAGAAATCGCAGGCTTTATCGGCTCCGTTGCCAAAGCTCCGAAGGGAAGCCTGGATGAGCGTATCTCTTTTACCACGGTCAATGTAGACGATAACCTGGCGGCCGCCTGGACCCCCTATGCGTTTTATTACAACGGACAATTTTCTCATTGCGGGGTAAACAGCTTCCAGCTCCATAAAGAAAACGGTGTCTGGAAGATTGTGTATGTGATTGATACAAGGCGAAAGGAAGGCTGCAATTAGTTTCTGAATCCTGAAATTTGGATATGCATTTAATCTGTTTCCTAATGGAACCGGTTGTTTCAGATAGAAAAAACTGCAAAAAGAAGTCGTTTATTTCTGATCGAATCAAAACAATTGATAACCGAATTTTGTTATTAAAGAATAAAGCGTAAAAATATGACAGCAATAGAACTTAAAAGTCGTTTAATTGATAAGATTAATACAATTACCGACGAAGCTTTATTAAATGATTTGCTGGGATTTGTTGAAGAGGGAGTTTTCCACTTTTCAGATGCACACAAAACGGCAGTAAATGAGGCTATTAAACAGATCGATAATGGAGAATTTGTTACACACGAATTTGCAAAAAAGGATATAGAAACATGGCTAAACAAATAGTCTGGTCAAGACTGGCACACAACGATAGAATTAAAATTTTGGAGTATTGGACTAAGCGTACTAAATCCACAAGATATAGTCGAAAGCTTAACAGACTGTTCAATGATGCGGTAGAATTAATTAGTCGTTATCCTCAAATGGGTAAAAAAACCGAAATGGAAAATATTCGTGTCAAAGTGGTCAGAGATTACTTTTTGACTTATCGGGAAACCGAAAAGGCGATAGAAGTTTTAACTGTTTGGGATACCCGTCAGGATCCGGAGAAATTTGAACAGGTGTTGGTTTGATTTTATTGTTCCATCAGCCTCTTTTAATCTCTGAAAATATTAATTAGTTATACAAAAGAGCCAGCTATATTCTACCGCCCGATTGTATTGATATGCCCCGCCCATTCCGGCGGATCCACCCCAATCAGGTGTTTGACAAAGAAATCCCTTCTCCGGTGTTCGCCGTAGTCGCCGCCAAGCGAATGCCCCATGCCGGGTACAAACAGGAAATCTACGTATTTGTTGGCTTTGATGATGGCGTTAATGAACTGGAAGGTGGAAGACGGATCTACATTGTCATCCATTTCACCCAGGATGAGCAGCAGTTTCCCCTTTAGTTTATGGGCGTGGGTCACGTTGGATGACGCTTCGTATTGGGGACCGATGGGGTACCCCATCCATTGTTCGTTCCACCAGATTTTGTCCATGCGGTTGTCGTGACACCCCGACGAAGATACGGCTACTTTATAGAAGTCCGGATGATGGAGCAGCGCCCCGGCCGAACTTTGTCCTCCTGCCGAATTCCCGAAAATACCTACCCTTGTAATGTCCATATACGGATAGCGGGTGGCCGCAGCTTTGATCCATTTGATGCGGTCAGGAAAGCCGCTGTCTTGCAGGTTTTTCCAGCACACATCGTGGAAGGCTTTGGAGCGGTTCGATGTACCCATGCCGTCGATCTGCACCACGATGAAACCCAGTTCGGCCAGCTGGTGGAGGTCGCCGCGGGAGTCGGTCAGGAAGTTCTTCGGTACGAAAGAATCGTGGGGTCCGGCATAGATATATTCAATCACCGGGTATTTTTTCTTCGGGTCGAAATTAGAAGGCCGGATGATCATTCCCCAGATATCGGTGCTGTCGTCACGGGCTGAGCTTACAAATACTTCCGGCATTACCCAACCGGTTTTCAGCAGATCTTTGATGTCGGCTTTTTCCAGTTTCATGACGGTGGAACCGTCACGTGTTTCTCTCAGTACGGTTTCCGGGGCCTGGTCTATGCGCGACCAGGTATCTACAAAATATTGATGATCGTGCGAAAAAACAGCCCTGTGGTTGCCGTTTTCACCCGTGAGGCGGGTCAGTCCCGTACCGTCAAAGTTCACTTTGTAGAGCTGTATGAAATAGGGGTCTTGCCCTATCTCTTTCCCGCTACCCTCAAAAATAACGGTGCGGTTGGGCTCATCTACATGCACTACCTGTCTTACCACCCACTGCCCTTTCGTGATCTGGTTTTTTACTTTGCCCGTGCGGGCGTCGTAAAGGTAGAGGTGGTTCCAGCCGTCGCGTTCCGACATCCATATCATCTCCTCTGTGCCTTCGGCATAGTGGCGAAAACGTTTTCCGCTGTAATGGATAAACGTCTTACTGCTTTCTTTAATGACCTCCAGGGCTTCGCCCGTAGAGGCTTCAATTTTTAAAACATTGTACACCTGGTGCCCCCGGCGGTTGTATTCCATGACAAAACTTCCCCCGTTTTTGTGCCATACGGGAGCCGACAGGCTGTATTGGTCGGGGATCAGGTTGACATCTATCGGTTGAGCGGTACCTTTTTCCACATCAAAAACTACCGGGTATTTTTGGTTGAGGGCATCGCCCGGTTTGAGGTAGTCGCGGGTGTGTAATTTCGGCTGCAGCTGGTCGGTCGGGGAAGATTCGATGAGCGTGAGCTGTCGTTTTTGTCCCGGACGAATGCGGTTGGATACAAAATGTTTGGAGTCGGGCGACCAGTAAATCCAGGCCGAATAGAACTCTCCCGGTGATCCGTCAAAGCTGAGCTGCCTTTCGGTAGCGGGGTCATCGGTCTTGCTTACGTAGATATTGGAATTTTTGATATAGGCTTTCCATTTTTTATCGGGGGAAGTAATGGGATTTCCCTGGCTTTCGTCTCTCAGGTTACCCCAATATCCCCAGGGCCGGGGCGGAGTGACCTCTCCCAGGGAACGCAGTTCCCCTGATTTCAGATCGTATTCCCAGTTTTTGCCCGATGCGGTAAAGCTGAAAAGGTTTTCATTTAATTTTTGATTGCTCAGGTTGTGGAGGCCGGTCTTCTGCCCGGTCTGTTCGTCTAGCAATGTCTTCAGTTTTTCCGAATCGAAGGCCTTTTGTTTTTGACGGGTTTCGGCATTGACAAGATAGTAAACCGGTCCTTTCGCGGTTTCCACCCGGTACCAGAACAGGTGGGTTTTCTCTATCCAGGTGATCTGGGCAGGTTCGTTGTACACCTTGTTTCGGGTACTTTCTTTGATATAATCGGCGCGTTCAAAGTCTGCACGGGTACCCTGGGCAAATACAGAAAGGGTGAACAGGAAGAAAAACAAGGTTTGTAATTTCATAAGAATAGAGTCAATGAGACGAAAGTACATAATTTTATTTTAGGCCGTGAGGTAAAGTTAAAATCTGCTAAAAACTAACCAAAAAATGTGTAAATAATTCACCGTTCTTTCCACAGCGCGGATTACGTTGTATATTGAGCCCGAGAATTTAACTTCTGTCATGAAAAAAATTGCATTTATACTGATGTTCTTAGTGAATATGACGTTTGCCCAGGAAACTATTTTGCTCTATCCTGCAGGTACACCCGGCCTGAAAGCTACCGCAACGGTAGAAAAGGCGGTCACCAGTGATGGGGTTACCCGCATATCGAATGTCACGCAGCCGTCTGTAACCATTTACCGGCCTGAAAATAAAACGACCGACGCGGCCGTGGTGATCTGTCCGGGCGGCGGGTATTCTATACTGGCTTATGACCACGAAGGCACCGAACTGGCGGAGTGGTTCAATGCCCGGGGCATGACCGCCGTGGTTTTGAAATACCGCTTGCCGGAAAGAGAGAATTTTGAAAATGTAAGCATCCGTCCGCTTCAGGATGCGCAGGCGGCCATTCGGTTAGTGCGAAAGAACGCGCAGAAATACGGATTGGCCAAAGACAAGATCGGGATTATGGGCTTTTCGGCGGGCGGACACCTGGCGGCGACCGCGTCTACACTCTTTAAAACCCAGGTGGGAGAAATTACCGACCCATCCGTTTCTGTTCGCCCCGATTTTTCTTTGCTGATCTATCCTGTGATTTCTTTTGATGACGAGATCACCCATGCCGGTTCAAAAGAAAATCTGATTGGAAAAAATCCTTCCAAAGAAGACGAAATACGTTTTTCTCTCGAAAAGCAGGTAGGGCCCGACACGCCCCCGGCTTTCCTGGTTTCTACTACAGACGACTGGGTGGTGCCCGAAAACTCCATTGCTTACTTTCTGGCCTGTAAAAAGAATAAGGTGCCGGTAGAAATGCATATTTATGAAAAAGGAGGACACGGTTACGCACTCAAAGACCGTCAATTGGGGCCTGTACAATCCTGGCCCGACCGCATGGAAGCCTGGCTGCGTTCAAGAGGTTTGTTGTGACCTGCGCATGGCCAGGCTGATGAGTTCGGCCGTATTTTTTACCCCGGTTTTTTTGAGGATACTCGTACGCTGGTTGGCCACGGTATTCGGACTGGTATCAAACCTGCGCGCAATTTCCTGGTTATTCATGCCCTCTTTCAGGCAATCCAGGATTTGCATCTCACGGTGAGTGAGGCGGGCAAGGGGGGAGTCGTCTGGGACGGGTTCGGCTCTGAGCCTGATTTTGACCAGGTTTTTGATGATTACCGATGATATCCGGGTCGGGAAATAAAGATCTCCTCCGTGTATAGTGCGGATAGCCTGGGTGATTTCTTCATCGTTGCTGTCTTTCAAGAGAAAACCGGTAGCCCCGTATTGTACGGCATTAAGAATATAATCCGTTTTATCGTGCATGGTAAAAATCAGTATCCTGGTCTGGGGGTATTGGGTTGTCACCTGGCGGGTCACTTCAATCCCGTTTATCTCGGGCATGGTGATATCCAGCAAAACCAGGTCAGGTTGTAAACGGGCCACGAGGTCAAGGGTTTCACGGCCGTCGGTGGCCTCACCCACTACTAACATATCCTTCTCGTCTTCGAGTAGGACTCTCACTCCCTTTCGGACCATGGAGTGGTCGTCTGCTATCAGTATCTTGATCATAGGTTGAATTTTACAGTAACGGTGGTTCCCTGGCCGGCGGCGGTATCCAGGGAAAACTCGGTTCCCAGGAGGCGGGCGCGGGTGCGCATATTGTCAATGCCTGTACTCTGCCAGTCCTGCTGCCGGTCAGGGGAGAACCCTATGCCGTCGTCTTCAATTTTTAAAACTACTTTGTCGGTTTCAAAGTTCAGGGTGATCGTGATGTTTTTGGCTTCAGAATATTTGAGGGCGTTGTTTAGTGCTTCCTGGGCAATGCGGTATAGGCCGATTTCACGTGCGGGGGCCAGGCGTGTCGGTTCTCCGGTTACCTCCAATATGAGGTGGGAGGCCGCACTGAGCTTTACCTGGTCAGTAAGGGCGCGGAGTGCTGCGGCCAATCCGTAATCTACCAGGGTATCCGGCATGACATTATGGGAAATCTGGCGGGTAGTGCGGATGATTTCCTGGATATAAGCCGATATTTCATCGGCTTGCTTTTTAAAACGGGGATCTTCCGGGGGGAGTTTTTTCAGCCGTGCCACCAGCAGGTTCAGGCCTGTGAGCATTTGGCCTACGCCGTCATGCAATTCTGCCGCCAGGCGTATCCTTTCCTTTTCCTGTCCCTCCATCAGGGCCGCAGCACGTATCTGGTCTTCCATCCGGAGCTGCTGATGTCGGGCTTCGTAGAGGTTGATCACCTGCTGTTGGGTCAGGGAAAGATGGTGGTTGACCTTGTACAGTTGCTGATTAGCCAGGTAGAGTTCTTTTTTCGAGTCAGACAGCTCATGAATGATTTTTCGTGTATACTTCACCACAGGCCGGAATACGAGCAGAATTTCGAGTAAAAGGGTCAGGAGAGTGACCGAGGCCAGGATGTATTCAATTATCCTCAGGTTTTTTACCCGTTCCCGGCTTTCCCGGTCAAACCGGAACACAATGGCGTCCATCTGCTGAAGGTACAGGGCTTCGTTTTCCAGGATCTGGTCCATGCGTGCGGGTGAAATCCCCCGGTGAAGTCCCTCTTCTAAGTGGTGGTAAAGCGAGGTGTACACCGGCTTCAGACGCTGGAACTTTTCTTTGAGGTCCCGGCTTTTCTTGACCAGGTAATTTTCCTCCATTTTCAGGAATCCTTCTTCCAGCTGGAGTTGGTTTGCCTTCCAGGTTTCCAGGGCTTGTCCGAAAGCGGTAGAATCGGCCGCGGTGTGGCCACCGTATTGAAGAAGAGCCAGCTTGGTGAGTTGCTGGCTCCACATTCGTTGTTTTCCGGAAATATTCAATACTCTGCCGTCAGACTCGTGGTACTGAATGGCGCTGTTGATAATGCCCAGGCCCGTGAAACACAGGATGGCCATGATGCTGAGCGCAGCCAGGTAGTACCGGGTCAGGCGCTCGGCTACCTGTTCGGCAGAGGAGGAGTTCGTCATATTGCTACATACACCATACCCTCCCTGATTTGTACAGGGAAAGTCTCAATACGGTAGTTTTCATCGTTTAAGCAGCTTCCGGTTTTCAATGAGAACGCTTTTTTGTGAAAAGGACAAGCCACTTTGGGTTCATCGCCCTGACTTCCTACAATTCCCCTCGATAAGATCATCTGCTGGCGATGGGGGCATTGGTTGTTCGTAGCGAACCATTCGTTCCGGCGCTCAAAGTTAAAAATAGCAATTTGTTTTCCGTCTACCAAAATGCATGCGCCGCTATTGGCAGGGATGTCTTCTACGCGGCACGCTTTGTACCACTGGGTTGTCATTGTACTCATACGTATTAAGTTTAGCTGAGAGTCTTGATTATGCACGGGTTGCCGTTTGCGGCGGGCACCCCGTAAATTCATTTATTTGGCCCATTCTACCGGTTTGACTTGTCCTCTGAATTCTTCGAATTGCACTTCGGGGTCTTTCACGTCCGGGGCATTCAGGAAATGGCTGAAGCGTTTGCGGATGTGCGGGTTTTCCACCGCCTCTTTCCATTCGCATTGGTAGGCGTTGATCAGTTTTTGCATATCGTTTTCCAGTTCTTTCCCTATGCCCAGGCTGTCTTCCACCAATACCGCTTTCAGGTACGCCATTCCGCCGTCCAGTTTATTGAGCCAGGGGGCAGTACGGGTGAGGGGGTCTGCAGTTTTGATATAGAACATGAGGAATCGGTCAATCAGTCGGAGGCAGCTTTCTTTGTCGAGGTCTGTAGCCAGCAACTGGGCGTGCTGGGGTTTGGCTCCCCCGTTCCCGCAGACGTACAGGTTCCATCCTTTCTCGGTAGCGATAATGCCGAAATCTTTGCTTTGGGCCTCGGCGCACTCCCGGATACAGCCCGATACCGCCGATTTGATTTTGTGGGGTGCCCTTAAACCCTTGTAGCGGTTTTCCACTTCAATGGCAAAAGAGACGGAGTCTTGCACACCAAAGCGGCACCAGCTGGAGCCCACGCAGCTTTTCACCGTCCGGAGTGATTTTCCATAGGCGTGTCCGCTCTCAAAGCCCGCCGCAATCAGCTCTTCCCAGATCAGGGGAAGGTCATTCAGGTGGGCGCCGAAGAGGTCTATGCGCTGTCCGCCTGTAATTTTACTGTAGAGATTGTACTTTTTGGCCACTTGCCCGATCACAATCAGTTTGTCGGGGGTAATTTCTCCCCCGGGAATGCGCGGTACTACCGAGTAGGTGCCGCCTTTCTGAATATTGGCAAGGAAGCGGTCGTTGGTGTCCTGGATCATGCCCCGGTCGTTTTCAAGGATATTGTCGTTCCACAAGCTGGCCAGCACAGAGGCCACCAAGGGCTTGCAGATTTCGCAGCCGTCTCCTTTTCCCAGGTGGTCCAGCACTTCGGTGTAGGTGGTGTGTCCCTGGATTTTGATAAGGTCAAAGATTTCCTGACGGGTGTAATCGAAATGCTCGCAGATCACATTGCGGATGTACACGCCCTCCTGCTTCAGTACCGCCTGAATCAGGTCTTTGACCATAGGGGTACATCCTCCGCAGCCCGAGCAGGCTTTTGTGGTTTTCTTCAGGGCCTCTACTGTACGGTGGCCTTCCTTGATTTTTTCGCAGAGAAACCCTTTGGAGAGCGCTTCACAGGAACAGATCAGGGCTTCGTCCGGAAGGTCCAGTACGCCGTCGCCCGCGTCTTCGCCATTTCCCCGCTTGCCCAAAATCAGGTTTTCCGGATCGGCCGGCAAAGACAGGCCGTTCCGGCAGATCTGGAGGAGTTTATTGTACGGTTCGTTGTCGCCCACCAGGATTCCCCCCAACAAAGTTTTCCGGTCGCTACTGATGTTAATACGTTTGTATACGCCGGTCAGTTTGTTCTCGTAAATGATGGTGTGGCAGTCGGGTTCGGCAATAAAGGGGTCGCCAAAGCTGGCCACGTCCACCCCCATTAATTTAAGGCGGGTCGACATGTCAAAGGGCCGGAAGGTCTTTTGGCGGCCGGTCAGCTGGTGAACCACCACGTCGGCCATCTCATAGCCCGGGGCCACCAGGCCGTAGATCATGTTGTGTACGCAGGCACATTCTCCTATGGCAAAGATGCGGGAATCGGAGGTCTGGAGGGCGTCATTCACTACAATTCCGCCCCTGGAGTGCACTTCAAGACCGGCCTCCCGGGCCAGCTCGTCCCGGGGTTTGATGCCGGCAGAGAAGATCAGGAGATCGGTGTGCAGGCTGGACTGCCCGGAGAATTTTACGCCGGTGATTCGTTCTTCACCGAGTATTTCTTCCGCGCATTTATTCTTGTGGATCTGTAGTCCGAGGCTTCTAAGTTTGGTTTCCAGGAGTTCGGATCCCGCGTTATCGATCTGCCGGGGCATCAGGCGGGGTGCGAATTCGATAATATGGGTTTGGGAAAGGCCGAGGTCAAGCAGGGCTTTGGCGGCCTCCAGCCCCAGAAGTCCGCCCCCCACCACCGCGCCGCTGCGCGCGTGAGGTACATACGCCCTGATCTTGTCAAGGTCTTCCAGGGTGCGGTACACAAACACCCCTTCTTTCTCAATGCCTTTTACCGGGGGGATAAAGGCAGCGGAGCCGGTCGCCAGCACCAGGTAATCGTACGGGGCACGCCGGCCTTTTTTGGAAATGACTTCCCGGGCTTCCCGGTCAATGGTCACCACCGGGTCATCCGTATACAATACAATGCCGTTTTGTGCATACCAGTCGGAGGGGGCCATGAGCATATCTTCCGCTGATTTTCCCTCGAAATAAGAACTGAGATGAACCCGGTCATAGGCTACGCGGGGTTCTTCTCCGAAAACGGTCAGGCTGATCTCCTCAATTCCCCAGGTGGTGAGTTTTTCACAGAACTTATAACCTACCATTCCATTTCCTATGACCACAATTTTTTTCGTGTTAATGATCTTCATAGTGTTATTATACTATTTAAAATGAGCAAAATTGAATTATTTCAATATAATATTGTTCTGTAAATTGAAATTTCTGTTACAAAACTATGTAATATTTTTTAAAATAATAAAATATTATTCTATAAATTTTTATAAATGTAAAATTTAATTCTAAAATGGTTTGCTTTGATATAATAATTGTTTCTATGTTTGCAATCGAAAATTATATGAATATAAAATACTATATATAGTAAAATAGATAGATGCAGTATTCACTTAAATCAGCGAAAAGATGGCAAGAATTTCATTGGTAGGGGCAGGGCCCGGTGATCCGGAGCTACTCACATTAAAAGGACTGAAAGCAATTCAGCAGGCAGATGTTATTTTGTACGACGACCTGGTGAATACCGCCTTGCTGGATTGGGCCCGGCCCGGCAGTATCCGCCAGTATGTGGGCAAAAGAATGGGCAGAATATCTTTTTCCCAGGAAGAAATCAATGAACTCATTGTCGATATGGCCTGCAGGCACGGGCATGTGGTTCGCCTTAAAGGCGGAGATGCGTTTGTGTTTGGAAGAGGGCATGAAGAATGGATGTACGCCGTCAGCAAGGGCATTAGCTGCGAGGTTATTCCCGGCGTTTCCAGCTGTATCGCTGCGCCGGCCTCCCAGGGTATCCCCGTGACCCGCCGCGGCGTAAGCGAAAGTTTCTGGGTGATTGCCGGTACTACTCGTCACGGTACGCTTTCCAAAGACTTGCACCTGGCGGCGCGCTCCGAAGCCACCGTGGTGGTGATGATGGGCCTGAATAAACTCGAAGAGCTGTGCAGCCTCTACCAAAGCAACGGAAGAGGCGAGATACCCGTGGCCGTGATTCAAAACGGTACCCGGCCCGATGAACGTTACGTGACCGGCATCGTCGATGAGATCGTGCAGAAGGTGCAGGAAAATGAACTGGAATCGCCCGCCATTATCGTGGTGGGAAAGGTGGTGGAACTTCACCCCGAATATCTTGATCAATACGCATTACAAAACCTAACTTTTTAAACTTTCTAATTATGGATTATGTAACTCCCAAAGAGATAGCGGGTACCATGTTGGACAACGCTGTGCTCAAAAGCAAACTACCGGTGAAAGACGCCCTGGTGCGGGGAATGCTTTCCGGCGCCTTACTGGCCATTTCGGTGACCTTGGCTTTTACCGCTTCCGTGCAAACCGGCTTGCCCCTGATCGGGGCCCTGGCGTTTCCCGTCGGGTTTATCATTATCATCCTGCTGGGCCTTGAACTGGTTACCGGGAGTTTTGCCCTGGTACCCCTGGCGTATTTCGAAGGAAAGATTACGGGGAAAGCTCTGCTGAAAAACCTCTCCCTGGTATTTGCGGGAAACCTCCTGGGCAGTGTACTCTTCGCTTTGCTTTACTGGGCCGCAGTATCCGAATTCGGTACTTCTACCTCCCTTTTGCCCGTAGAAGAGATGATGATAAAGACCGCCGAAAAGAAAACCCTGGGCTATACGGGCCATGGTGCCGCGGGCTTCCTCACGGCCTTTGTCAAAGCCATCTTATGCAACTGGATGGTATGTATGGGCGTGGTCATGGGGCTTACTTCCCGCTCGGCCA
Organism: Leadbetterella byssophila; assembly: GCA_040394705.1. Lineage (GTDB taxonomy): Bacteria > Bacteroidota > Bacteroidia > Cytophagales > Spirosomataceae > Leadbetterella > Leadbetterella byssophila_B. The sequence continues at coordinate 27,509 of JBEBRS010000007.1, forward strand.
TAGGGAAGATTATAGCGGCCGGCATCCCCATCTTTATCTTTTTTGCCCTGGGCTATGAACATGCCGTAGTGAACATGTTCGTGATTCCCGCCGGTATGATGTTGGGCGCAAACGTCTCTGTTTCCGACTGGTGGCTGTGCAACCAACTCATCGTCACCGCAGGAAATATCGTGGGCGGACTCCTTTTTACCGGTATGGCCGTGTATTACACCTTTTCGGGTTCCAGATCAGTACAGGAAACCAACGCTTAATTCATTTCTCCCAATACAAAAATCATTAAACTATGAAACCGCTGATGATTATTTTTCTCTTTTGTTTTTCCGCCTCCGTAGCCCAGAAAAAAGAAGTGTCTTTTAAGGCCTGGGACGGGACCGTGGTTGCCGGCTATATGGACAAGGGCGCTTTTGTGAACTTCACGGGCCCGGGTGTAAAATGGACCCGCAAACCTTGTTCTCTCCTTATTGGCGTGCTGCCCTCCCTTAAAATCAGGGAGGATAAGTCGGCCGTGAAAAATTCGCTTCTGACGCCCACCCTCGGCGCCGGAGTAACCCTGGTGATTAAAAAGCTGGCCTTGCAGCTGCCTTTCTATTATATTCCGAAAACTGCCGCAGAAAACGGAAAATGGAAAGCGGGCCTGGGCCTGGGCTATAAATTCTGAAGCACTATAAAGTGGTCAGGAAACGGATACGGGCTTTACATTGTGAAAATATAATGCTAGTTTAGCAGCCTGTTTTCAACCCTGATGTATATCCGTATCGCTCCGGCGGTATGTCTTAGCCCGTTTCAAATGAAAAAAATATTCTTCCTTATGTTATGCGCTACCGTGCAGGTAGCTGCCCAGGATTTCGTACAGTATGTCAGTCCCCTCGTGGGAACCCAGTCCAAACATTCCCTGTCTACCGGAAATACCTACCCGGCCATTGCGATGCCTTGGGGTATGAATTTCTGGATGCCTCAGACCGGTAAGATGGGGAATGGCTGGGCTTATACCTACGACGCCGATAAGATACGGGGTTTCAAACAAACCCATCAGCCCAGTCCTTGGATCAACGACTACGGCCAGTTCAGCCTCATGCCGGTTACGGGAAAGCCCGAGTTTGACCAGGACAAACGGGCCAGTTGGTTTTCACATAAAACCGAGAAGGTTCATCCTTATTATTACTCGGTTTACCTGGCCGACCACGATGTAGTGACTGAAATGGCCCCCACCGAAAGGGCCGTCATCTTTCGCTTTACTTTTCCCGAAAATAAGAACTCGTATGTCATTACCGATGCCTTCGACAAGGGTTCTTACGTGAAAATCATTCCCGAAGAAAACAAAATCATAGGCTATACTACTAAAAACAGCGGCGGTGTGCCTGAAAATTTTAAAAATTATTTTGTCATCACATTTGACAAACCCTTTACCTATACCGCCACCGTGGCCGATAGTGTCCTGACCGAAAAAAGAAACGAGACCCAGGCCCACCACGCCTACGCGGTGATTGGCTTTTCTACCCGGAAAGGGGAGCATGTTCACGCCCGGGTGGCTTCCTCTTTTATCAGTTATGAACAGGCAGAACTCAACCTGAAAGAACTGGGGAACGACACTTTCGACCAGGTGAAAGCCAAGGGAAAAGCGCGCTGGAATGAGATCCTGGGGAGAATACAGGTGAAAGACGAAAATATAGACAACCTGCGTACTTTCTATTCCTGCCTGTACCGTTCGGTTTTATTCCCCCGGAGTTTTTACGAAATCAACGCCCGGGGAGAAACCGTACACTACAGTCCGTATAACGGAAAAGTATTGCCCGGCTACATGTTTACCGATACGGGCTTCTGGGATACCTTCCGTTCTCTCTTTCCTTTTTTGAACCTCATGTACCCTTCCATGAATGTGAAAATGCAGGAAGGGTTGGCCAATGCCTATAAAGAAAGCGGGTGGCTGCCGGAATGGGCCAGTCCGGGGCATCGCGACTGCATGGTGGGCAATAACTCCGCGGCCGTGGTGGCAGACGCTTACCTCAAAGGGCTTCGCGGTTACGATATTGAAACCCTGTGGGAAGCCGTGGTACACGGAGCCAATAATGAACACCCCAAAATCAGCTCAACCGGCAGGAAAGGGGTGGCGCTTTACAATGAACTGGGGTATGTGCCTTACGACGTGAAAATCAATGAAAATGCGGCCAGAACCCTGGAATATGCCTATAACGACTGGTCGATTTATAAGCTGGGGAAAGCCCTGGGCAAACCCGAGGCCGAAATAGGCGTTTACGCGAAACGCGCCATGAACTACCGCAACCTGTACGATATGGAAACCGGATTGATGCGGGGGAAAAACAAAAACGGGCTGTTCCAGGCACCGTTTAATCCTCTGAAGTGGGGCGATGCCTTCACCGAAGGAAACAGCTGGCATTATACCTGGTCGGTGTTTCATGACCCGGCCGGATTGGTGGATCTCATGGGCGGGAAAGCCTCTTTTAACCGTATGCTGGACTCCGTATTTACCGTACCTCCGCTCTTCGATGAAAGCTATTACGGTTTTGTGATTCACGAAATCAGGGAAATGCAAATCATGAACATGGGCAATTACGCCCACGGCAACCAGCCCATACAGCACATGATTTACCTGTATAATTATTCCGGAGAACCCTGGAAGGCCCAGTACTGGACCCGGGAAGTAATGGAAAAGCTCTATACGCCTTATCCGGACGGGTACTGCGGGGATGAAGATAACGGACAGACTTCGGCCTGGTACGTGTTTTCGGCCATGGGCTTTTACCCGGTTTGTCCCGGTACAGACCAGTATGTCATGGGTTCGCCCCTCTTTAAAGACGTGACGCTTCACTTTGAAAACGGGAAAAAAATGCGGCTTTCGGCTCCGGCCAATTCAGAAGATAAACGGTATGTACAGTCGGTCAGGTTAAACAATGTTAACCACACCGCCAATTACTTTACGCATCAGCAGCTTCAGAACGGAGGCACCATCACTTATGAAATGAGCGGTACACCGAACAAAAGCCGCGGAACAGCGGAGAAGGATTTTCCGTATTCCTTTTCACGGGAAAAATAGACACATAAGAATGCGTAATGGTCCATGATCGGGTGCACAGCCTGTTGGTCATTAATTGACCATTAATCATTAATCATTGACCATTGGCTGTAAGTTGTTCAGGTATAAACCGTAACTTTGCGAAAAACCCGGTAAAATGGCAGCTTTTGAATTAACCAAAGACTATTTGGCAGCCATAGAAGAGGCTGTGGAGACCAGGAACCTGGAATTCCTGACCCATGAACTGGAGGAGCATTTTCCTGCGGATATAGCCACTATTTTATACGAGGTAAACGGAGAGCAGGCCCATTTCTTACTTCAGCTGCTCGATACTGAAAAAGGGGCGGAAGTACTTTCCAATATCGAGAAAGAAGACCTCAAGAAATTTATCAAGGAGCAGTTTACTGTAGAGGAAATCGCCACCTACGTGAACCTTTTTGATTCGGATGACGCGGTAGATTTGCTGAATCAGCTGTCTATAGAATTCCGGGAAAAGATCATCGCCCTTCTCGAAGACCGGGAGCAGGCCCGCTTTATCATTGACCTGATGCATTATCCCGAAGATGTAGCGGGCGGACTCATGCAGAAAGAGCTGGTGAAAGTGCGCCTGGGGGAAACGGTCAGTGAGTGTATTGAGGAAATTCGTGACCAGGCGGAAAATGTAGACAAGGTATATGCCGTATACGTGGTAGATGAACACCAGATTCTGAAGGGAATCGTTTCCCTGAAGCAGCTGGTACTGGCGCGGAGGAACACCAAAGTAGAGAATATTTTTGAAGAGGATATCGTGTATGTCGACACCACCAAAAGCGGGGATGAAGTGGCCCAGATCATGCAGAAATATGACCTGGAAGCCATTCCGGTGGTCAATGCCCTGGGCCGGCTTCTCGGGGTGATCATGATTGATGACGTGGTAGACTTTATCACCGATAAGGCCGAAGACGATATCCAGAAAATGGCCGGTATTACCGGGGAAGTAGAAGAAGATGATTCGGTATGGAAACTCGCCAAATCCCGTATTCCCTGGCTGGTTATCGGGGTTTTCGGGAGTTTAATGGCGGCTACGGTGATCGGGCGGTTTGACGAGATCCTTTCCCGGATTGTGGCCCTGTCTATGTTTATTCCCCTGATGGGCTCTACGGGAGGCAATGTGGGCATTCAGACCAGTTCCCTGATTGTGCAGTCGCTTTCTGAAAAATCAGGACTGGAAATTGGCATCTGGGAGCGGTTATCTAAAGTAGGGAAAGTGGCCCTCATCAATGGATTGGTGGTGGGGGTAGTGGCCGGGGCCTATGTCTTTTTAACAGGGTATTCCGACCTGTTTTGGGTGGTATTCCTCTCTCTCCTGGCGGTGGTGATTTTGGCCTCGCTCATGGGTACCCTTACCCCGCTTATCCTGGATAAGCTGGGGGTGAATCCGGCCATAGCTTCCGGACCTTTCATCACCACCGCGAATGACCTGGTGGGCATAGGTACTTATTTCTTAGTAGCGTATAATCTTTTGGATCTGGTATGATAGCGGTATTGCAGCGGGTAAGCGCTTCTTCGGTAAGTGTAGAAGGAGAAGTAGTAGGAAAGATAGGAAAGGGATTTAACGTATTACTGGGCATAGCGGATTCCGATACGGAGGAAGATTTGCAGTGGATCGCAAAGAAGATTCTCGGGATGCGGATTTTTGGGGACGGGGAAGGCAAGATGAACCTCGACCTGAAGGATATTGGCGGCGATATACTGCTGATTTCTCAGTTTACACTACTGGCCAACTCCAGGAAAGGAAACCGCCCTTCGTTTATAGAAGCAGCACGCCCTGAAAAGGCGATTCCGCTGTATGAACAAATGATCGGAGTATTGTCTGTCGGCTTGGGTAAACCGGTAGAAAAGGGGGTGTTTGGTGCGGATATGAAGGTGTCTATAGAAAACGACGGACCCGTCACCGTCATTCTCGACAGTCGGCAGAAGCGCTAGGCCTGAGGGCAACTAAAAAAGGTTGAGTATATCAGAATACCCAACCCCAAAAAACAAACAACAAAAAACCTTACAGGGAAAGAGTGCCTCTCCGGGCTGCTTTAAGGATGGTTTTTTCCAGACCATTTTTATTGATGGTACGGATCACGCTGGTAGCTACTTTCAGTTCCACCCATACTCCTTCAGACTCCAGGAAAAATTTCTTGGTTTTAAGGTTAGGGTAAAACTTACGCTTCACTTTATTGTTAGCGTGAGAAACATGATTACCTGTCCTGGTTCTCTTACCGCTTATCTGACATACCTTAGACATAACGCTATTAATTAAGTTCTATTTCAATCCATTTCGGGCTGCAAATATCCGAACTTTTTTCTAAAAAACCAACCGCCCGCGCATTAAATCTTAAAATTGTATAGCAGAAGCAAAAAAGCAGGGAATAAATGCGCGCCCTATAGGCTGATACTTTCAAATTTCTTATTTTTGTTTATCATAAATACTTAAAGCATGAAAAGAAAAGCAAATGCCGTATGGAACGGTACAATAAAAGAAGGAAGCGGTCATCTGACTACGGCGAGTACCGTATTGAACAATACCCAATACTCTTTTAACAGCCGTTTCGCAGACGGAGTCGGCACCAATCCGGAAGAGCTGCTTGCGGCGGCGCATGCGGGCTGTTTTGCCATGAAATTGTCGTTGGATCTGACAGAGGCCGGATTTAAACCCGAAACCCTGGAGGTAGAGTCTACCATTACGCTGCAAGATGCCAAAGTATCTTTGTCGCATTTGTCTTTAAAGGCTACCATTCCGGGTATTGGAGATGGAGATTTCCAGGAAATAGCCCGTAAGGCAAAAGATACGTGTCCCATCAGCGTAGCGTTCAGTTTTCCTATAGAGCTGGAGGCAGTATTGCTGTAAAACGGTAATATGCGTGGTTCTCGACTACGCTCGAACAGACAGGAGTGACCGCCGCTTGTCACATCGAGCGTAGTCGAGATGCAGGGCCGCCTATACCAAATTAGCAAAAAACTGTATAATCTGCGTTACATTTACCTGATCTTTAGTTGTTTCTTCACCGGCAGTCGTTTCAGCGAGATGTCAAACTTGGGCCTGCATTTCAGCAGGATCTGAAAGTCGGTTTCATTGACAAGGTAGGAAATGCTTTCTATGGCGATCTCGTCAAAATTCAGGTGAAATTTATCGCCTGAGCGTCCTTGATTAAGGGTATTATTCAGGTAATCCGGAAGGTGGTCGATATAGGCTCCCACATCCAGGATTACCTTTTCACTGACATAGGCCAGCAGGTGATCTTTCAGGTTCTTATCGAGGAGATTGACCAGGAGGTGGTCGCTGTCCAGGCTATAATCCAGATCCCGGATAGTGAAAAGTTGCTTTTCGGGAATATAGACAGGCTGCCCTACTATGGTGACGATGCCCTCGGCGGAACCCTCCACCGTAAGTTCCAGGACAATTTTTTCCGCAGATCCCCTGATTTTAATATCCCGGATGGTCAGTTGAAGGCCTCCTTTTTCAAATTTATACGGACGAAGAATACCGGCCAGCTCGCGGTTGAGATGGGAGAGCGGAATGCTGCTCACCACTTCAAGCCGGTTGGAGTCGGGCAGAAAAGTTCCCATAGATTGAAAAGGAGGAAGTGGGCGTACCGTGGCCAGGGAAAGAGAGTCCATATCCGCCAGTGCGCGGTTTCTGACGGCCATTTTAAAAAGAAAACCCTGACGTGTCACCTGTATCCTCCCGGCTATGGCCTGGGGATCAATCTTAAAGTACAATAGCGTGCTGTCTTTCTGCACAATAGGCATGGGTTTTTGTAGATTTGTCCAGGTTTTATTCAGTCCTCTTTTTAGGTTAACGCGCTCTTCCAGGGCTTTGTCGAGGGCTTGCGTTAGGGTGTTCAGTTCCTTTCTCAGGATATGGTCGAGGATAAACTTGATACCGACTTCCGTACTGCCGATCTGTAGGCGGGGTTCATTGATCCACAGGTGATTTTTCAGGGTAGAGGTAGAAATAATGTTCCAGTTGCGGTCAAGATCCGGTTTGATATTCAGGTAGAGATCGAGGTCTCCGGTCACCCGGCGCTCGGTAATTTTGCCCGATTTTCTCTCTTTGTCGGCGATCACCTCAATTTGAAGCGGGAAAGTAATATCGACCGAATCGCCTACCGTTTTGAGGCGGATTTTCTTGGGTTTGGTGATGATCAGCCGTACGCTGTCCTTATTTTGTTCCCTGGGGATATCTTTATCCACAATCACCCTTGCGAATTTTCGGTTCAGCCAGTCTTCCAGGTCAGCCGAAGGGTAGGAGACCGTAAAGTAGAGCGTATTATACCCGGCTTGCAGGGAATCTGTCAGGGGAGGGGCTTCGGCAATTTCGTTTTTTTCTTCTGTACAGCTCAGAAAGGAAATGCTGAGCAGAAAGAACAGCAGAAGTGTGATTTTCATGAGTTCCGGAAGTTAGAATGAGCAAATTAAGAAAAATCCGGAATTATACGCCAAGAAGGGGATAAAAATATGGAAAGGGCTCACGAAGAGCCCTTTCCTGTTTAGGTTTGCCTGGATTATTTTCCCGGAAATTCCGGTGTTTTTCTGGCATGTGGCGCTTAAGGCGCGATTTATTTTGGGGTACGCTTTCGCGTGTTACATGTGGCGTTTTACGGTATAGCAGTGGTTTACCTGTGTGACTTATTCCGGGATTGAATGCGGTGAATCTGTCGTGGTTTCTAAACGTTGTCGCGGTATTTGGGGCGTGTTCTACTTGAGAATATACTTCACGCCTATCGTGAATTTACCAGCGGTGAATCGGCTTCCGTGGTTCAGCCTCCACCAGGGTTTCCAGTCGAAATGAAGTCCCAGGGGTACTTCCGGGAGTTTAAACTCCAGGCCCGCCTGGGGTCTTAAGCTGAACTCCGTGTAATTTCCACCGTTGGTATTGAATCCCAGTTGGGGGCCTATTCCCAGGTACCAGGCAAAGGCCCGGGTATCCGGAAAGTTTTTAATGTATTGATAATCTCCTCCTATATACATAAAGTTATAGTCGGAAAACATGATCTGCGCCTGTAGTGCTGCGTTCGTGCCGAAGACATGCTTTATCTGAGGACCAAAGAAGGAACTTCCGTTTCCTACGTCAATGCCCAGGCCGAGGGAGGTTCTGTAAGGAGTCTGGGCCAGGGAGGCAACGCTAATGATCATCAGGGTAAATAAGAATGCCGTTTTCTTCATTAAGTACTGGTTTTGGTACAAAGTAAAGGCAGGCTTATTAAAACGGGATTTAATTGAGATTAAAAGAAAATTAAATCGTCGAAAGGGGAAAAAGTGCGTGTGCGGACGCTTGGTATTTGAAGTGGGGGAGACCCACAGAGAGCGTTTAAAGCTCTCTGTAGGCCATAATGCCTCCGGTTACATTGTGTACTTTGTCAAAGCCTTCTGAAAGCAGAAATTGCTTGGCCCGGGCACTTCTGGCACCGCTCCGGCAGTGAATATAAATGTCTTGTCCTTTTAAAGACTCCAGCTGATCCAGGCTATCGGGGAGGTCGCCCAGCGGAATCAGGGTTCCACCCAGGTTGTCTTCTTCGTACTCGTCCGGGTTTCTGACGTCGATCAGGTGGATGGGTTCATTCCCTTCCAGGAGGGTTTTGAGTTCGTCTGCGGTAATATCAAAATTACTGTCCATTTTATGTATTGATTAGATGTTATTCTTCCACAAAACCACCGCCCGCGGATATCCAAAGGTCTACCGGTGCACCTATCCGTATTTTGTTTTCCGACCCGGCCGCGGGGCGTTGCCGGATCACCGACCCTGCCGGAGCCGAAGACGCCTCCACAATCACCTGGCCTACCGTGAGGCCCAGGCCGCTCAACAAGATGTCGGCCTCGTCTTGCTCCATGCCTACCACATGCGGTACATCTATTTTCTGGTCGGCATAGCCGTCGCCTACCACAAAAATGATTTTGGAGCCCTTCGGAATCTCATCGCCCGGTTCCAGCTCCCGGTTGCCCAGTTTCACTTTCAGAATCGTATTTTCTTCGAGCGCAGGTACCTTCTCTTCTCCTCCAAACTGTAATCCCGAACTCAGCAGCTGGTTCTGGGCGCTCAGAGAAGACCTCCCGATAATATTGGGAAGTTTCACAAGCGGCGCCGATACCGCAGCTACCGTTAGAAATATTTTCCGGCTGGATTTTACATAGGCGCCCGACTTGGGGTAATTGCTGAGTACGCTGAGCGGGGGCAGGCCGGCTACAAACTGGGAATCGGAAACCTCGAAATCCAGATCCGCGTTTTTCAGGGCTTTCTTCGCCTCGTCCAGGCTTAGTCCTTTAAGCTCCGGCACCGGAATGGCCTCTCCGTGGTTCGTGGTCCAGGGGAGGTACACAAAGAAAAATCCAAAAAATAAGATCAGGATAGCGCTCAGGATAATTCCCAAGT
>JBEBRS010000008.1:0-35677 GCA_040394705.1 Leadbetterella byssophila
TAGAACGAAGGTTTCCGGTACCTTTGGTGGGGGTTCGATTCCCTCTGGAGCTACAGACAAGCCCGTATAGATCCCTTAGCAAGATCAATACGGGCTTTTGTTTTTCAAACATTGTCTAACATTTTTTTACAAGCGTACCCATGGCAACCGCCTATAAATCATGGATAAATTGGCTTGCTATACGGGATAGACATAGCAAATACTGTTTCCAGGAGCCCTATTTCATTGATTTCTCCCCCGCTTTCTACAACCGGCCCAGCACTTCACTCCTTCTTTGTCTTGATACCGGTATTCTGATGTTGTTTTCCAAAAGAATATATCCCTCGTTCTTGTAAAATTCCTTTACCTTTCTCAAGTTTATAAGGTAAGAGTTATGCACACGGTAAAACAACTCTTCAGGCAACATTTCCGACACCTGCTTCAATTTTTGTGTCAAAAAGAGATTCTTACCCCCTTCCACCATGATCCTGCAGTAATTACCGTCGCTTTCGCAGTAAATGATTTCATTCGGATCCAGGAAAACTATTTTCTTATCGAGGGTAAACTTAACTTTTTTGGGTCCCAACCCGATACTGTTCAGCCGGTCAAGGGCCGCTTCAAGTTTTTCTGCGACCTGCTCTTTCCCTGCCCTCCTTTCTACCCGTTCTATCACTTTTTCAAGATCTTCCCGGTCAATCGGCTTCACCAGGTAGCCTATCGCCTCTTTCCTGATCGCGTCAATGGCATGCTCACTATGGGCGGTAGTAAATACCACCTCAAAACTCCGCTGTGGGAAACACTCCAGAAACTGCAACCCGTCGAGTTCCGGCATATTTACATCCAGGAATACCACATCTACAGAGGTAAACTCCAGGAATTCCCGGGCTTTCCGGGCATCTGAAAACTGCTCCACAATCTGAATTCTGCTCCTGAAAGCTTCCAACTCATAACTCAGGCTCGTCAGGGCCTTGGGTTCGTCATCTACAAGGATACAAGTCTGGCTCATGGCATATACAATATTTCAAACCTTTAAGATACCACATATTTCCCTATTCTTACTCACCCATTGTACAGATGTACCGGTTTATTGTATACTCTACACTATTCAATGCCTATCCAGACCCGCGTACCCTTCCGACCTTCCCTATCTTCAATCCCGAAAGTGATCTGCTGCTTGTGCTTTTTATTGAATTGTACAATCCGCTCTTTGGCGATATCCACCCCGTGAGAACGGTGAGAACGAAGCTTCTTTCTCTCCCTGACAGAGTGGGAATAACCTATGCCATTATCGAGAATTTCGATATAGATTCCTTTGCCTCTATTGTAAATCCGGATATCCAACTCTTTGTCTTCTCCGGCATAGGTCAATCCGTGCCACATTGCATTTTCCACAAAGGGTTGCATCAGAAGAGACGGAAAGGGAATCGTAGAGGGATCCTGGGAAAGCGAAATATCAAACCCGACAACCAGCGCTTCATTGAGCCGCATTTTCTCTATATCTACATACAGATGAATAGCCTTGATTTCATCAGCAAGTGTGTGATTTTCGTCCCTGCTCGCATCGAGTACCCCGCGCATCAGTTTAGCAAATTTATTCAGGTACGTAACCGCCTTTTCTACATTGCGTTCAATAATATACGCCTTAATAGAATTAAGCACATTGAATATAAAATGCGAATTCATCTGGCTTCTCAGCACCTTATTTTCCAGGAGAGCAACCTGAGTAGCCAGGGTTTGCAACTCTTTCTCCCGCTGCAAAACTATTTTATCCTGCTCCTGTTGTTCAATTTGCAATAACATACCTGCCTGAAGTTCCTTTTGTGCAGAATTCAACCTTCTTTCCGTTTCCAGCTTATCCGTATAGACCTGCCCTACCCTTACCCCCAGGCCAATCGCATAAAACGTACATTCAATGATAATCGCGATATAAAAATAGGCCACCGGCCGGACCGGCAGCCCTGGCGGTTGGTAAAAATTTGCGAGAATCGCCACAGTACCTAATACCAGATAGCTGATGGTGCCCACCAGGTAATAAATCCACAACTTTTCCTGCCTGAGTTTGACCGCCTTATAAATAATCACCAAAGCAATACTGATATGGATCGGAAAAAAGATCTTGTGATAATAGTCGGCCATATAATGACTCGGCACCCACTGCAGCAGCCCCCCTATAAACAACACGGTTCCTATTCCCCCTACCACCGCCATATACCGATAGATCCATACGGTAAACCGGGGAAAATAAGACCGAAAATTGATCACTAAAAGACCGAAATGAAAATACATGCAAAGGTATACCACCTGTACATAGTACGAATACAGAAACACGGACAGGTACGTCTGTATCTCCATAAAGTAATAGTTCCGGCAGACGATATAGGTAAAAAGAAGAAAAACGTAGCCAAAATAATAGAGAAACAGCTCATCCCGGGTATTCCGGTAGATAATAAACGACAGGAGAATCAACACAATCAGGTACACGAAAGTCACATGCCAGAGGAATACGGACAGTAAATTAAGATCTCCGTACAACATCACTTCTTTAATCATTTTTCAACCTGCCTGACAGGCAAAACTATCACTTTAAACTCTTCAATTCCAGTAATTTTGATAAAACACGAAGAATAGTGTACTGACAGGCAGGAATCGTGTATAACCGGATGGTCCCCGATTATACAATAAACCCTGCAGGTTATACCTTCCCCGGAGCCGTTGATGAAATGTCGCTTGATTCGCCTCGAAATATGCAGGACCTTTGATTTTGAATCACCTAAACAAAAAAGCCATGAAAAATCATGTCTTAAAACAAAACTTATCCCTTTTCCTTCTGTCCGGACTACTATTCATCATTCCAACCTCCGCTGATGCCCAGATATGGAAGAACCTGGGTAAAAAACTGGAAGAGAAAGTAGAACGCCAGGCAAGCAGCCGCCTCGAACGTAAAATAGACAAAGCCATTGACAAGGGTTTTGACAAAGTAGAAGAAACCGCGGACAATGCGGTAAAAAGCGATGACAAAAAAAACGAAAGCGCCGGGTCAGGCGGGTCCGTATCTAAAGGAACGCCAAACCGCTCTACACCCGTCGTCTTAGCTCCGATGTATACTTTTCAACTTGGCGTTACCTACCAGATCCTCAACGAAGGCAAACCTATGGAGATGACCATGTGGCTGAGCGAACAGGAATATATCGGAATGTCAATGGATCAGCAAAAAAATATCTTCATGGTGATAGAGGGATCGCAAATGATCTCATTTATGCAGAAAGAGAAAAAGTACATGAGCCTGGGAAGCGGCATGACCGAAAAAATCCTGGGTGCAGCCATGGAACAAGCCGAAAATGATCCGCAGAAAGAAGAATTTTCCATCAAAAAAACGGGCACCGAAAGCGTACTTAATCACCAATGTGACGTGTACGAAGTGACAGGCCCTGACTATACTACCAAACTGTGGCTGACCCGGGAACTGGGCATAAAATCAGGCAATCTCATGTCGGTATTTTCCGGCTTCGTAAAAAGCGGAGCGAAATTCCCTCACATGGAAAGTACTGTGGGAGGACTTTTACTCAAAATGGAAAGCATTAACGAAAAGAATAGCGTACAAATGGAAGCCAAAAAAATCCATACCCAGGGTTTACAGTTCAGCACTTCCGAATACAGCAGTATCGGATTCTAATTATTTTACTTCGTTCATCAACTGCATACCCTTTCTGAGTTGGCCACTTTCTTTTTTCCGTTCTTATAGATCACAAACACGCTGCAAGCAACCCGAATTAACCATTTAATGAATGTCCGGGTTGTTTTTCATATACCCTCCCCAACAATCCAAAAGGCAACTTACCCCCGTAACCCATTTCAATAGTAAACCATCCCCTTCCCGGAACTCACACGGTTCTCCCAAAAATTGATTACCTTTGAACTTTCCATAAAGGAGACCCTGACCCCGGCCGTCTATAGAACAAAGCGGCCCAGGCAGTACCCGGAACTCAAAACGCCAAGCCCGAAAGGAAAGCATATACCCATGAAATTTTTATCCGTACTGATCACCGCAGTCTGTATTACTACTTTTGCCTTTGCCCAGGCCGACAGCTCAAAAACCCTTCAGGAGGTGACCGTCAGAGGTTTCGAAACCCGCCAAACCGCCCTTCAAACGCCCGCGTCAGTGAGTAAACTAGCCGAAGAAGAAATCAGCAGGCACGCCCTCTCCGATCCCCTTCCCGTTTTCAATTCCCAGGCCGGTATCCGCATGGAAGAACGCTCACCCGGAAGTTACCGACTCACCCTCAGAGGCTCCTCCCTCCGCTCTCCCTACGGTGTGCGCAACGTAAAAGTATACTGGAACGGCATTCCCTTGTCGGATGCCAACGGCACCACCTATTTTAACCTCGTGGATTTCAATTCCCTCGGTTCCATTGAAATCTTAAAAGGCCCCGCAGGCAGTATTTTCGGTGCCGGTTACGGGGGCGTGGTACAACTGAATACCCCTTCCGCTTCTCCCGGGCAAGAGATTTCCGCCGGTTTCCAGGGCGGCAGTTACGCCTCGTACGCGGGCAACGTCCGCTACCGGTACGGTTCTGAAAAAATGAACCTTGTAGCCGCCTTTTCAGGAAAAGAATCGGAAGGCTACCGCCACCATTCGGCCCAGTCGGGCTATAACGGATTGCTCTCCGCCTCCTTTTTCCTCAACGCCCGTCATACCCTTTCTTTTTCGTACTCAGGAGCGCACACCGACTACCAGACACCCGGCGGGCTCACTTTGGTACAGCTGGAGGCCGACCGCCGGGCATCCCGGCCCGCCACCCAGGCCCTGCCCTCCGCCAGCGATCAGCAGGCCGGCATCATCCAGACCTATCACATCTCAGGGATAAACCACGAGTGGAGACCCGCCCCCCGAACCGGGATAACCACCACCCTGTTTTACGCTTCCAATGACCTGGCCAACCCTTTTATTACCAGCTACGAGCAAAGGGACGAAAAAACCACCGGCTACCGCCTCCTCGCCCATACCGCTTACAAAAAAATGATCATCTACGCCGGTTCCGAAGGCATATTCACCTCTTCTACCTTTGATGTAGGGGAAAACCTCGGTGGATACAGGGGCGCGTTTCTCTACTATACCGACCTGGCTTCCCGCCAGCTTTCCCATTTTGTGCAAGCCCAGGTTTCACTTCCGGGTAAAATCGAAATCACAGGCGGCCTCAGCCACAACACCCAACTCTACCGCAATGAAACCACCGAGGCAAACGAAGAGACCCTCCGCGTCAGGGAAAGACCCGGACTCCCCTGGAGCCCCCGAATCGCCATTATGAAATCCCTTCATCGCAAAGCGGCTTTGTTTTACACCTTTTCCAATGGCTATTCTCCTCCCACCGCCCAGGAAATGACCGCGAATTACGAAAGCGGACAAAACACCCGCCTGCTTGCAGAGAAAGGACAAAGCCACGAAATAGGCTTCAAAGCGCAATGGACACCCGCTTTCCGGACCGAAATAGCCGCTTACCACCAGGTAGTGGCCAATGCCCTCGTCAGGCAGGTGCTGGAGAACGGCAACGAATATTTTCTGAACACCGGCCGCGTTCTTCAGAAAGGCCTTGAAATGAGCCACCGGCTCACCCTGGAAAACAAAGAAGGCTTTATCACCCATACCGACCTCCTCCTTAACCTGACCCTGAACAACTTCCGGTTCGGGTCCTACCTCAATGAAGGCCAGGAACTCAAAGGAAAAAAACTTCCGGGATCGCCCGGCACGGGCATTGCTTTCTCCGGAAAATGGGTACAGAAAGCGGGCATATACCTCACCACAGACCTCAGTTATGTCTCCGCCATGTACCTCAACAACCAGAATACCGTCAGCAGCGAAGCCTACACCACTACCCGCGTACGCGCCGGGTGGAAATTTGCCCTAAGCCCTGCTACCCAGATGAATATTTACGCCGGAGCCGATAACCTTCTGAATGAAAAATACTCCCTTGGTTTTGATTTCAATGCTTTTGGAAACCGTTTCTACAACGCCGCTCCACTCCGGAATTACCATGCCGGCGCGGGCATCACTTTCAAATTCCGTTAAGTCTTCCGTGCCGGGAGACGCTTACTTTTACAAATAATATGTAAATTCGCTCCCTATTTAATACAGAACACCTTGAGCCTGGTCAACGAAGTAATCGGTTTTTTCATGAAAAGCAGGATAGGAAGAATTGAACATTTCAAGAACTATCCTATTGAAACCCAGTCAGATGTCTTTCGAAACCTGATCGAAAGGGCGCGTTTTACCGAGTTTGGTCTGAAACATGGATTCTCCGACATCAGGAACGTTAAAGATTTCCAGGAACGCGTACCCGTAGTCACCTACGAAGAATTTTTCCCCTGGATGGAGCGGGTCCTACGGGGAGAAAAAAACATTACCTGGCCTTCCGAAATCACCTGGTTTTCCAAATCATCCGGCACCACCAATGCCCGAAGCAAATTTATACCGGTATCCGAAGAAGCACTGCACGAGTGCAACTACCGCGGCGGGCGGGATATTCTCACCCTTTACATCGAAAACACCCCCAATACCCAACTTTTCAACGGCAAATCCATTTCCATCAACGGATCGCTCCACCCCAACCCCTACAATCAAAATGTACAGGCGGGTGACGTATCTGCCATCATTACCAAAAATCTGCCCAAATGGGCCGAATACTTCCGGACTCCCCCGGCCGAAGTAGCACTCTTAGATAAATGGGAAGATAAAATGCAGTACATGATCACGCATTGTTCCCATGAAAACGTGGTGGCCATGATGGGCGTACCCACCTGGGGCGTAGTTTTGATTGAACGGATCATGGAGGCTACCGGGGCCAAAAATGCCCTGGAATTCTGGCCCGGTTTCGAGGCCTTTTTCCACGGAGCCGTCTCTTTTACTCCTTACCGGAACATGTTCAAAGAAAGATTATTCCCTTCTTCGGAAGTCCGCTATATGGAGTCTTACAATGCCTCGGAAGGGTATTTCGCTATCCAGGACGACCTCTCCCTGGAAGACCAAATGCTCCTGATGCTGGATTATGGGGTCTTTTTTGAATTTCTGCCCGCCGAAGAGTGGGATAAACCTTTCCCTAAGGCCCTTACCCTGGAAGATGTGGAATTGAACAGGAATTACGCCCTGGTGATCTCTACCAACGCCGGATTGTGGCGCTACAAAATAGGCGACACGGTTAAATTCACCTCCCTTGACCCTTTCCGCATCCGGATATCCGGACGTACCAAGCACTTTATCAACGTATTCGGAGAAGAGCTGATGGTAGAAAATGCCGACCAGGCCCTGGCCTGCGTATGCGAAGAATGCGGCCTGGAACTGAAAGAATACACCGCCGCCCCGGTTTTCATGGACACCGATTCAAGGGGAGGCCACGAATGGATCATTGAACTGGACAGCCTCCCACCGGATCCTGACCAATTCATACAGCGGTTAGACGTCCGTCTGCGTGAAATCAACTCGGACTATGACGCCAAACGCCATAAAGACATGGCCTTACAAATGCCGCGTGTACATTTCTTTTCCGAAGGAATTTTCCTGAAATGGCTACAGAAGAAAGGAAAAATGGGCGGCCAAAACAAAGTACCCCGCCTCAGTAATGAAAGAAACCTCTTAGAAGAAATATTGGAACTTGCCCGGTAAAACGCCTACTCCCACTTGTAATTTCCGGAACCAAAGTCACCTGACTCCTTAGATTCCTCTACCACTTTGTACTGCTCAAAATCAATATGCGGCAGAAGTTCAAATTTGATATGGTTCACGGCATCCTGTAAAGCTTCCGCTACCTTATCCAGGTCTTCTTTGTATACAAAAAGCTTCGATTTCTCAAAAACGAAGTCACCGTCTTTCTGAAATCTTCTGCTTTCGGTAATCGTCAGATAATAGTCATTCGAACGAGTGGATCTCACATCAAAAAAATAAGTACGCTTTCCGGCCCTTATTTTCCTGGAATATATCATTTCCTGATCATCTCTTTCCACGCTGCCAATATAGGTTTAGAGGTTTACAATATCGACCAAAAATATACTTTTATTAAAGATAAAAAAAATATTTACTTAGAAAATAACACACTACAGGCATAATTTTTTTGGATTTTTCTAATATTTTATACCATATTTGTGAGCAAGACCCCAAAATACACGAACCCACACACAATAAAATACTAAATAATTCATTGATTTGCAGTATGAAATATTTAAAGACAAAGTTTTCATCCGTGATTTTGGTATTGCTGATGATCCTGATGCCTAATTTAAGTATTTACGCCCAGAAGGTCGATATCGGTTATTCTTTTAAAGGGTATGCATCTTATTATCATACCAAATTTCTCGGACGTAAAACCGCCAACGGTGAGATCTTTTCAAGAGGAGCCTACACCTGTGCGCACAAAACCCTCCCTTTCGGTACCCTGATTGAAGTGGAAAATTCCAAAACGGGCCGGTGGGTGATTGTACGGGTGAACGACCGCGGCCCCTTTGCCAAAAACAGGGTACTTGACCTCTCCATTGACGCCGCCCAACACCTGGGCATCATTGAACGGGGGGTGGCGCACGTCACCGCCAAAATTGTAGGCTTTGACGGAAATCTTGAACTGATGCGCGACGGCCTGGCCCTCGAAATCTATAATTCTTTCCTCGGCATAGAGAATAATCCGTTAAAAATTCCTTACTTGCCTTCTGAAAAAAGCAATGTGTCTGTAGGAATTTAATGGAACTGGATCTTTCAAAAATCCGTGAATACGGACGTCTCGATTTCCTGGCTAAACAATTGGTGGAAGGGTTTATTACCGGCCTTCACAAGTCGCCCTTTCACGGTTTCTCCGTGGAGTTTGCGGAACATCGTCTCTACAATGCCGGCGAAAGTACACGCCACATTGACTGGAAAGTCTTCAATAAAACCGACAAACTGTTTGTAAAAACCTATGAAGAAGAGACCAACCTCCGCTGCTACCTGCTGTTAGATGTCTCTTCCTCCATGTATTACCCTCAGAAAACCAACGGAAAACTCGCTTTCTCTGTACTCGCCGCAGCCACCCTGGCCAATATGCTGCAACGCCAGCGCGATGCCGCAGGCCTCATCACGTTTTCTGACCAAATAGAAACCCAAACCGAATGCCGGTCGACCTCCACCCACCTTCAAAAAGTGTATCTGGAGCTGGAAAAAGTACTGAACCGGGAAAAAATGAACCGGTCTACCGCCGTAGCCGACACCCTGCACCTGATTGCCGATAAAATTCATACGCGCTCCCTGGTGGTGATTTTCAGTGATATGTTTGAAGACATGGAGAATACCGAAAAACTTTTTTCTGCGCTTCAGCACCTGAAACACAAGAAACATGAGGTTCTCCTTTTTCACGTCACCGAAAGAAAAACGGAAATGGCCTTCGATTTCGCCGAGAGGCCCTATGAATTTATAGACCTGGAAACGGGGGAAAAACTAAAGCTGCAACCCGCCGACATCCGCGAACGGTATACCCGGACGCTGGAAACCTTTTACCATGAACTCCTGATCAAATGCGGTCAGTATAAAATTGATTTTATTGAGGCCGATATCGAAAAGGGATTCGACCCCGTCATGTCGTCTTTTCTCGCCAAAAGAGCCAAAATGCTCTGAATGCTGTCATGAAACTTTATCCTGAAAATATAGAAGCCAAACTGGGCTTTGATAAAATAAAAGCTCTGCTCGAAGAAGAATGTGTCAGTTCTCTGGGCCGGGCCTTCGTGGGAAAAATACGCTTTTCTACCCAATTCGAGCAGATCCGGAAAATGATGGCTCAAACCGCCGAATTCCGTCTGATCCTGGAAACCGAATCGGCCTTTCCCAACCAGAATTATATTGATGTTACTGCGTACCTGAAAAAAGCGGCCGTGCCAGGGGCCATTATCTATGAGGAAGAATTTTTTGAGATCCGGCTCTCCCTCACCACTATTCAGCAGATCATCCATTTCTTTCACCACCGGCCGCCTGAAAAGTTCCCCGAACTGCTTTCGCTCTTGCATGCTGCCCTGCCCGCCGGACGGCCCAAAGGCTGGGAAGACCTTTTAACGGAAATTACGGCGGTCATTGACGAACGCGGGCAGGTGCGCGACAACGCTTCCCAGGAATTATGGGGAATCCGCCGGAAACTGGCCGCTGAACAGGCCAACGTCAAGCGTATCCTCGACCGCATTTACCGTACTGCCAAAAACTCAGGCTGGATTGGCGAAGACATGACCCTGGCCGTGAGAAACGGGCGCCTGGTGCTGCCCATCCTCGCAGAGCACAAAAGAAAACTATCCGGTTTTGTGCATGACGAAACCTCCAGCGGCAATATCGCTTTTGTAGAACCGGGAGAAGTATTGGAAGCCAATAACGAGATCCGCGACCTGGAAATCAGGGAACGCCGTGAGGTCCTGCGCATCCTGGAGCAGCTCACCACCCGCCTGCGCCCGTCTCTCCCTGACCTCGAACGCTCCTACGTATTCCTGGGATTAACCGATTTCGTACGCGCCAAAGCCCGCCTGGCCATGCGCACCGACAGCACCTTCCCCCTCCTGGTGAAAGAGCCGGTCATCGACTGGCAAAACGCACGTCACCCCCTGCTTCTGCTGGCCCACCGCAAGCAAAACAAACCGATAGTGCCCCTGCATGTTTCCTTAAACAGCGAAGCACGCATCCTGGTGGTATCCGGACCCAACGCCGGCGGAAAATCGGTGATGCTTAAAACCATAGGACTGGTGCAGTATATGGCCCAATGCGGCCTGCTGCCCCCCGTCTCCCCCGATTCGAAAGTCGGCCTCTTCAAAAACCTCTTTATCGATATCGGGGATGAGCAAAGCATAGAAAATGACCTGAGCACCTACAGTTCTCACCTTACCAATATGCGGGAGTTTCTGAAACACGCCGACCGCGAAACCCTGTTCCTGATTGATGAATTCGGTACCGGCACCGAGCCTTCCCTGGGCGGAGCCCTGGCCGAATCCATCCTGGAAAGCTTCGCCTCCAGAAAAGCGTTTGGCGTCATCAACACCCACTACACCAACCTCAAGGTCTTCGCCGATAAAAACGAAGGCCTCCTGAACGGCGCCATGCGCTTCGATGCGGAAGAACTCACCCCCATGTTTGAACTCGAAATGGGGAAACCGGGCAACTCCTTCGCCTTTGAAGTAGCACAAAAGATGGGCTTACCCGCCCACATCATTAAAAATGCACAGCGAAAGCTGGGCAAAAACCAGATCAATTTTGAAAAGCTCCTGAAAGAACTGGACATCGAAAAAAATGCGTTTACCGAACAGAATACCGCCCTCCGGAAACAGGTAGAAGAACTGAAACAACGCACGGAACAGTACGCCGCCCTGAAAGATTTCCTGGAAAGCGACCGCCAGCGCATCATCGCCCAGGCCCGGGAAGACGCCAAAAAAATCATTCGCGACGCCAACAAAACCATTGAGAACACCATCCGGCATATCAAGGAAAACAACGCCGAAAAAGAAGCCTCCCGCCTGGCCCGCGAACAGGTAAAAGAATTCGAACAAAAAGTACTTCAGCCGGAGCCCGAACCTAAACCCAGGGTAACTGTTCAAAAAGCCGAAGGCCCCATTGAACAGGGAGATTATGTGCGGATAAAAGGACAGGAAGCCCTGGCCCAGGTGATCAGCCTGAACGGCAAAGACGCGGAAATCCTCCTGGGCGAACTCAAATCCAACGTACGCCTCAACCGCCTCGAAAAGGTATCCCGGAAAGAGTACCGCTCCGCCCAACGCGAAACCACCAGAAGCATGAAAGGCGTAGACCTGAACGAAAGAATGGCCGACTTCAGCTTCAACCTCGATATCCGGGGAAAACGGGGAGAAGAAGCCCTCGTGGCTGTAGATAACCTCATTGACGACGCCATTTTACTGGGCTATCCCCAACTGAGAATTGTTCACGGCAAAGGCGACGGCATCTTGCGTAACCTCATCCGCAACCACATCAAACAATACAAGCAAGTAGGAAAAATGTACGACGAACACGCCGACCGAGGGGGAGCAGGCGTGACCGTGGTGGAAATGAAATAGGTGTTAGATGTTAGATATTAGAAGTTAGATGTTAGATATTAGATGTTAGACGTTAGATGTCAGACTGACCAATCGCCGGGGAGCAGGTCTAATGTCTAATTTCTAATGTCTAATTTCTAAAAATCACTTGCGGCTTCCCTTAAAAATATTGCCCGAATAATCGACCTCTATTCCGTTTACCTTTCCGGCAGCATCGCGCTTGAACAGCACACCTCCCATGACCTGGCCCAGCTGAAATGAGTCTTTTACATCGGTAGTCATTAAGAACGAACCGCCAATGCTGGCTTCAATATAAAGCGCACCGTCCCGCACCGAGATAACAACCTCCGTGACTTCAGCGCTACCTTCCAGGCTATAGGTACCCGCGTACTCTTCCAGGCCAACTACCTCCTTTACCCCTTCGAAACGGTCACCCCGGGCCTCTATCACCAAACCGGTTATTTTACCCGACCCATCCCTTTTAAAAGTCAAAAGGGCCTGATAATTGGGCTCGCTGAATTCGTCAGCCACATGGGTGGCCGCAATCTCCCCCTTGCCTACCCCTTCTGCATCAGCGGTAAGCACACCGTTTTCATGGGTAATTACTACCCGGTCGAAAGGTGCGTTTTGAAACGTGTACACGCCCACAAACTCCTTCAAGGAGTCGGATTGCGCACGCAGGGAGAAGGAAAAAAGTAAAAATGCACTTAAAATCAGTAGTTTTTTCATCTCTTTTAAGGTTGTTATTCTTCCGTGAACAGATAATTTAACCAAATTTAACCCACATTTCGACATAAATGGAATTCCGGCATCCATTTTTTCATCCGGACATTCTATTTTTGCGGAATCATGGCCAAAGTAACCCAACATATAGCGGACAGCAAAGGAGAAACCCTCTTTTCCATTGAAATTATTCCCCCCGTAAAAGGAGGAAAAATTGATGAACTTCTGCAGGACATCACGCCCCTCATGGAGCTGAAACCTAAATTTGTAGACGTTACCTATCACCGGGAAGAATACCTCAGCGAGACCCGGTCAGACGGAACCGTGGTGGAGATCAAAACCCGTAAAAGGCCGGGAACGGTGGGCATCTGCGCCGCCCTCATGCATAAATTTGACACCGACCCCGTTCCGCATGTGCTGTGTGGCGGTTTTACCAAAGACGACACCGAAGACCTGCTCATCGACCTGAATTACCTGGGCATTGAAAATGTGATGGCCCTCCGCGGAGATCACGCCAAACCTTTCACTTCCTTTAAACCTAAAAAAGGGGGACACGCCTACGCCTCCGAACTGATCGGACAGATCCGGGAAATGAACGCAGGAAAATTCCTGCACGAAACTACCGGATACCTGAACAGCTCCGACTTCTGCATAGGCGCCGCCGCCTACCCCGAAAAACATTTTGAAGCCGAAACGGCCCGGATGGACTTTGAATACCTGAAACGAAAAGTAGCCGCAGGAGCCGACTACCTGGTCACCCAAATGTTCTTCGACAACCGCAAATACATGAATTTCGTAGAAAAATGCCGCGCCCACGATATCCATGTCCCCATCATCCCCGGCCTGAAAATCCTTTCTACCAAAAAGCAGCTCGAAGTACTTCCCAAACTTTTTTACCTGGATATCCCCGAAGACTTCGCCTCGGCCATCCGGAACTGCAAAGACGATAAGGAGGCCCGTAAAATCGGTATTGAATGGTGCATTCAGCAATGCCGCGAACTCAAAGCCTTCGGCGTTCCCGCCCTTCACTTCTATACCATGAGTAAGTCTACTACTACCCTGGCGGTGGCCCGGGAAGTCTTTTAGACCGTGGGCCATCTCCCCAAAATATCATTTATGACCAACAAATGATTTAGTTTGCCAAAAACAAACAATTATATTTATTAGTAATAAACAATATTATTCATTACTAGAAAATAATATTATTCACTACAAACAAACAATTTTATTTATTACTAACAAACAATATCATTCATTACTAAACAATAATATTATTTATTACAAATAAACAATATCCTTTGATAATAATAAACAAACATATATTTTTGTGTGTAATTATCACATAAAATGCTGTTTGAAAACCAAATAAGTGAGGTAGCAGAGCGCCAAAAAGAGACATTTCTGACTAAAAACCCCGGTATAAAAAGGGAAAAGATAACAGAAATCAATCTGTACGAAAATTTCGTTACAGTCATCACCGGTATCAGAAGAGCAGGAAAAAGCACCCTGATGCTGCAATTACTGCACGATCACAGGGAGGAGGTCTTCTTCCTTAACTTTGAAGACACGCGCTTATCCGGTTTTGAAACCGATGATTTTCAGCGCCTCGACACGGTCATCCAACAAAGCGGTGCCCGCATACTTTTCTTTGATGAAATACAGATGCTAAACCGGTGGGAACTCTACGTGCGCCAAAAACTGGACGAGGGTTTCAAAGTGGCCGTTACCGGTTCTAATGCCACGCTGCTAAGCCAGGAACTTGCCACCAAACTTACCGGCCGCAATCTTCCCTACGAATTATTTCCCTTCTCTTATCAAGAATTCTTAACTTTTCATGAGTGGGAAAACACAGAGGAGCATATCCTGAACTATCTGGAAAATGGCGGATTTCCGGAATACCTCAAAACGGCAAATGGCATGGTTCTTAACCGGCTACTAGAAGACATCCTGGTAAAAGACATCGCTGTGCGGTTTGGCCTGCGCGACGTCAACTCCCTGCGCCAGATCGCCGTGTACCTGCTATCCAATATCGGCAAACCGGTATCCGCTACAGGCCTGAAGAACCTCTTTCAACTTCGTTCGCCTGCGGCCATACTCGAATACTTTGCTTATCTCGAAAACACTTACGTGGTGCAGTTTCTACCAAAGTTCAGTTACTCTTTAAAAGTACAGGTAAGAAACCCTAAAAAAGTGTATGCCATAGACCTGGGTTTATTCACCCAGAACTCCATCGTTTTTACAGAAGAGGCGGGCCGGCGGCTGGAGAACACGGTCTATCTGCATCTAAGAAGGAAATACACCGAAATCTACTATTTTCAGGATCAGAAGGAGTGTGATTTTATCGCAATTCAAAAAGGCCGGCCGGTAGAAATACTCCAGGTGTGTTACGAGCTAAACGACCTTAATAAGGGCCGGGAACTTTCCGGTTTACTGGAGGCTCTGGACTTTTTCAAAGAAACAAAAGGAAGAATTATCACCTTCAATCAGAAGGAAACCATAAAACTTCAGAAGAAAACCATCGAGCTTGTTCCGGCAAAGGATTTCCTCCTGGAATAAAACAAGAATGGCTTACCCGATAAACAGAAAGACCGGCCTAAACCGGTCTTCTCCTGCTTTCAAATGCTGTCTCTCTTAGTTTACTGCTACCAGCTCCAGCTCAAAGTTAAGCTCCTGGCCGGCCAAGGGATGGTTGGCATCGAGGCGCACGTACGCGTCGGTCACCTCCCGGATGATCACGGGCACTGCTCTTTGTCCGTCATGCATATTAAGGGTTTCACCTACCACCAGGGGAATATCCGCCGGGATATCGGCCCGGTCAAAATTAAAGATCATTTCTTCACTGGCAGGGCCATAGGCATCTTCCACCGCAATGTGGATAGACTTCTTTTCACCCACGGCCATTCCTTGCACCCCTTCATCAAAGCCTTTGATCACCATACCGCTACCCACTTCAAACTCCAAAGGCTCGCGCCCTTCTGACGAGTCGAAAAGCGTACCGTCGTTCAAAGTTCCTTTGTAATGGATCGCTACTTTATCACCTGATTTTACCATTTTATTCGATTTTTGTTTGATTTAATATGCTTTGGCAAATAAAACTCTGCCTTTAGAGGGTTTTCCTGAATACACACAAGACCCCTCTTCTTCCTTAAAGTCCAAAGGAATACAACGTATGGTAGCTTTGGTGAGTTCCTTAATTTTATCTTCGGTTTCCGGGGTGCCGTCCCAATGCGCCGACAAGAATCCTCCTTTTTCAATGCGGTCGGTAAACTCTTCCCAGGTATTGACTTCAAAGGTATTCTCTTCCCTGAATTTCAGAGCACGGTTATAAATGTTGGCCTGGATGTCATTCAGCAGGTTTACCAGGTACTCGTATATACCGTCGAGGGATACCGTCTCTTTCGTCCGGGTATCTCTCCGCGCCACTTCCACCTGGTTGTTTTCCAGGTCGCGCGCGCCCACGCCAATCCGCACAGGTACCCCTTTCAGTTCATATTCGGCAAACTTCCAACCGGGCCGGGCCGAATCATCGTCGTCAAATTTCACACTGACACCGTGCGCCTTTAACTCCTTCATGAGCGGTTGTAAGCGGTCGTAAATGGCATTCAGCTGTTCTTCTCCTTTATAAATGGGCACAATCACCACATGAATAGGCGCCAGTTTGGGAGGCAACACCAGTCCCTGGTCGTCGGAATGCGCCATAATCAACGCCCCCATCAGGCGGGTACTGACTCCCCAGGAGGTACCCCACACATACTCCAGGTTACCGTTCTTGTCCTGGAACTTCACGTCAAACGCCTTCGCGAAGTTCTGGCCCAGGAAATGACTGGTACCGCTCTGGAGTGCTTTACCGTCTTGCATCAGGGCTTCGATACAAAGGGTATCGTCGGCGCCGGCGAAACGTTCGTTCGGAGTTTTCCTTCCCCGAACCACGGGCAGGGCCATCCACTCTTCCGCGAAGCGGGCATATACTTCCAGCATCTGGTCGGTTTCCGCTACGGCTTCTTCCCGGGTAGCGTGGGCGGTATGCCCTTCCTGCCACAAGAATTCCGCGGTCCGTAAAAAGATCCGGGTCCGCATTTCCCACCGCACCACATTGGCCCACTGGTTAATGAGTATGGGAAGGTCGCGGTGCGACTGCACCCAGTTTTTATAACTGTTCCAGATCACGGTTTCGGAAGTAGGCCGTACAATCAGTTCCTCTTCCAGTTTGGCTTCGGGGTCCACAATCACGCCCGCCCCACCGGGATCGTTCTTCAGTCGGTAATGCGTAATCACCGCACATTCTTTGGCGAAGCCTTCCACGTGCGAGGCTTCCTTTGACAAAAATGACTTGGGAATAAAAAGAGGGAAATAGGCGTTGCTATGCCCTGTCTCCTTAAACATATCGTCCAGGGCCCGCTGCATTTTCTCCCAGATGGCGTAGCCGTAAGGCTTAATCACCATACAGCCTCTCACCGCGGAATTCTCCGCCAGATTAGCCCTTTTAACCAATTCATTATACCATTCTGAGTAATTTTCACTCCGGGTAGGCAGCGCTTTCGACATCTTCTGAATATTAAAATTTGTACGGTTTCTCCTGAATCAGCGTTAATTAAATACAGAGGGGAAACCTTGGAATTTGCAAAGATAAGTTATATAATTACATTTCTAAAACGGGGCTTTGCCGGAGAGTAAAAAAAATGCAGAAAGTGTTCAAACCTTTTTGCACGGTTTTAGTCTAATAAATAGAATATGAGATTTCAAGATTTTTAAATATATTCAGAACTATGAAAATCAACAGGTTGGCATTGTTTTTAGGTGCAGGTGTATTCATGGCTTCGTGTACAGGAAATTCCGTTCCTACTAAAACAGATACGGACGATATGTATGTAAAGTCGGGCGACCTGGTACTTCCGGGCGCGGTAGCATCTAATAGAACCCAGGCTCCGGCAGCCCTGCCGTATGACGACAGTTTTGATCCGGTAACAGAGGGCTTCGAGGGAGGTACCGACGAGTATTTCGACGAGAACTTCCTTAGCAGCAAGGACTACAAAAGAAAAATAGACGATGGCGTCGGGTATTCTGACGGTTACGCCGACGGTTACAGCCAGGGCTGGTCGGATAATTCCTGGACCTACGCCGGGGCGGGCCGTTACTGGAATTCTCCGTACGGTTTCAATTCATTTTACGGGTTTAATTCGTTTTACCCTTCCTTCCGCTCAGGTATATTCCTTTCCTATTCTCCTTATTTCGGAAGTTCATGGGGCTGGGGTTCAAGATGGGGAGGTATGTATGACCCCTTCTACGACTCTTTCTACGGATCTTACGCCTACGGATGGGGCTACCCGTACTATGGATTTAATCGTCCATGGGGGTATAACTCCTATTATTCCGGCTGGGGCTATGACCCTTACTACAGCTACGGATGGAGAAATCCTTACTACGGATACCAGAACGTTTATGCTAACAACCTGTATAACGGCAGGACCGTGAGGCAGCGTAACGCCAGTTTAGCAAACAGCCGTTATAACGACCGCCTGGTAAGCAGAACATCGGCTACCAACGCCCGCGTATCCGACAGGAGTTCCCGCAGCGCAGTAAGCCGTAGCGCCGGAAACGTGAACTCGTCTGCCAGAAGCAGCGCAGTCAACCGTGGCGGTATCAGCAGGAGTAATGCTCCCCGTAGCTATGACGCCTATACACGGAGCAGCTCGGTGAATTCAGCCCGGTCTTCCCAAAGCGGAAGCTCAAGAGTAGGCAGCTCGGTGAACCGGGGCGGAAGCGCTTCACCCGCCGCGCGTCAGAGTTCTTCTACCTATAACCGCTCAGGCAGTTCAAGCCGCAGCTCTTCGCCTGCTTATAACAGTGGCAGCAGAAGTTCATCACCGGCCTATAACAGCGGCAGCAGAAGCTCTTCGCCTTCTTACTCGGCACCTTCCCGCTCATCTTCTTCCTCTTCTTCCAGCAGCGGAAGTAGCAGCAGAAGCAGCAGCAGCGGAGGTGGAAGCAGAGGCCGCGGATAATTTTACCATACGTCACATCGTTATATTCCCCGCTGATTAACCAATTTTGTTTGTTGGCGGGGATCTTTTTTACTGATCATTTACAACCCGCTTCATAGCGGTTCCTACGGGGCGGCCTTCTGTGGGGAGGTCTTCTACGGGGTACCCCCGCCCGGCTAAAATTTTATACCGATGAAAAAACTATTTTTTGCAGGGCTGACTGCCCTCTCTTTCTCCGTACAGGCACAGGGTACTGACGAACCCTTCTTCCACCTTCGCAAATTTTACAGCCAGGGCAATTACGGCACCGCCCGTAGCCAGGCCATGGGAGGTGCCTTCACCGCTCTTGGAGGAGACCTCAGCAACACCTACATTAACCCAGCCGGCCTCGGGTTTTATAACCGTTCCGAATTTTCAGGAACCTTTAATTTGGCCGGAAGCAATAGCACGGCTACTTACCTCGGTGAGTCGTCCACTACCAACCGATCTCCTTTAGATATCGGGCAGCTGGGGGTAGTTTTTTCGAGAGACGGAATGGGTTCGCGCCTGAGAAAAAGCGTGATTGGCATTTCGTACAGTACCCTTTCCAATTTTTCCAATACCTATTCGTACGGAGGTACGAACAACTCGCATTCCATCTCCGATTCTTTCGCGGAAATGGCCAACGGTTCAGGGCTGACCCCTGAGCAGATCGCAGACGACTACGACGAGTACGGAAACGCCCCAGACGGCTATTCTATGGCCGTGATGGGCGGACTTTTGTATTACGAAGACGGACAATATTTTGTCAATGAAGACGCCCTGCCTATTCATCAGACAGGAAAAGTAACCGAGTCAGGGAACCTGGGCCAGCTCAACATCAGCTACGGGGCTAACTTCGATGACAAAACCTACTTTGGCGCAGGCCTGGGCATTCAAACCCTGCGTTTTGACCGCGCCACCAAGTACGATGAAAGTTTCCCTTCCAACTCCACCTACCTTAATTCCCAGTATTACGATAACGAGTTAAGCATCACCGGAACCGGTCTGAACCTTACACTCGGCGTTATTCAGCGTTTAAATGACTATCTGAACTTCGGTGCATCGGTGACCACACCTACCCTGATGTGGGTAACCGACAGTTTTATCCAATATGCCGGGGTCAGCGCGGTCACCTCGGGTGCGGTAATGTACGACACCGAAGCACGAACCGCCCTTGACGAGTTCAATTACCGTATTGTTTCTCCCCTGAGGGCCAATGCGGGCCTCAGCGCTTTTCTTCCTAAGAAAATAGGTGTAGTAAGCCTGGAAGCCGAATATGTGGGCTATAGCAGGATGGGCATCAAAGCGAAAGACGCAGCCCTCTGGTCGGATGACCAGAACGGCATGATCCAGGACGAGTACAAGGACGTGGTGAATCTGAAAGCCGGGATAGAATTACGAAAAGGAATAGGAAGGCTGAGAGGCGGAATCCAATTCATGAATGACCCCCTCCGTTACGCCGAAGACTACAATGTAAAGAAAAATACGGTAGCCGGAAGCGCCGGGATAGGTATCCGGAATTCCAACTTTTTTGTAGACCTGTCGTATTCCCGCTTTATCAATACAGGAGTCTACAACCCGTATATCCTGGACGACAACAGCCATAACTCCGTAACTTTCCGCCAGGCGAGAGGTACGGTGGGAATTACCGTAGGATCGTTCTTTTAAGAAATAATTTTTGCAAATCACTATCTTTTTACTACCTTAACCGCAGTAAATCAACAGATAGTATGTTTGTTATCCTGATTCTTCTTGCGATTGGCGGCTTGCTGCTTATCTATGGTGTGTCCATATATAATACCCTGATCCGCTTACGTAATCTGGTCAAAGAGGGCTGGAGCAGTATAGATGTGATGTTGAAAAAACGTCACGACCTGATCCCGAACCTGGTGGAAACGGTGAAAGGGTATGCTTCCCACGAAAAGGAAACCCTGCAATCTGTCATTGATGCCCGAAACCAGGCCACAGGCAGAGGGAGTGTCAAAGAAGTGGAGGCGGCAGAGTCTCAACTGACCTCCGCCCTTACCCGCCTGTTTGCCCTGGCCGAACAATACCCTGACCTGAAGGCCAACACCAATTTTCTCCAGCTACAGGGTCAGCTGGCTGCCATTGAGGGCGATGTGGAGAAATCACGGCGCTACTACAACGGCACCGTGAGAGATTTCAATACGGTGGTGGAGTCTTTCCCCAGCAATATACTGGCGGGAATGTTTAATTTCACGCCGGAAGCGTATTTTGAGCTTAGCAACCCCGATGAGCGGAATGTTCCCCAAGTGAAATTTTAGCCATGAAACGGGTTATTCTGCTCCTCCTGCTATTGGCCTTTCTGCCCAGTTCTGCTCAGGACACGGAGCGTATCCTTCTTTACGATGTAGAACTGCGGGTAGACACCTCGGCTACGCTCACGGTCACCGAGACCATACGGGTCAATGCCCTGGGCGTGCAAATCCAAAGAGGAATTTTCCGGACACTGCCGGCACGCAGGGAGATTAACGGACGAGACATTGCCGTACGCTATAACGTGCGCTCAGTCAGGAAAAACGGAGAGAAGGAAAAGTATCATACCAAGCGTGAAAACGATGCGTACTTGATTTATATCGGTGACGAAGATGTCTTTTTATCTCCGGGAGTTTACGAGTATGAAATTGTCTATGATACTTACCGGCAGATAGGTTTCTTTGAAAATTTTGATGAGCTGTACTGGAATGTCACGGGAACCGACTGGGTTTTTCCCATCGACCGGGTGCAGGCGAAAGTGGTTCTCCCTGCAAATGCCTACATCCTTCAACACAGCTGTTATACCGGTGAAGCGGGCAGCACCGCACAGAATTGTGAAACGGCAGACCTCCTTCCCCATGGTATGGGCTGGACGGCCGAGAACCTCAGGCCTTACCAGGGTTTAACGGTAGCCACCGGGTTTACGAAAGGGGTGATCCATGAACCCGAAATTCCTGCCTTGCTGAAAACCGGGAACCTGTGGAAAATACTGGCCGGTTTAGGCCTGGCGCTTATTGCCTGGATGGGTTCCCTTTGGAACCGCTATGGTCGCGACCACCCTACCCCTACCGTGTACCCCCAGTTTGAGGTGCCCGAAGGACTTTCTCCTGCCTCGCTGGGCTATTTGCACCACGGAAAGTACCGTCAGAATTTTCTTTCCTCTTCCCTGATCAACCTGGCGGTGAAGGGCTACCTGACCATTCATGAAATCCCGAAAAGCGGAAGACTCGGTCACAAGAAGTTTACCCTGAAAAAGTTAAAAGCCGCAGACAGTCGTCTTCCCGATGAAGAAAGCATACTCCTGAATGATCTGTTTGGGGGCAAAGAGACTGCCACCATTGACGGCCAATACAACAGTACCATTGCCAGCGCCGTTCAGACTTATCACCTGCAAATGACGGATACGCACCGCCCGCAAATCACCCAGGGAAATAATTGGAAAAAAGTATCCCGGATCTTCCTGGGGATATCTATCGTTTACTGGGGTCTGTTGCTATACAGTCATATACACCTGTATGATCCGACCAAGTGGGTATTGGGCATACTTCTCTATGTGGGTGCCTTGTTCACCCATATCCTGATGGTGAGTGTTCGCTTAAAAGCAGCCCGGTATATGGTTCTGTTCCCGCTTATTTTTACGGGAATAGTAGTCACGATCTGGTATTTCACCTCTCGCCGTACACCTGACGCATTTTTTCTGGCTTACCTGTTTTTGATGATATCGGTCACGTTTATGGCCATTTTCAACTACCTGATCAAGCAGCCTAGCCCGGAACTTCTGGCGCGGCAATCGCTGATCAACGGTTTTAAGATGTACCTGGAAGCAGCGGAGAGCCGGCTGTTGCAGTTCCATAATCCGCCCCGTATGACGCCTGAATTGTTTGAGAAATACCTGCCTTACGCCCTGGTGCTGGGGGTAGACGGCATCTGGGGAAAAAAGTTTGAACAAAGCCTGCAAAACCAGGCTCAGCCTTACGAAAACCATTGGTATACGGGAAGTACTCATTTTTCCGGTCACCTCACACGAAGTCTCAGCCAGGGCTTAACCGGCACCATCAGTTCTTCCTCTGTCAGCCCAAGCAGTAGCGGATCAGGGGGCGGCGGCTCTTCCGGAGGCGGCGGTGGGGGCGGTGGCGGTGGCGGATGGTAATCCCCCACTCCTGACCGTCTTACTTCTTTGTCATCTGATAACCAATGAGGCTGGTGTAGCGCCGACCGGGAACCGCATAGTATACAAAGATCTCGTAGGTGTTGCCCGCCTGCTGAAAGTTTCCTTCGAAATAGGCGGGGTCTGCTTCCCCGGTGGAGGTATTTCGTAAAGCGAATGCGAAATCATATACCCCGTTTTTCAGCCACAGGCTTTGATGAAGCAAGCCGGATTCCGGATCAAATTCCATGGGAAGGTAGTTCCAGTCGGTGAGCTGTCCGAAGAGAACGGGTTCTGTACCGTCAGGATAACTTCCTTCTTCGAGGTAAAAATTCACTTCCATATAATCCGAACCCAGGTCGGCATCGCCTCCGTCACGGTTAGAGATGACCCATCCGCCGTCGTTATCGTAGGCCTCCACAAAGTTGGTTCCGGCCCGTTTTCGCTGGGGAGCGGTAAAGACCTCATCGGGTCTGCCGCGGATCACTTCTTTCACGTTCTGACCGCGGCTGAAATTACTGCTGATGTCGAGGTACCGGTATTCATTCCCGGCAGGAAAAAGATAGGCGTTATTGAAGGGGGCCAGCGTAAATGCGCGGCTCCCGGAATTGACCAGGTCATCGGTATGGATCACTTTCCATTCGTGCCGGTTAAAGCGTACAAAGGCCTTCAGTTCGCGGCGGGGAATACCCACCCGGTAGTTGGCCAGGTCGATTTTCAGGTCGAGTTGCTGATGGGTTTTCCAGAACTCCGGATCGCGGGCCGAATTGGCCGAGGCCGCGATATTGACCAGATTTTCATACACCCAGAACCGCCGCTGAAGCACCGGTTCGTCATTTTCAAACACCTGCAGAATAAAATTACCGGATATACGGGGTTTGGGTACCACAAACCGGTAATGATAATACGGCACCTTGGTGTTCTGGGAAACATTAAAATCCTCGATAAAAAACTCGTTGATCTGGTCGAGGTATTCCATATCCAGCAAGCCGGAGCGGCGCCAGTCGGTTTCGCAATGTACAATCTTCACTTTAAACTGGGAGTACCTGGCCCTCAGGTCATCCAGTTCCAGAACAATCTGTTGATCAGGATTCTGCAGATCGGCTACCGGCGGATTAAGGTACCTCAATTCTGCCCTTCCTCCGCGGGTAAACGCGTATAAGGTCACACTTTTGAGGTCATCGGTGTAGGTAAATTCTTCCATAATCTCCTGCGCCACTACATTCCCGTAGCACAGAAAGAAAAGCATGAGGTACAAGCGTTTAGGCATGGCGTGTTATTTTCAGCTTACCGGGCTTCGTCCAGTTCGGTTACTTTGGTTTCCCAAAGTTCGTGCAGGTCATCCAACCGGCCTTTAAATTCGGTATAACGTTCGTTCACTTCCTTCAGTCTGCTTTCGTCCGAAAATATTTCCTCACGGGTCATTTCCTGCTCCAATTGGGCCACCTTTTCTTCTTTCTCCGCGATTTCCTCCTCAATCTGCCCGATTTCCTTTTCCAGTTTTTTCAGGTTGGCCGCCGGCGCTGCGGGCTTTTTCTCCACTGCTGCTACAGGTGATTTCGGAGCCGCCTTCTTCACCGGTTCATCCAGGGTTTTTCCCTGCTCTTCCATCCAGGTTACAAATTCTTCGTAGCTGCCGGGGTACTGTTTTATTTCCTGATCTTCGATATACCATACCTTGTTGGAAACCCGCGATATGAAATGGCGGTCGTGGGAAACCACCACGTAGGTACCCTCGTATTGGTCAAGGGCCTGCACCAGGATATTCACCGACTGCATATCGAGGTGGTTGGTCGGCTCATCAAGCAGGAGAAAGTTGGCTTCCGAAATCAGTATTTTGGCCAGGGCAACCCTTGATTTCTCGCCCCCGGAGAGTACCTTGATTTTCTTAAAAACCTCGTCTCCCGTAAAAAGAAAACAGCCCAGTACAGAGCGTAATTCGGTTTCTGTTTTGGAGCCGTCGGCATATTTCAGTTCTTCCAGAAGGGTTTCGTCAAGGTGCAGGGACTCCAGCTGGTGCTGGGCATAGAAGGAAAAGTTTACATTATGCCCCATCTTTCTTTCCCCCTGTATCGATTCGGTGCCGGCGATGATCCTCAACAGGGTGGATTTCCCTTTTCCGTTGGCTCCGATCAGCACGATCTTATCTCCCCGCTCTATGGTGGCGGAGGTATTTTTCAGAATGCTTTTATCGCCATAGGCTTTCGACACCCCGTTCAGTTCCATTACATGCCGGCCGGGCTGGGTTCCGAACTTAAAACGGAAATGCACCTTCGCCGATTCATCAATCACGTCATCGATCAGATCCATGCGGTTCAGGGCTTTCACCCGCGACTGCACCTGACGGGCCTTGGTGGCCTTGGCCTTAAACCTTTCTATGAACCGTTCGGTTTGGCGGATCTGGGCCTGCTGGTTCTCAAAAGCGCCTTTCTGAATCTCGTTCCTCAGCGCTTTTTCTTCTACAAAGAAGCTGTAATTACCCGGGTAGTAGATAAGTTTATTCTGGGTGACTTCCACCGTAATATTGCACACATTATCCAGGAATTGCCGGTCGTGGGAGACCACAATTACTGCATTTTCGTAATTGGCGATGTATTTTTCCACCCATTGTATGGAGGGAAGGTCAAGGTGGTTGGTGGGTTCATCCAGCAGGAGCACGGAAGGGCGGGCCAGCAGAAGCTTGGCCAGCATTACCCGCATACGCCATCCTCCCGAGAAATTTTTGAGGGGTTGGGCAAGCTCTTCGGTACGAAAACCCAGCCCTTCCAGTATTTCTTCGGCTTTGGATTGTATGGAATAGCCGTCAAGCAGGTCAAATTCATGTTGCAATTCTCCCAGTTGTTCTACCAGCTCGTCGCGGTAATTGACTTCCATTTCCCGGAGTACAGCGTCTATCTCTTTCTGAAGCTGAAGTTCTCGCTCAAAGCCTTCCATGGCTACGGTAAGTATGGAATCTTCGGTCTGGTAAGAAAGCAGATCCTGGTTGAGAAAACCGATGGTACAATCGCCGGATTTGGAAATGTTTCCCGCATCGGGCTGATATTCTCCTACAATCAGCTTTAAAAGGGTGGACTTCCCTTTCCCGTTTAGCCCGATCAGCCCGATTTTATCTTTGGGTTTTACCTGTAGACTGGCGTCTTCAAAAATAGCCCTGCCTCCAAAATAGAATGACAGGTTGTTAATATTCAGCATATCCTCTCTAAAAATTCAGCAAATTTACGAGTTAATCTATGCTTTTGCCAGAAATGTTGAAAGTTCCGAACCCGAAACCCCAATAAACAAAAACGCCGGCATAACCTGCCGGCCCTTTGCAATTAACCCTAACCATTATAGAATATCTTATTTGTTGACCCTTTTGGATTTCATCAGGCTGATGGCTTCGTATGTAAAAAGCACCAGCAGCAAGGGTAAAATAAACAAAGCGTCTAACCTGCTAAAAATCATTTCAAAATTTGCCAGCATGTCCTAAAAGATTTAATGAATCCTATTCATCCCTACCGGAAACCGGCCGGGATTTTTCATTTAGACGCCAGAAAGTCAAGGAAGTCACATGCGGCTTCCTGAATGATTTTATTTTTTAATGAGGGCAGCCATGGTGAGTGACAGGTCCATGAATACGATTTTCGCGCGGACATTCCGTTCAATATGCAGCATGGCTTCTGACATGGCCTCTGAGATGCGGTCAATATTTTCAAAACGGAAGACTTTGGAGAATTTCTGCACAAAGGTCAGCTCCTCGTTTTCCAGTTTAATCATGGTTCCGAGGCCTATATTTTCGAGGTAAATTTCTCTCAGGATTTTCAGTCCGTATTCGAGGATAAATTTTTGCTCTTCTTTCGAAAACCCGTCGAAGTCGTCGGCCAGGGGCACTAACTTCGCCAGGTCGAAGACAAAGCAAAACCGCATCCAGTTGGCGAACCACTCTTTGTAGTCGGTTTCTCCCTGCCCCAGCAGTCCGAGGGCCGCATTCACGTTCCCGTCGGTCAGGAAGGCGATCCGGGTGGCCCGTTCGCGGGTCTGCCCGAACTTATCTGTCAGGAAAGGTACCATTTCCTCCGTATCCAGTTCCCTGACGGCTATACGCTGCACGCGCGACTGTATGGTGGGGAGCAGGCGGTTATAATCGGAGGTCACCAGGAGGAACAAGGTTTTTCCGGGCGGTTCTTCCAGGATTTTAAGCAGGGCATTGGCCGCGGGCGGTGCCATGGCTTCCACATGCCATATCAGTACTACTTTATACCCTCCCTCGTACGATTTCAGAGAGAGGTTCTGGATAATCTGCCGGGATTCTTCCACCGGGATATTTCCCTGCTTGATCTGGATGTGGTTCAACCAGTCGGAATAAGTACCGAAAGGTGTTTCCCGCACAAACTCCCTCCATTCGGTCATAAAATTCTCAGACAACACCTTTTTCCCTCCTGCGGTAGGAAAGGTAAAGGAAAGGTCGGGATGAATGAGTTTGTCATATTTACTGCATGTAGGGCATTGTCCGCAGGAGTCGTTTCCGTTCCGGTTTTCACAGTTGGCGTAGGTAGCGAATGCCAGGGCCAGGGGGAGCGCCACACTTCCGCTCCGTCCGTCAAACAGGAGCGCGTGGGCCACATTTCCCTTACTTACGGAGTCGGCAAGCCGCTCTTTTACTTCGTTCAAGCCCGGTATTTCCGCAAATCTCATAAGTGATTTTCCGCAATGTATCTTAATAGGGTCAAATCCTGCTCGTCGAGTACCTGAGACCGCCGCTGCATGGTGGCGTTGATCACTTCGATGGCCTTTTCGAAGCGGTAAGGCTGGTACCCTTCCGCTTTCCCGCCCCAGGTAAAGCTGGGAATATATTTTTCCTGGAAACCGCTGCCGTACACGTTGGCGCAGACGCCCACCACGCTACCGGTATTGAACATGGTACTGATACCGGCTTTGGTATAGTCGCCCATGAAGGTACCGCAGAATACTTCGCCGGTATCGTAATATTCCTGCAAGGCGTAAGTGTACAGGCAGACCGGTTTATAATTGTTTTTCAGGTTGGAATTACTGGTATTCGCCCCCAGGTTGCACCATTCTCCGATATAGGAGTTCCCCAGGAAGCCGTCGTGGGCCTTGTTGGAATACGCGTGAAATACGGAGTTTCCTACTTCGCCGCCTACGCGGCAGTACGGACCCAGGGTAGTATTGGAACGGATTCGGGCGCCGAATGCCACCATGGCGTTCCGGCCGATAGCGGCGGGGCCAATGATAATGGCGCCTTCCTGTATAATGGCGTCGTCATCGATGAAAACGGGTCCGGCCTCGGCGTTAATCACGGCGGCCCGCACCTGTACATTCTCACCTACAAAGACGCGCTCCGGCGCATACACGGCCGTATAGGGGTCCGTGATTTTCCGGGAGGTGCGGTCAGCGACCAGCAGGGCAAAATCGGCTTCAATCTGGGTGCCGTTTTTTAGGAAAAGATGGGGCAATTCGGCCAGGAGAGAAACGGGCTGCTCCCATTCTATTGGGGTGGCGCCAGGCGGTGGGGTGAATCCGTATTCCAGGTGTTCACCGGTTCTGTAGGCCAGCAGGTTTTCGCCGGCACACAGATATTCTCCCGCATTCAGGCCCCGTATCCGGTCAAGCAGGGCGTCATCGGTCAGGCAGGAGGCATTGACGTACAGGTTATCGGCCTCGTACCGCGCCGGATATTTTTCTTTTAAATACGTTTCCGACAAAACGGAAACTTTGTTTTTTACCCTATACTCCCATTTTTCACGGAGGGTAAGAATTCCGCAGCGCAGGTCGGCAATGGGTCGTGTAAGGGTGAGGGGTTTAAGATAATCTCTGTATTTCGGGGTGTCAAAAAGAAGGAAATTCATTTATTTTACGGTGGTTAATTCCAGTGCCATTTTAACCGCTTCATACGCGTTTACCACCCCACCTGTAGTACTGATCTCCTGGAACGCAACGGGCTTCTCGTCTACGCTGACGTTCTGTCCGGGTATTTTTACCGCGGATTTGAGGATGATGTCTTTGACCTGGTAGTGGGTAAGTTCAGGGAAATAGGAGAAGAGCAACGCGGCCAGTCCGGTCACTACGGGCGAGGCCATGCTGGTGCCGTCAAGCTCCTGGTAGGCCGACCCCGGGGTGGTACTGTAGATGGCTACGCCGGGCGCGAAAACGTCCACTCCTTTTTTTCCGTAATTGGAGAAGGTGGCTACCATTTTCTCTCCCGGTTCAAAGTTCAGGGCGCCTACAGAAATCCAGTTTTTGTATTCTTCTCCCTTCAGGCTGATGCGGTTGGGGTATTGTGGGGTGGCGTCTACATCCGAGTTGTCGTTTCCGGCGGCGGCTACCAGCAGAACGCCTTTGGAATCGGCATATTTCACGGCTTCATCCACCCATTTTTTTTCGGGGGAGTATGCTTTCCCGAAGCTCATATTAATGACGCGGGCGCCATTATCCACGGCATACCGGATGCCGTTGGCCACGTCTTTGTCGAGTTCATCGCCGTTGGGAACGGCTCTTATTACCATAATTTTTACATCGTTGGCTACGCCGAGAACGCCCTTGTCATTGGTTCTGTCCGCCCCGATAATTCCCGCCACGTGGGTTCCGTGCAGGGCGTCTGGCCCTACCACTTCATTGTTTCCGTATTTCCCGTATTCGAGTGCCGCGGGGTTGTCGCCCATCACCTGGGCCCGGGGCTGATAATCGTAATTGAGTGTATAATTCAGTTTACTTTCAAAATATTCCACTCCTCTTCTGAGGTCGTTGATGCCGCCCATCCGGCTCATCTGTAACCACATCTCGCGGGCGGCCCTTCCTTTCCTGTCCAGGTCTTCCACTTTCAGTCCGTTTACCACCTCGGTAGTCAGCTGCTGCTGTCCTGAAGCCGCCTTGAGCAGGGTTTCGGCTTCTTCCATGGCGGTGAGCATGTTGCGGTACATGGGCAGGTACTGGCCGGCTTCTTTCCGGTCTTTTTCTATGCCTTCCCGGAGGTTGTTCATCAGTTCATAGTCTGCCTTATTCTTTTTGATTTTTTTCTTCGAAGGGTTCTCTCCGAATTTTTCTTTCAGGGCATTGTAGATCCGCACGGTTTCCAGTTGGGCGGAATGGACGTCTTCCCCCGCTGCGTTTCCAAGGAAATCCCAGCCGTGGATATCGTCGATGAACCCGTTTTTGTCGTCATCGATCCCGTTCCCGGGTATTTCCCCGGCATTTTGCCAGATATTGGCTTTGAGGTCTTCGTGGTAGATGTCTACACCGGAGTCAATTACTCCTACCGTCACGGTCTGGTGTTTTTTGTTTTTCAGCAATTCGCGATAAGCTTTTTCTGTGCTGATTCCCCGCACCCCGTTTTCTTGCAGGTCCAGGTTATACCAGTTGAACTGCGTTTTAAGGTCCTGGGCCGCGAGTGTGGAGGAGATGAAAACGCTGAGTGCGAAAATTATTTTTTTCATAAGTTTAATTTTTAGCTATTAGACGTTAGACATTAGCCTTAGTGGTAGACCACCTTATTCATTGGGCGCCTAGCCGCCAGTTGGTGTACCGGTTTTCTGATAGTGGTACGCCAGCGAAGCGTCGCCCGCCCGGCTGATAGCTGAATGCTAAGGGCTATTCCATAAGTTTAAAATTTAGTATCAATAGCTGAAAGCGGTGATATCCACGTATTAAGAGCGGGAAGGTTGACCTCTTTCCTACGGACGATAATTGATTACAAGGAGCAAATATAATACAAAAAGCGCGTAGGTCACTACAACCTGCCGCGCTTCGAAAAAAATTACACTTTAATAACTTTTACGGGTTGATCTTCCAGGCCACACCGCTGGGGTTCCTTCCTTTTGCGGGAGCGGTAATTTCTACGCGGCTGAATTCAATTCCGTTTTCGAGGAGGTAATCGCGGATGGCGTAGGCGCGGTCGACCGCCACAGACCCGGATTCCCGCATAGGGGTCAGCGTCAGTTTATTCCGGCTTCCTTGCAGGGAGGTGAGGAGGGCGCGGAGGGCGGATGTATTCACTACTTCGGCACTTTGGGAGGCAAAAGCCCCTACTGAAACCGCGGTTAGTCCGGCGGGAGTAGTATCCATTTCTTCTACCGGTTCTTCTACGGGAGGCGCGGAAGGCTCGGGTTCGGTGCGGGTTTCCGGCATACGGCGCGCGGTGGTGTCGGGCGTCGGGGTAACGGGAGTCACAGGAGCAGGACTTTCGGCTACAACGGTATCTACCGGTAAAAATATTTCGGGCAAGGGGCTTTCCTGGGTAGCTACGGGTTCCACCTTTTCCTTTGAGCGTGAAAAATACCAGATCATCACCCCTACCAGCAAGAGCAGTAGCCAGGGCAAGAGCATGTTCCAGTTTTTCTTCCCTGTATCTTTGTTCAATTCTTTTACGGCATGGTAGTGGCTTACCGGCGAGGTCTTGGCCGGCTTGAATTTGGGCAGGTTAAGGGCATAGAGCAGAGAAGACGGCAACGATCCTGACACATCGGCTGTGGCGTTGTTCAGGTAGGCTTTCAGGTCAAGCCCGCTAAGGTTCTCTGCCCTTACCTGTTTGCCCAGAAAACCCAGTACCAGGGGAGCGGCCAGATTCAGTAAGGTAGAGGAACTGCTGTTCCGTATGCCTGCGTGCCCTGCGATCTTATCAATTAAACTTTCTGATTTTTCTTTCAGGAAGTGATTCACAATATTGCTCCCGATGGTTTCCAGGAGTTTTGATTTTTCAGGTTTCCCGGAAAATGTTTCAAAGTTATTCAGGATGTCGCCGGTATGCCCGCCGCCGTTCAGGATGCCCAGGAGGCCTCGGCCGGTTTTGTCTGTGGACGCAAATCGGATCACCCCGGCCAGAAAAGTTCCGATTCCGAGGTTGAGGCCCAGCTTTGTTCCGTTAATATCTTCTTCCAAATAGGCCGCCAGGTTGGTGATGGCCGTGTCTGAAACCGTATCTCTAATTGTTGTTAATAAATCCATTCCAAATTTTTATTCTGCCCCGGCCTTCGCCCGGAAGGTTCCGTTTTTTTTATTTTTACAAAAACCATGCCCAATAAATCAAGTCGCAACGCAATCGGTTGCGTAAACATCGCTTATACCGAAAATTTACCGGTATTTCAGGCATTGTGGAGAGCAGGACGCGTCCGTAGAAAAAAACACCTTTCCGGGAAACCGATTTTTCGTATTTTTGACCTGAAAGCGTAGGGTGACCGGTTCATAACGGTCAGGAATGGCCCACAGCTGGTCGCCCACAGCTGGTCGCCCACAGCTGGCTGATCGCTAAATGTATACCGGATGAAGAAAATACTTTTAATAGAAGACGACAACCAGGTTTGTTCCGTAGTCAAAAAAGGACTGGAAGAGGAGGGGTTTTCCATCGCAATTGCCACCGACGGGGAGAGCGGACTGGCCCTGGCCCTTGAAAAGCCGTTTGACCTGATTATCCTGGACCTCATGCTCCCCCGTATTCCGGGCCTGGAGGTTTGTAGCCGGATCCGGGCGGTGAGCAATATCCCTATTCTCCTGCTGACGGCCCTGGGTACCGCCGAAAACGTGGCGGAAGGCCTGAACAAA
This sequence comes from Leadbetterella byssophila, assembly GCA_040394705.1. Classification (GTDB taxonomy): domain Bacteria; phylum Bacteroidota; class Bacteroidia; order Cytophagales; family Spirosomataceae; genus Leadbetterella; species Leadbetterella byssophila_B. The sequence goes on from JBEBRS010000008.1 coordinate 32,407, forward strand.
GGGGCCGACGACTACCTGGTGAAACCTTTCAAGTTTATCGAACTGATTGCCCGTATTCACTCACTCCTGAGGCGTGCCCGGCAAAATCCGGAAGAAGACCGGTCCGAGGTTTACCGCTTCGGGGGAGTGGTGGTGAACAATACTTCCAAAATAGTGACGGTGAATGAGCAGGAGGTGGCGCTGACCTCTACGGAGTTCAGGTTGCTCCTGCTGCTGATGAAGATGCCCAATAAGGTGTATTCCCGCCAGGAAATCCTGGAACAGGTATGGGAGGTCAACTTCGACCTGGGCACCAACGTGGTCGACGTATACATCAACTACCTGCGCAAGAAACTGGACAAACACGGATCTCCCAAAATCATTCATACGGTGGTGGGCATGGGGTATGTGATCCGGGAAAAATAAAACTCAGCGCCGGTCAGACCTGGCCCGGAGCATGAAATCTACCAGCACCAATGCGGCCATGGCGTCAACGATGGGGACGGCCCGCGGTAAAACGCAGGGATCGTGCCGGCCTTTGCCTGAAACGGTCACCGCCTCACCCGCTTCGTTGACACTTTCCTGGTCGCGCATGATGGTCGCCGTAGGCTTAAATGCCACCTGGAAGTAAATATCCTGCCCGTTGGAAATTCCACCCTGCACCCCGCCGGAACGATTGGTGCGGGTTAGCACTTTCCCATGCTCCATATAAAAGCCGTCGTTATGTTCGGAACCGGTCAGCTCGGCACCTTCGAATCCGCTGCCGTACTCAAAGCCTTTTACGGCATTGATGCTGAGCATGGCTTTGCCCAGCTCGGCATGGAGTTTATCGAACACGGGTTCGCCCCAGCCCGGAGGCACCCCCTTGATCACTCCGGTAATGACTCCGCCTACCGAATCTCCGGCTTTCCGGATCTCGTCGATGTAGTCGAACATTTTCTGAGCGGTGGGTTCGTCAGGACAGCGAACGTCGTTATCGTCTATGCGACTGAGATCCAGCTCCTGGTATGACTTATCCAGTTTCAGTCGCCCTACCCGGGAGACATAGGAGTATATTTCCACGCCCGCGTCGCGGAGAATCCCCCTAGCCACGGCACCCGCGGCCACGCGCGCGGCGGTTTCCCGCGCCGAACTCCTGCCTCCGCCCCGATAGTCGCGTATACCGTATTTTTCAGTATAGGTGAAATCGGCATGGGAAGGCCTGTATTTATCGGCGATATGACTATAATCTTTGCTGCGCTGGTCTTCATTAAAGATCACCAGTGCAAGGGGTGTACCCGTGGTTTTTCCTTCAAAAACACCCGACAATACCTGGAAACTATCCGACTCTTTGCGCTGGGTGGTGATTCTCGATTGCCCGGGCTTCCGCCTGTCCAGCTCCTGCTGTATGTCTTCCTCTTTAAAATCAACGCCCGCCGGACACCCGTCAATCACTACGCCTATCGCTTTTCCGTGCGACTCCCCGAAGGTGGAAATCTTGAATATTTTACCGTATGTACTGCTCATTTTTTCTTCCAGATATAGATTAGTGTCATTACCATAAAAACCAGTATAAAATTGGCAAAGAACCGGAGAAAGCTCCTTGCATTGAATTCGTTCGTATCGGTGCGAAGATCATCGATGCCCGTATAAATATCCTTGACGAGGCTGTTTTTCGACACAATGGTATTCCCGCTTACCTGTATGCGCTCTACCCCGGTGAGGGTGTCGTAACGGGCGGTTTTGATATTAAAGCAAATCAGGGAAAAATAGGTTCCCAAATCATACTCCCCCGCCATTTTAGGCAGGATCTTGTAGTGAAAAGTCTTGACGCCGGCCAGTTTTCCTCCCTCCTGCTGAAGGCGGACTCCCGACTCAAAAAAATCGAGGTTTTCGTTGTTCCCGATCTTTCCGAAATTCAGCACATCCATATTCCCCTGTCCTTCTACCGTAATACTATAGTCAAAACTTTCACCGGTTTGCTTTTCCTTTCCTCCCTGTACCGTTTCCTTGAGCCGGAAAATCCCCACGGGAACCTTATCTCTCAGGGGGTGATCGGGAAGTTCCTTTACCCGCACCACCCGGGCCCTGGAGCGCAGGGTGGCCGTCTGGTCTTCTCCCTTGTTCATGCGCAGGGTAAGGGCCGGAATACGCAAATCGTGGTTGTTCAGGGGGTAATAAACGGCCTCAAAGAGGTCATAGACAAAATACTTTTCTTCTTTGATGTATTCTTCCCGCTGACGTATGGAGCTGATGATGTTGCGGCTTTCCAGGCTGTTTTCGGGTTTTATCTTCCGGGCCAGCGCCTCCACCTGGTCGCCGATATCGCGCGGGAACTGCCAGCCTACCGTATTCTTGGCCGATGAGTAGAAAGACAGGCGGATCTTGACGCCTTCGCCGGTGAATATCTCTCTTTTGGAGCATTCCACCACAAAATCGGCGTCGTCTATATCCATTGTAAGCTCGGCGTAGCCTTCTTCATCGTCTTCCACGATAACGCGGGTAACTTCCGACCGAAACATTTCCTTGTTGACTTCAATCTCCAAAGCCGGGATAAGAAATTCCCCTCCTTCAATGGGCGTGTAGTATTTGGTAATGGTATGAAACTCGGTGGTTTTCCCTTCCAGCAAAGCCTCTCCGTGGGTCACGGTGCGCTTGCCCCGTTCAAAACCGGCGAGTTCCGGAAAATCATCCAGCGCATAATCGGGTCCGTATACCGTAACGGTCACTTTCAGTTGCCCGTGCATGGAAATCCTTTCCGGCCCCACTACAATCTGGGGAGCAGGATACTGGGCCATCAGGGGCATCCCCAGCAGGGTAAGAAAAAAAAGGGCGATCCGAAAATACATCGTGCAAATTTAGGAAAATATCCAGGTATTCGTTGCTATTCCCTATATTCACGGCGAAAATGAGCGCAAACGGTTAAAGTAGGTGTTAGATGTTAGATATTAGAAGTTAGATGTTAGATGTTAGAAATCTAATAGCTAATGTCTAATAGCTAATGTCTAATATCTAATAGCTAATGTCTAATATCTAATAGCCCAATTTACACATTATGAAGCAAATTATACTCCTGTCCCTTTTTATTCTGCATAGCCTGTGGGCGCCGGCGCAATGGGCCGTTTCTGTTTTGCCGGGAGAGCCTTCTATTCGGGCGCTGGACGCCTCCGGCCCGGAAAACATCTGGATTTCGGGATCAAAAGGCAGTATTTTCAGAAGCACAGACGGGGGACAAACCTGGGAAAACCGCTGCCCGGAAGAGTTCAGCCACCTCGATTTCCGCGGTGTGGCGGTGTTGGGCGACAGCGTAGTG